>CAUJJN010000203.1 GCA_963204905.1 Pseudomonadota bacterium
GTGCCAACCACTCCTTGTGGGAAAGCAGTGTAAACGTTGCCTTCAACACGCGGGATGTGCATCAACACACTTACAGTTGGAATCCCGCGAGTCTATTTTCCTTTAGAACGCTAAGTTGGCCGAATTCATTCTTGTTAAGAAAACTCCTCGCATCGAGCAGACATCTTGCCTCATAGATGGATTGCTCGATATCGAGCGTAAGGGAGACGCCGCGTTGATGCTGACGGTCTACGCGCAGACGGTCGCTGCACGGGCGATTCGTGCCGTCTCCTCCAGCCAGATCTGGATGGCGTGCAGCATTATTTCGATCGCCGGCCGGACCGCAGTGTCGTCAATGTCCATGCCTTTCGAGCGGGCATCGTGCTTGCAGGAAATTCCCTATCTCGCGAAATTGGATCGGGCCAATACGACAACTACCTTGGCGTGACAAAGGGACGGCGCTTCGCCGCCTGTTTGATCGGCATAGGGACGGAGCGGAGCGCGCGGCGGATCCAGTGGCGAGACGCTGCCGGATCGATCACACCATCGATCTCAAGGAACGACGCCATGTTGGTTGCCTTGCCTTCGTCATACAGATCCTGGACGTAGCCGGCATATGCACGCTGTCGCGCAACCGGATCTTCGATGGCAGCCAATTCCTTCCGGTAGGCCAGGTTGACGGCGCCCTCGATTCCCATTCCACCGAATTCGCCTGTCGGCCATGCAACCGTGAAGAACGGAGCAATGGTGCTCCCACCCGCCATGGCCTGCGCTCCAAGACCGTAGCCTTTGCGCAAGACGATCGTTAGAAATGGCACTGTGATGTTAGCCGCGCCGACAAACATGCGCGCGACGCGACGGACCAACGCGGTTCTCTCGGCCTCCGGACCGACCATGAAACCCGGCGTGTCGCACAACGACACGATCGGAAATCCATACGCCTCGCATAGTTCGACAAAACGCGCCGCCTTCTCGGCGGCCTCGGCGTCGATCGCGCCACCCAGGTGTCGTGGATTGTTGGCGAAGAGTCCGACCGCCTGTCCTTCGATCCGGATCAATGCAGTGATGATCCCGACACCATAGGTCGGGCGCAGTTCCAGAACCGAGTCCTGATCCGCAAGCCGATCAATCACCTTGCGAACGTCGTAGGCCCGCATGCGATTCTCAGGGACGGCGCTTCGCAGCGGGAGCTGGTCGGCGCAGGACCAATCCGACAGCGATCCCTGAAAATACGAAAGATAGCGCTGGGCCGCCTCAACCGCTTCCGCTTCATCCGCGACCAGAATGTCGACCACCCCGTTGGCTGTCTGCACGTCGGCCGGACCAACCTCCTCCGGCGTAAAGCGCCCGAGGCCGCCGCCTTCGATCATCGCCGGGCCGCCCATGCCAAGGTTGGCGTTTTTTGTCGCGATGATGAGATCGCAACTCCCGGCCACCGCGGCGTTGCCCGCGAAGCAGCGCCCGGAAACGATCGCGATCGTCGGCGCTTTCCCGCTGAGGCGCGCGAGCAGCCGAAACGACGGCATGTCGAGACCCGCCACCCCCATATAATCCGTCTCGCCAGGGCGGCCGCCACCACCTTCCGCGAAAACAATCAGCGGCAAACTCCACTGATCGGCGAGATGGAGCAGGCGGTCCATCTTCTTATGGCCCATGAACCCCTGCGTACCGGCGAACACGGTGTAGTCGTATGACAGCACCATGCATCGCGCGCCCGTTTCACCGAACTGGCTGGCATTTACGGTTCCAATGCCGGCCACCAACCCATCGGCCGGACTGATCGCGATCAGTTCCTCAGTCGAACGACGACGACGCTGGGCCGCAACCGCCAGCGCGCCATATTCCACGAAGCTGTCCGGATCACAGAGATGCGTAATGTTCTCACGTGCAGTACGCTGTCCAGTGCGGCGACGCCGCGCGACGGCGTCAGGACGACGTTCATCCAGCAGATTGTGATGACGTTCGAGCACCTCGAACAGATCAGGGCGAATGGCGGTAGCATCCTCCTTCGCGATGACCCCTTCGGAACGGCCCTCCTGGTCGCCCGGTTCGATGAACAGAAGCGGCGCATTGGCAAGAACGGTCTGATCAGTTGCGGCGGTAAGGGCCCGCACGGTTCCGGCCATCCCGGCGTGAACCACCTGCTCCATTTTCATGGCCTCGACGATGGCGACGACGCTCTCGGCGCCCACCCGGTCACCGACGGCAACATCGTAAGACACCAGGCGGCCGGTCAGGGGGGAGTTCACCGCAATCGTATCGTCCGGCTGGTCAAGGGTCGCGGCGATTGTCTTTCCGGAAGCGGCCGCCCCTCCGACGTAGCGCTTCGGATGATCCTTCACCGCCAGAATCTCTGCCGCGTTCCTTTCGATGAATCCCGTATCGAACACGTTCGCTCTGATCCGATCGTCCCGAAGCAGGCTTTGCAGGAACTCAAGGTTCGTCTCGACGCCTTCGATGCGAAATTCGCACAGCGCGCGATACGCGCGGTCGAGCGCCGCTTCCAGATCGTCCGACGGTGAATGCACAATCAGCTTGGCCAGCAGCGAGTCATACCGCGAACTCGTGAGATAACCGGCATATCCGGATGTCTCGATTCGAATGCCTTTTCCGCCAGGCGCTTCGAACGCCGAGAGGACGCCACCCGTCGGCGACGCGCCGCCGTCGGGGCCGACCTTTTCCATGTTGATGCGCAACTCGATGGCGATGCCTTCCGGCTTCCCGATCGCCGACTGGGTCAATCCCAGCGACGCCAGCGTGCGTCCCGCCGCAAGCTCGATCTGTGTTTTCACCAGATCGACCCCGAGCACATCCTCGGTCACCGTATGCTCGACCTGAATCCGGGGATTCGCCTCCATGAAGACGAAGCGGGAATCGTCGCCCAGCAGAAACTCGAATGTGCACACGGTATGAACAGCTGCGGCGCGAGCCAACTTCAACGCCGTTTCCGCCATTTCCGCGCGAACGCCATCGTCAAGGCCGGGGAATGGCGCGATCTCGACGACCTTCTGGAAGCGCCGTTGCAGACTGCATTCACGCTCGAACAGATGCACGACATCGCCGCCACGGTCGGCAATAACCTGGATTTCGACATGCCGCGCGGGAGAGATCAGTTCCTCGACATAAAGCTCATCCGTGCCAAACGCGGCCTTGGCCTCCGACGCCGCGCGACCATAAGCATCGGCCAATTGATCCGCGGTCTGCACAACACGCATTCCACGCCCGCCTCCGCCAGCCAGCGCTTTGATCATCAAGCCGCGCCCGGCCCCAAGCGACGCCAGAAAGGCCCCGGCTTCGTCAAGGGTCGTCGCTCGCGTAGTGCCCCGCGCAAGCGGTACGCCAGTCCTTCGCGCCAGATCACGCGCGGCGGCCTTGTCACCGAACAGCGTCAATGCTTCCGGAGTCGGGCCGATAAAGACAATGCCGGCCTCGGCGCACGCTCTCGCGAACCCGGCGTTCTCCGAGAGAAACCCGTACCCCGGATGGATCGCATCGGAATCCGTCTCAACGGCAGCGCGTATGACCTGCTGGATGTCGAGGTATGCGGCAGCGCCCTGACCGTCGATGCGCCATGCCACGTCGGCCCGCTTCACATGAAGAGACGCGGCATCGTCATCCGGATAGATCGCGACGGTTTCGATCCCCAGATCGGCGGCGGCGCGCGCGACCCGGATCGCGATTTCGCCACGGTTGGCGATGAGCATTCTCTTGAATGGCGATATCGTCATAGGTCTCTTTCCAATTCGTCAAATCAGGACGCGCCGCAGCCGTGACGGCTGACGCGCACCGCTTTCCGCCGGGTGAAGCAAGGCGACATGGCGCGTTCGATCGACGGAGAAGTTATTCAGGTGCTCAGCCGATCGCGCGAAATTCGAATACCCGCGGTCTCGCGATCCCACGTCTCCTCCGTGACCCCATCGGACCTGAGCACATGCTTTTCGATCTTCGCGGTCGGGGTTTTGGGCAATGCCTGCATGTGCCGGATGTATCGCGGAACCATGAAGTGCGGCATCCTGTGCGACAGGAAGCCGATCAATTCCTCGTCGGACAATTGAACGCCCGGCTTCGCGACGACGGCGGCAAGAACGTCTTCCTCGCCGTATTCGCTTGGTACACCGACCACCGCGGCTTCGAGGATTCCGGGGTGGGCCAGAATCTCCGCCTCCACCTCGAAGGAAGAGATATTCTCTCCGCGCCTGCGGATGGCGTCCTTCATGCGATCGACGAAGAAATAGTTTCCGTTGCCGTCGACCCGGAATGCATCCCCGGTATGAAACCAGCCGTTTCGCCACGACGCGGCGGTCGCTTCGGAATTCTTGTGATATCCGTGCGACATCGTCCACGGCGCATCGGAACGCAGGATCAATTCTCCAACCTCCCCGACCACGACTTCGCAATCGTTCCGGTCGACGATCCGTGCTTCGACTCCCGCTCTCAGCCGGCCGCATGAGCCGCGGCTGGAAGGGTTGTCGTCCGAGCGGATCGGGCACGAGACCTCGCTCATGTTGAAGACGGTGAAGACAGTGAACCCGAAACGTTCCGCGATGGCCGGCGCATCCTCGTTGAGCGGCAGCACCATGACACGGCGCAGCGCATGATCGCGATCGCGATGCGACGGCGGCTGACGCACCAGAAACGTCGCCATCGACGCCAAAAGAACGCAGGCGGTGGCGCCGAGAGCGCGACATCGATCCAGGAACGTATCGGTCGCGAACGACGCGAGCACGGCGATCGATCCGGCTCGCGACAGTGCGCCATAGACAAACAACGTGCCCCCCACATGGAAGAGTGGCAGATTGATCATCCAGCGATCCCGGGCATCCGTACCGGCGGTGCACTCCAGGCCCATCGTGAAAAGATGGAGATAACTGGATAAAACGCCTTTCGAAGGTCCGGTCGTGCCCGACGTGTAGCAGATCGCCTGGACGTCCCACGGCATCAAACCCTCGACGGGCAAATCCGCGTCGGCGGAGCCCTCCAGATGCTCCCATCCGCGCATCTGGACGCCGAGCGGCTCGAACCTGCCGGCGCACTCAAGCAACGACAGATCGGTGAAAACCACTCTCAGACGCCCGATGCTTTCGAGCTCCAACAAGCGCCCGGCCAATTCGGGATGGCACAGCAACGCTTCGGCGTCGGAGTTCTCGATCACGTGCGCCAGCAATGCACCTCGATACGCAGTGTTGATGCCGACGAAGACCGCGCCGACGGTATTGATCCCAAACCAGGCCCCGAGCGCCATCGGCCCGTTCGGCATCCAGACCAGAACCTTGTCGCCGCGTTTGACGCCCGCCCGACGCAACCCGGAGCCGATCTTGCTCGCGATGTGGAATGCGTCAGCATTGGTCCATTTCTTGCCGTCCTCGAAGACGGCGCAGATGCTATCGGGTTCAACATCAGCCCGGCGTGCGAGGATATAGGGCAGGACGCACGCCTGCGCGTCTGGGATCCGCTTGTCGAAGCCTGACATCATCCATCAACTCATTTGTTGATCAACGGACACTTCGAGGCGGCGATCGAACCGAAGGCCGTCGCGCCCGGCACGGTCGAGACGATCTGATAATAATCCCATGGCTTTTTGGATTCGGCCGGCGACTTGACGCGCGCGAGAAAGACGTCATGAACCAGCAAACCATCCTGCCGGATCGACCCGCCGCGCGCGAAAAAATCGTTAATCGGCTTGTCCTTCATTGCGGCGATAACCGCGCGGCCATCGTTCCAGCCAACCGACTTGGCGGCCTGAAGATAAGCCAGCGTCGCCGAATAGTCCGCCTGCTGATAGAACGTCGGCATCCGCTTGCTGTCCTTGTAATAGCGTTCCGCGAACGCGCGGGACTTCTCATCCTGATCCCAGTATGACGCTGTCGTGAGGACCGTGTTCTGCGCGCGGTCCAGGCCCATGGCATTCACGTCGGTCAGGAAAATCAGCAGAGCCGCCAGATCCTGACCGCCCTTCTGAAGGCCGAATTCCCCAGCCTGCGCGATCGCGTTGGACATATCCGTGCTCGCGTTTGCGAGCCCGACAACCTGCGCTTTCGACGCCTGCGCCTGTAGCAGGAACGAAGAAAAATCACTGGTGTTCAGGGGGTGCTTCACCGACCCGACGACTTTTCCGCTATTTTGCTCGATGAATTTCGTCGCCTCGGCCAACATCGAATGCCCGAAGGCGTAGTCCGCGACGAGGAAGAACCAGGTCTTCTTGCCCTGATCGATCAGCGCCTTGACCGTCCCATTGACCAGCGCATGCGAGTTGAGCCCGTAGTGAACATGGTTCGGCGAGCACGCATCGTTGGTCAGACGATCCGAGATCGCGCCGGTAATCAAGGCGGCCTTGTTGTAACTCTTGGCGATTTCCACCACGGCCAGGGCCGTCGCCGAGCCAGCCGCGTTCACCACGACATCGACGCCTTCGCTATCGAACCAGCGGCGCACCAGCGTGCTCGCAATGTCGGGCTTGTTCTGGTGATCGCCCTGGATAATCTCGATCTTCTTGCCGTTGAGGCTGCCGCCAAAATCATGCACCGCAAGTTCCACAGCCTTGACGGAGCCCGGCCCGGTCATATCCGAGTAGATGCCGCTCATATCGGCAAGAACGCCGATGCGCAAAACATCCTGGGCAGCTTCGGATGGTCCGGCGAATAGAAACATCGATGAAATGGTCGCGTAGATGACTTGTCTGATCATGCGCATGGTTTCCTCCGATTTTCCGAAACCTGCCGGAGGAAATCGGCGATGTCAAGAAAAATGAAATTACTTTCATTTTTCTTGACCGACGCCACGCGGCCGGTCTCGCGCCAGGGAACTGGCTGCGAACAGGCGCCGGATAGTCAAACCAAATGCTTGATATTGTTCAGGAGGGAGGCTTCAGCGCTCGCTGAGCGAAGGCTTACGTTCCCGGGATTGCGATGTGCCTCAGGCTCCGGACACGGCGAGAGTCCGTCGCAGGATGTCGTTGTAGGTCGCGACGATCCGCGGATCGATCTCACCGTTGGATGAAACGTAGGATTGCAGTCGCAATCCGTAAAACGAGCGTTGAGCCATCAGCATCAAGGCTACCGCCTCGATCTCGTAATCCTTCAACTTGCGAATCTCACCCGTAGCCGCCGAGCGCTTGAGGATCCGCCGATAGCCCCCCGTTATGGATTCGAAGTAAGCTTCAAAGGCATCGGGACTGAAGATTTCGGCTTCGTTCAACACCCTTACAAAAAAGGGATGCAGGTGCAAAAACTTGAACCAGGCCCGGAAAGCAGCCTCTTCGCGTTCAAAAAAACCGGCCTTCCCTGGTACCGACGCCTTGATCCAGCGCCGAAGTCGAATGCCGTAGCTGTCCATCAATTCCGCGAAAAGAGCATCCGTACTCTCGAAGTAATTATAAAATGTTCCGAGCGCGATATCGGAACGCTCAGTGATGCGGGTGATCGTTGCGGCCCCGAAACCCTGCTCGGCGATGATTCGCGCAGTAACCTCCATCAAGGTTTCGCGTGTCTGCTCACGCTTCTGTTCTCGCCGGGAGGGCGCATGTTTCGGCGACCGCAGTTGAACTGCTTTCCTGCTCATATCTTTTAACTTTGATTGGCGACAAATCGTACGTCGTGTTGTAGCGTCATCATCGCGAAATTGCACTCTCTTGGAATAGCTACCCCGCTCACGCCAGCGGAAGCTCGACGGTTTCCGGATAGGCTGGCGACTTCAGTTCCGAGAGACTGAATCATCTGACATAGCCCGACGCCAAGGAACAGTAGCGTCAGCACGACGAGAAGGCGAGGAAGCCAAGCGGCGCTTCGCTCAGGATGAGGGCGCTGACCGCGTTCACCCGATAGATGCTATCGTAAACGCGGTCCTGCACCAGGTGCCCGACGGTAGGCAGTGCCGAGCAGATGGACATCGTCGTCGGTGCCGACGAATTCCGTGTGATGGCCGCCCGCTCGCACCCGACTGCGTCCGCCACCACCCAGAATAAACTGCGAACTTTTGAACAGAACGATGTGGCGACCGGTTGCTCAGTTCAGCCCGAGGCGCCGCATGGCCTCCAGGGTTCGGGAGCAAAACTCCTCGGGCTGCTCGGTCTGGGGAAAGTGTCCCACGCCTTCAAACAGAAGGAAGTCTGTCGGAGCCTTCATTAGTGCAATCGCCTGACGTGCGGGTTCTGGAGGAACGGACCAGTCCTCGTCGCATTCGACCACGACCACCGGGCACACGATGTTGGGCAAGTCGTCGACCAGCCGGTAGGCTGCGAAATTCTCGAGATCGCCGAACGCCACTTCAGGAATACAACGGCGCGCTTCCGCGACGATCTCGGCACCTCTGGCCGGGTTGGTCCGCTTGCCGAGAAGCGTCCCGAAATTTACCGAGAACCAGTCGTTCGGATTTACGCGCGCAAGGTCCTTCACCACGCTGCTGTGGTATCCCGTGGTCTGCGCGGCGTTGTATGTGGTGCCGTCGACAAGCACCAAGCCGCCGACAAAATCGGGGGCCTGGGACGCCGCCGAGGTTGCAACCCCGCCACCCATCGAGTGCCCCATGATGATGGGATGCGAGAGCCCCAACGTCTTACCGATTTCGATCACGTGACGCGCATTGTGTGCCGTGCTGTCAAGAACGCCGCGCGAGCCATGGAGACTTGATTTCCCGTGGCCAGGCAGGTCGACCGCAATGACGTCGTAGTGTTGCGCGAAAAACGGAATCGCGTATCGCCATGACAGGGTATCCTGCGATGCACCGTGCACCATGATCAGCGCGCGCCGCCCCGGCTCGCCCGCACGCTCATAGTAGGTCTGTATACCGTCAATGGAAACATAGGGCATGGGATCAACGCGCCTTTCGAACGGTATTAAAAATTTCAAAAACGAGTAGCCAGTTCTGCACGCAATGGCGCGCATCGCCTGCGATGACCATCTTTCCCTGGCGGACCAGCCGGTTGATGGGCATTCCCTCCGCCAGTTCGCGCCACGCGGCGCTGTCGGCTTCAAAGATAAAGCGCGCATCGGCGTTACCGCTGCCGCCAAGCACGGAATCTTCGTCAATTCGGATCCACCCGGTTTCGGTCGTGTCCGTGTCCTTCAGACCGAACGTGAGATGAGCCATCCTCGCATGCGGGACGATGGCCGAATTCGACGGAGCCCCCGTCAGAATATTTGACAGCAAACCCGAAAGGGGGCCGTTGGCCGCGTTTATGCTCGACATGAACGCTATTCCTTTCGCTCGCCGTAGCTCACCGCCAATCCTTCCTGCGGATCGACCGACGATCCGTAAGGAAAGATCGGGTAACGCAGCCCGGCTTTCCGCAGTGCCTTCAATCCTTCAATGCCACGCTTCAGGTCGGCGGGAGGCAGCGCCATCAGCATCTCGTGATCCTGCACGCCGCCGAACCGCCGCTCCGCGTAGCAGGGAATGGACAGGCTCGGCTCACGCGTCTTCAAGGCAAGTCCCCAGGAGTCCGCGCAGGCGCTTTCGCCGGTGACGCTGAAATCGAACCGCTTGTAATTGCCGTGCTGCAGGCCGTTGATGAACAGGATCATCTGGCCGGGCGAGCCATAGAACAGAACGACGTCCGGCGGATCGAGGCGCGCGCTTCGCAGCGGAGACACGACCAGTCCCTGATAACGGCCTGGCGCGATCCGCGGCATCTGCTCCTGATGCGCCTTGGCCTGTTCGCGATCCTTGAACCAGACGCCGCCCATTTTCTCGCCGCTGAGATATTCGGGGCCGACGGGGTTGAGGCCCGGGACGGCGCCGCAATTACCCCGTGGCAACAGATTGTCGGCGACGATGCCCAGCGTGAAGCCAGCGATGCGGGATTGCGTGACCAACTGACAGGTTCCGAAGCGCTTGCCGGCGCTGGGTTTTCGCAAGCCGGGAATGGCGTTCATCTCGTCGAGGTCTTCGAACAGTTTCATGCCGACCGGCAGCGTCTGAATCCGCAACAGATCGTTGAGGTCCTCGCCGAGAGCCTTGACGTCCTGAGCCGACAGTTCTTCACTCATTTCAGCATGTCCTTGAGCTTGAATTTCTGGACTTTTCCGGACGACGATTTCGGCAATGCTTCCACGACGGTAATCTTTTTCGGAATCTTGAAACCGGTCAGACGTCCACGACAGAATTGAAGCAGGGCCTCGGTATCGACGCTCCGGCCCGGCACCGGCACAACGGCGGCGCGCAATTCCTCTCCCCAATAGTCATGCGGCGCGCCGTAGGCGGCGGCTTCGGAGACATCGGGATGTTCAAGGATGCCGATTTCTACTTCGAGCGCGGAGACGTTCTCGCCGCCGGTCTTCACCATGTCTTTTGCGCGGCCGACAAAGTAAGCGAACCCGTCCTTGTCGAAGCGGATCAGATCGCCGGTTCGCATCCATCCGTCCGGCAGCAGCGTGGAGCGCGTGGCTTCCTCGTCGTTCCAATAGCCCGCAAAGATCGTCGGACCTTTGATCTCGAGAGCGCCTTCCGCGGACGGGTCCGTGAGAATCCGGCCTTCTTCGTCCACCAGCCGATAGGAAAAATGCGGCCAGCGATAGCCGACGGAACCGGGATGAGTGAGAATCTCCTCCGTCGTTCTGTTCTTGAAGATCGTGACGCAAGCTTCCGTCAATCCGAAGCCCCAGCCGAACTCCGCGTTGGGAAATACTTTTCGAATGAGCTCCTGCCGATATTCGGCCAACGGCGCGGCGGCGGTCTGGACATAGCGGACGTCAGGGAAACGAAGGTCTCCGAAACCGGGGTGATCGGTGAGCGAAACCCACATCGGCGAGAGAAGAAACAGATGCGTCGGGGTGTAGGTTCGCAAATGCACGATGATCGCCTCGGATTCGAAGCGCGATAGCATCGAGAGCTGTCCACCTGCGGCGAGGATCGGCCCGTTGATGACGCCGAAGCCGCCGATGTGAAACAGCGGCGCAGCGAGGACGGCCCGGCAATCCTTGTTGATGCCGAGTTCGATCTGGTAGTTGATCGAATTCCAGACCAGACCCGCGTGGCGCAGCATCGCTCCCTTGGGCAGGGACGTGGTGCCGGAGGTATAGATGATCAGCGCGATATCGTCGTCGCCCACCGATCCGGATTCCACAACCTGCTGATCGAAATCCGGCTTGGTTTCGCGGACTGGAAGATCTGCGATCGCGGTCCACCGGACATCGGCGCTGCAATCCGCACGCGCCGCCTCCGCGATCTTTGCGTTTCGCGGATCATAGAGCACGATCTTCGGCTCGCCGTGACCAATCATCCAGGTGATTTCGCGGTTCGATAGCCGGACGTTGACAGGAACGAGAATGAAGCCCGTCAGCGCCGTCGCATGATAAAGCGCCAGATAATCCGCTGAATTCTCCAGCAACGCGAAAACACGATCGCCGCGCTGGATCCCAGCCCGGGCGAGACATACGGCATACTTACGGACATACTCTGCGAAGGCCGGGAATGTGAATGTCCTGTCTCCATCGACGACAGCGACGGCGTCGGGTTGACGAAGGGCGTGATAGGTCAGCGACTGATAGATATTCGGCACGTCTACGCCTCTCAAGTTCCTAGATACACATCCTGCAAGCGTTTATCCGCAAGCATCTCTTTTGCCGAGCCGCTCATGATCATGCGCCCCGCTTCGAGGAGGAACGCGTCAGACGAAATCGAGAGCGCCAGCCGTGAATTCTGTTCGACGAGAACGATGGTGACGCCGGATTTCGCAACACGCTCGATCGCGTGGGCCATCTCGCTCACCACTTTGGGCGCGAGACCAAGCGAAGGTTCGTCGAGCAGCAACAGCTTGGGGCGGCTCAGCAGAGCGCGGCCGATGGCGCACATCTGCTGTTCGCCACCCGATAGATTGCGGCCGAGACTGGAGCGCCGCTCATTCAGCCGAGGAAACAGATCGTAGACCTTCGCGAGATCGGCGGTGACCCGGTCGCGATCCGTTCGGCGAATCGCGCCGGTCATCAGATTCTCAACGACAGTCAGTTCCGGAAATAACCGCCGTCCTTCGGGCGACAACGCGATTCCGAGGGCATGCCGCGCCTCCGGCGGTTTCCCCACTAACGCGATGCCGTCGGCCTCGATCTGCCCCGCGCTGACATTCACAAGTCCGGCAATCGCCTTGAGCAGGGTGGACTTGCCCGCCCCGTTGGCTCCGATGATCGCGGTAATGCAGCCTTCCCTCGCGACAATCGAGACATCGTTCAACGCTTCGACAGCGCCGTAGCGAACTGAAAGCCCGCTGATATCAAGACGCATGATCAGCTCCAAGATACGCGGTGATGAAGGCCTGGTCATTGCGCACGACGTTCGGCGGTCCGTCGGCGATGATCGCGCCGGCATTCAGCGCGATGATCCGATCGCAGAGCTTCATGACAAGCCTGAGATCGTGCTCCACAAGAAGAACGTCGATGCCGCGATCGTAGCGGACCCGACGCAGCAACTCGGTCATCTCGGTCGTCTCGACCGGGTTGAGCCCTGCCGCCGGCTCGTCGGCCAGCAGCAGCCGCGGCTGCGTCGCCAGCGCCATGCCGACGCCCAGAATTTTCTGATGACCGTAGGCCAGCGTCGCCGCATCCCGATCCGCCGCATGACGAAGTTCGAGGAAGTCAAGCAACTCCTCCGCCCTGTCGCGCGCGGCCTTCTTGTGATTGGCCAGGCTCCGCCGCTTCAAAAGATCGAGCGGCCGGCCGATCGCCTTCAGATACCCCGCACGCACGATATGATCTCTTACCGTGACGTTGCGAAAGACCGTTGCGGACTGGAAGCATCGCGCGATGCCACGCCGCGCGATGGTCGAGGCACTCAGCCCGTTGATCGATTTGCCTTCGAACGCAACGGTCCCGCTGTCCGGCGTCAACGAGCCGGCCAGCAGATTGAAGACGGTTGTCTTGCCCGCGCCATTCGGGCCGATCAGGCCGGTAATGTGGTCGGCCGCAAGGTCGAAGGAGACGTTGTTGACTGCGACGATACCGCCGAACGTGCGGCGAAGGTCGCGAACCGACAGCCGGGGAACCGTGTTGCTCATCGGTTGTTCCCCCAGCCCAGACGCGGAAGAATCAATCCCAGAAAACCCTGCGGCAGGCCGCGCATCAGCAACAGCAACGCGACGCCGTAGAGAACGCGCTGATAGTGAACCCATTCGCGGAAGACTTCGGGCAGCGGCGCCAGAAGCAAGGCGCCGAGAAACGGCCCCATGAGAAACTGTGCGCCGCCGATCACGTTCAGAATGAGCGCGTTCACGGTGGTCCAGAAACCGAATGCTTCGGGCGACATGAACGACAGATAGTGCGCATACAAGCTGCCGGACAGTCCCGCGATGAAGGCACTGCCGCTGAAGATGAGGCAGCGATAAGCCAACGCATTGACCCCGAGCGAGGACTGTAGAGGTTCGTTACGTTCGAGGCCTTCGACCACAACGCCGAGATCTCCCGCGAACGCGATATGGCAGCATAGCATGATGATGCTCAGGAGAATGGCGGTGAAGATCAGGTAACTGGAAGGCGCGATCAGTTGCAGCCCCATGATCGAAGCCGGCGGAATCGCGGAAATCCCGTTGTTGCCGCCGAACAACGATGTCCACTCCACAAAGATGAGGACGATCACTTCGCCGAAGGCGAAAGTGAGAAGGACAAAGTGAACGCCCTTCGTTCTCATCAACAGGGGCCCGACGGCGCCGGCAATGAGCGCGGGAATCACACCGGCAAGCAGCAAGGCCACCTCGTAAGGAATGCCAGCGTCCCGCGTCAATAGCGCCGACGCATAGGCGCCGATGCCCATGAATCCGGCCTGAGCCAGCGAAAGCTGGCCGATCTTCAGCATCAGATAGACGCTGACGGCGAGAATGGCGTGAATGCCGATCAGGATCGCCAGATGAGTATAGAAAATCTGGTTGATGAGCAGCGGGATCAGCAGATAGGCGAGCAGAGTCGCAGCACTGAAAACGAATGACCATCGCCGCATCATGCACGCCCCCAAAGCCCGGATGGTTTGACAATCAAGATGATGACGACGAGCACGAAGGACACCAGTGTTGCCATGGTCGCGCTGAACCATACCGAGATGACGGCGTCGGTCGTGCCGAGAATGATCGCTGCGATCATGGCTCCCGGCAGGCTTCCGAGGCCCCCGAGAACGACGACAATGAAGGCCTTGAGCAGGGCTGCCTCACCCATGAAAGGGTTGACGGCGTAGAGCGGTACGGTGAGGGCGCCCGCGAGCCCGGCGAGAATGCAACCGATGCCGAAGGCGAGCGGCAGGATCACCGAGGGCG
This sequence comes from Pseudomonadota bacterium, assembly GCA_963204905.1. GTDB lineage: Bacteria > Pseudomonadota > Alphaproteobacteria > Rhizobiales > Xanthobacteraceae > 62-47. The sequence goes on from CAUJJN010000203.1 coordinate 14,207, forward strand.
CCATGCCGTAAGCTCGCGCGATTTCCGTGTCCTGCGCAACGGCGCGCAGCGCCAGGCCCAGGCGGGTGTGATGCACCAGAAAATGGAAGGCGATCACCACGAGAAAGGACGAGCCGGCAACGAAAAGCTGATCGTTCGGTAGATAGATCGATCCGAAGTGCAGGACGCCGGAGATCGGCCGCGGGACACTCAACTGATCCACGGTAAAAATAATCATCACTGCGCCTTGCAGGATAATGGCCAGCGCCAGCGACGTAATCATCGCTCCGAGTTCATCGCCGAGGAATGGGCGGAAGATCAACCGTTCCGCCACGACGCCACAAACACCGGCGAACAGCCCGGCTACCGGAATCGCGATAAAGTAATTCAGCCCGCATATGACGGTGAGGACGTAGATTGCATAGGCGCCGAGCATCACGAACTCGCCATGAGCAAAATTCACGATGCGCATAAGGCCGAATATGAGGGTGAAGCCGAGCGCCAACAGCATCATATAGGCGCTCGATGTCGCCGCAATCACCAGAGTCTGAACCAGCATGGACGTTTCCGACATCGAGAATTCGGCAGAGGGCCAGAGGCCAGGCCCGCCTGATTCGCCGAAGCTGAATCAGGCGGCCGGCGTCTGTTACGGCTAAGAAGTTACTTGGGTTCGAGCTTTTGAATCACAGTGCCCTTGCCATCCTTGACCTCGACGAGAAACGAAGGCGTGTAAAGCTGATGATCGATGCCGTAAACCTTCTTGCCGCCCCAGAAGGATTTACCGATCAGCGTATCGAATGGAGAAGCCTTTTCAATCGCGTCGCGCACGGCAGTGGTATCGGTCACCGTTCCGGTTTTAGCGATCGCCTCGAGCAAGAACTTGGTGGCATCATAGAAAAAGAAGGTGAAGTCCCCCATGCGGTTCTTGTGAATCTTCGCGTACTGGGTTTCGAGCCACTCCCATTCCTTGCTATTCGGATCGGCGCCGAGATAGCCGAGCAGGCCCTCTGCGTTTTCCTTGCCTGCGGCATCGACGATTTCGCTGACATTCACGCCGCCAAATTTCGTGAACTGTCCCTTGTAGCCGAGTTCACGTGCCTGACGGATGATGGGCCCCGCGATCGGCGGGGGTGTGGTGTCGAGTTCGATATTGTCGGGATTGGAAGCCAGAAGCTTGGTCAGAATGGCACGGAAGTCCGTCTGCTTCCGCTCGAACAGCTCCTTGGCGACGACATCAAAGCCGTTGGTCTTGTAGGCCTCATCCTGCACCGCCTGGCTATCCCATCCGGTCTCATCGTTCGGAGCGAGGAGAGCGACCCGTTTCAGCGCGGGCCGGTTCTGTTTGAGCCATGCCACGAATGGAGGCACGAATTCGCGCGAGGTCGGCAGCACGCGGAAGACAAATTTGGTGTTCTCGAGCGCCTTCACGGTATAGGTGTTCGAGAGCATCAACGTCTGCGAGCGTTCGGTGATCGGCTTCGCCGCGAGGAGGGAAGCGGCGCCGAGCGGACCAATGATGAAGCGAACACCGTCCTGATGAATCAGGCGATTGACGGCGGTGACTGTCTCCGATGCTTTATACTGATCGTCATAGGTAATGACATCGACCTGATAGGTTTTGCCTGCGACCTTGAGGCCACCCTTCTCATTGACCTGGTTTGCGGCAATCCGCGCGCCGGCATCAAGCGCCAAACCCCAGGCGGCGCCTGGGCCCGTCTGCGGCGCGACCACGCCAATCTTGAGCGTTTCCGCGCTCAGCGGCGTGGTGAGCACAAGAGCTAACGCAAGAGCGGATGGAGAGAAAAATTTCATTTAGCGATTCCTCTTTGAGGGATAAAAGTTGAGCTTCTGGACGGTGAGTAAAGGGACTTGCTATATTCGTCAGGCTTGCTCTTCAGAAAGTGTGGAAGCCTGATACAGAGCGGCGGCAGATCGGGCAGCCAAGGCGCGCAATTCGCCGCCCAGCTTGGTGATTTCATTTGCTTCGAGTTGCCCTTGGAAGGCATGTACGCCGACAACCAATCGAGCTCTGCCGTTGCGATCTCGCACAGCGGCGGCGACCGATGTAACGCCACGAATCAGATTGCCAATGTCCACCGCAAAACCCTTTGCGCGAGCACGTTTGGCCTCTGCGAGATAGGCCTTTGGAGATGGCTGCACCGCCCAACGTATTTGCTTCATGGCATCGACAATTTCCTTGTCCGAAGCCTGATGCGCCGCTGCGACGACAAGGCCGGTTGCGCCGGCGTAAAGCGGTAGCCGCGTCGCGATACGAAATTCGATACGAATGTAACTGTCCGGCGCGATGCGCCCCAGGAGCAGCAGGCGGCCGTCATTGAGGACGAGCCAAACACTGGCGGTCGTCTCGAATCGCGTTGCTATCTGGTAGAGATCTGGCTCGATCAATTCGAATTCGGATCGGTTGAGGAGCGGCCGGGACAATTCAAGCAATCCAATCCCCAGCCGGTAAACCTTCGCGTCACGCGAAAACGAAACGATCCGCTGATTCACCAGGGTGCGGATGATGTTCAGTGTGGTCGACGGACTGACGCCGGCGGCCTTCGCAATAACCGAGAGCGTCGCGCCTTTATGCTGGGAGCCGATCACGCGCAATATAGCGAGCGCCTGGATGACCGCCGCCACATCGCGGCCGACATCCATGAAATGTTCCCAACTATCTGAAGCCGGTGCGATGTCCCTCGGCATGGTGCTCCCCCACGCTGGAGACATATTCACAATAGTGAATTCTCGTCAACATTGTGAATTTCTCTGAGCAACCATGTCGCACCCGGCACGTGATGCGCATGGGGCCGCTTGAATTCCTAATTTATATAACTATTTCAGCCACATAGATATCTGTCGATCGCACATGACCGGCATCTGTGGCGCGCCGGCAGCGCAAGATACCGTCCGATCGGCGGATGACTATCGACAATACAACGCGAACATTCTGTACCGTTCAGAATGCAAGGCGTCGGCCATACACGCCCCTACGCTCGTTGGACGCGGAAAAGCTGTATCCTTGCTCTGAACCAGCCGACCTCGTGGAATCGGAACTGTTCGGCTACGAACCCGGCGCCTTCGCCGGCGCCGACAACAAAGGGCGGAAGAGCACGTTCGAGCAGGCCGAAGGTGGCACGATCTTTCTTGACGAGATCGGGGACATGCCGCTCGACGTCCAGGCAAAGCTTTTGCGCGTGGTGCAGGACAAGATCATCGAACGGATCGGCGGCGACCGTTCGCGCTCCGTCGATCTTCGTCTGGTATCTGCCACCAACAAGGACTTGCAGTCGCTGGTGGAGAGCGGCGGATTCCGTCTCGATCTGCTTTATCGCCTCTCGCCGATCGTCATCGAAGTTCCTCCGCTCCGCGAGCGGATCGACGACATCCCGCTGCTGGTCGACAAATTCCTTCAGGAGATTGCCTATCGGCACGCGCGGCCGACACCGCGGATCAGCAGCGAGGCGTTGGTAGAACTGGCCGAGCGCGCATGGCCCGGCAACACCCGACAACTGCAACACGAGATCGAGCGTGCGTTCGTATTCTCGGACGGGATAACGATTGGCGTTCAGGATTTGTCGGAAACGCCAAGACGCTCCGAGAAACCTTTTGGACTCGCGGGGGCGGCTCCGGTGAGCGGTTCGCAAGGCCTGAAAAAGGTCATCTCCGACGTTCAGAACGAGCAGATCAAGGAAGCCATCGCAGCCTGTGGCGGCAACAAGAAGAAGGCCGCCGCTCGCCTCGGCATCTCGCGCTCGTTTCTCTACAAGAAGCTGACCGCAATCGAGAATGCCGAACAGACGTAACTGCGGCGGAAGCCCCCTCAATCTTCCGCCGCAGCCCCCGCCTCTACTTCTTGATCAGCGGGCATTCGCTTTCAGAAAGCGACCGGAACGCATCCTCTGCGGGAATCGTCGCGACGACCTTCATCAGATCCCATTCGCCCTTCGACTCCGAAGGCTTCTTGGCCTGAAGCAGGTACATATCCCGCATCATTCGCCGGTCGTCGCGAATGCTGCCGTTCCTGGTCATGAAGTCATTGACGGGGATCTTCTTCATTTCCGCGATGACAGTCTTGGCTTCGTCGGAGCCCGCCATCTTGATGGCCTTCAAGTAGTGCGTGACAGCACTGTAGATGCCGGCCTGGAACATCGTCGGCGGTTTTCCACCATGGCGCTCGGCAAACCGCTTGGCAAATGCGCGAGTCTCGCCGTTCTGATCCCTAGTAATAGGCTTCGGTAAACATCAGTCCCTGAGCCGTCTTCAAGCCGAGGCATGAATATCGGTGATCAACACCAAGAGACCTGCAAGCTTCTGACCGCCGGCGACCAGGCCGAAATCCGACGCGGTCTTGCTCGAATTGATGGCATCGGCGCCCGCAACCGCAAGGCCGATGACCTGAGCCTTCGACGCCTGCGCCTATAGTATGAAGGACGAATAGTCGGGACTGTTGACCGGCGCTCGAACGTTTCCGACCACCTTGCCACCGCTTTTCTTGACGATATCGGCTGTGTCTTGCTCCAAAGCATGGCCGAACGCATAGTCCGCGGTCAGAAAGAACCAGCTATCCGCACCGCCCTGCTTCATCATGGCATTCGCGGTCCCTTTGGCGAGTGCGTAAGTGTCGTAGACCCAATGAATTCCATTGGGAGAACAAGCCTTTCCCGTCAACGCCGTCGATCCGACCGATGTCGCGATGGAAACCTTGTTCTTCTCCTGAGCGATAGCCTGGACGGCGAGAGCGACGGCCGAGGTGCCAAGGCCGAAAACCGCATCTACTTTTTCGGTATCAAACCAGCGACGCGCGATCGCGCCGCCGACGTCGGCCTTCAACTGAACGTCGGCGGACACCACCTCGATCGGCTTGCCGTTGACCTTGCCGCCGAAATCCTCGACCGCCATTTTGGTCGCGACCACATCGCCTGGTCCCTGAATATCGGCATAGGGTCCGGACATGTCGTCAAGAACACCAATCTTCACAACATCATCGGACACCTGGGCGTGAGCGATCGCAGCCGACCCGAGCAACGTCGCCATGGCGAGCAGAGCGGTGAGATTTCTCGGCAGAGCCCTCAACAAGATTCCTGGCATTTGCGCCTCCCTCATTTGCACTGGAGACCGCATAGCAACTTGAATGCCAACGCCGTTTGCGACCATTTCACGGTTGAATCAGTCTTCCGTCGACACCTGATTGATCTTGCCGAGGACACATTGTCCTCGAAACCAACATGGACGCATCTGTCCTGCTTCCATAGCAGACGGAACCGGGGTTCTTGCCTCTCCCTCATCGCGGCACGGTGCTGATCTTAGGAAGGCAGGCCGCGGGAACCGTTCTTCGACTACGTGCATAGCATCACCACAGTCGTCCCCGACAAGACGCATCGGGACGCCGGTCGCGACATGCAGCCCGAGGCCAAGAAGCTCATCTAGAGCCGCAAAGCTGGCGCGTAAGCGCTTTCGCTACGGGGCATCACGATCTGCGGAATGTTTCGAGTGACTGAGGTGCTTCGCGATATGGCAAGATCGATGGCGAGCGCATGACGATGCATATTCTAAAGATATGACGCCTTTACCACGGGTGAGTTTCGCAGCTCTTCGCTGGAACCACGCAGAGTGAACTGGCCCAGGTCGAGTACGCAGCCAGCCGATGCAACGTCGAGCGCCAGCGCAGCATTCTGTTCGACCAGCAGGACCGCTGTTCCCTCCGCGCTGATGCGGCGGACGATGCCGAAAATTTCTTCAACGATGCGAGGCGCAAGCCCGAGGGAGGGCTCATCGAGCAGCAAGAATTCAGGGCGCGCCATCAACGCTCGCGCAATCGCAAGCATCTGCTGCTCGCCGCCGGACAACGTGCGCGCCGGCTGCGCGAGCCGGGCCCGCAAACTCGGAAAGATATTGAGAAGCCGCTCGCTTTCGGCAAGGATATCGGCCGAGGCGCGCCGCAGATAGCCACCGAGGCGCAAATTGTCCGCAACGCTGAGACTCAAAAACAGCTCACGCTGTTCCGGCACCAGCGCGACGCCCGCCTTCAGCGCCTGATCTGGCGCGTTGTCGGACAGAGGCTTGTCATCAAGCGTTACTGTCCCGGCCGCGCGCGGCAACAATCCAACGATTGCTTTCAGAAGCGTCGATTTGCCAGCCCCATTCGCGCCGAGCACCGTGACGATCGCACCGCGAGGCACGTCGAGGCTGACGCCGTGCAACACCGACTTGTTGCCGTAACCGGCGTGAAGATCACGCACTGAAAGCATGAGCCGCTTTCTTTCCAAGATAGGCTTCGATCACTTCGGGCGATGCCCGGACCTCTTCCGGGATGCCTTCCGCGATCTTTCGCCCAAAGTTCAGCACGCTGATTCGGTCAGAGATCGCCATCACCAGCGCCATGACATGGTCGATGACAAGAATGGTGAGACCACGGCTGGCGCGCAGATCGAGCAGGACGCGGTTGAGCGCCTCGATTTCGGCCGCGCGAAGGCCGGCTGCTGGCTCGTCGAGCAACAGAAGCTTCGGTTGCGTCGCAAGCGCGCGAGCGATCTCCAGGCGGCGCTGCTTGCCGAACGGCAACGCTGCGGCGGCCTCGTCCTCGTCTTCCGACAGGCCGACCAGATCAAGCAATTCCCGCGCCTCGCGCCGCGCCGCCGTTTCGCTTGCACGCCATCGGCCATCGTGCAGCGCCGCGTTGATGCCACTGCAGGCATATCGTCGATCCAGCGCCACCACGACATTGTCCAGCGCGGTCATTTCGCCGAACAGTTCGGTATTCTGGAAAGTGCGTGCGATACCTTCCCGCGTGATGAGATGCGGCGCGCGACCGGAGAGAGTTTGGCCCTCGAAGGTCACATCGCCTTCGCTTGCACGATAAAGTCCCGTCACCACATTCAGCAAGGTGCTCTTGCCGGCGCCATTGGGTCCGATCACGGCGTGAATGCTCCCGCGAGCGATCTTCACGGAAACCTTGTCAAGCGCGACGAGGCCACCGAACCTGACACTGACACCGTCGACATGGAGCAGCCGTTCCATCATCGCCGCGCTCCGCCTGACCATGGAAAAGCCGTGACGATCCTCCTTGGCAATCGCAAGCCTGCAAGACCTCCCGGCCACAGCACGATGAAGCCAAGCAGAAGAAGCGCGAACACCAACCCAAGATAAGTCTGAAAAGCCTGCAGGAAATCAGGCAGCAGCACGAAGACGATGCTGCCGACCAACGCGCCGAGCGGCGACATCATCCCGCCAACCACGGCCACCGCCAAAAAATAGACGCTCTGTGTGATTCCGAACTGCGCCGGGTCGAGATAGGTCGAGAGCGGCGCCAGCAAGCCGCCACCGAAGGCACCGAGAAAACCACTCGCGCCGAAAGCCGCCGCCTTGTAGCGCAGCACGTTCAGTCCCATCAGTTCGGCAGCCGTCTCGCTCTGGCGGATCGCGGCCAGCGCACGCCCGTAATGCGAATGATTGAGATGATGAACTGCGAAGAACAACACCGCAGTCGTGGGAACAATCACGTAATAGAGTTGGCCGCCGGTCGACAGGGTCGAGCCGAAAATCTCGACCGCGGGCACCGGCATCCCGGCCGCGCCGCCCGTGACACTGTCGGAATAGATCAAGGCGATCTGCGCAATTGCCGTCACCGCCAGCGTCACCAGCGCCAGATAGTGGCCCGACACGCGCAATGTCATCTGACCGAGCAGAAAGCCGACGATAAAGGCAGCGACGGAGACGATTGGAACGCCGGCCCATAGCGGAATCCCCCATCGCGCCGCCAGGATCGCAGAGCCATAGCCGCCAAGCGCGACGAAGGCGGCCTGTGCCAGCGAAATCTGCCCGGCAAAGCCAGTGACAACGACGAGACCGAGAACGACCAGCGCCGTGCCCGCCACCAGACAGATTTGAAACAGATGAAATTCCGCGAGCGCATATGGCACGGCGAAGAAAGCCGCCAGCGCAATCACAACAATGAGCGCGCGTCCTGCCATGCCCGCTACACCTTCTTCATTGCAAGAACGCCGAGCAGCCCCTGCGGACGCACCAGCACGACGGCAATCAGGATACCGTAGCTGATCATGTCTTTGAGCGCGCTTGAGACATAGGTGCCGGCAAGTGCTTCCAGCACGCCGAGAACGATGCCGCCGATCACCGCACCGGGCAGGCTGTTGAACCCGCCGAGCACCGCGGCGGTGAAACCCTTGATTCCGATCAACCCCATATCGGGCGACAGCGTCAGCAAAGGCGCAACCAGAACACCGGCAACGGTTGCAAGCACTGACGACAGGATCCAGATTGCCAGAAAGACCATGGCAACCCGTACGCCGATCAGGCTTGCTCCGGTCCGGTTATCGCAGGCGGCCATGATGGCCTTGCCGTGGTACGTCCGCTCGAACAGCAGGAACAGCAGCGCCAAAACGCCCAAGGATACGCCGACGATTGCCAGATTGGCTGGCACGACAAGGATGCCGAACACCGATATCGGCGCCGGAGACAACAGAAACGGAAACGGCCAGGCGCTGGGCCCCATATAGGCCCGAACGAATTCGCGCAGCACCGTGCCCATGGCAAGGCTGGCGATGATCTGCGCCAGCAACGAGGCATTGCGCAGCGGCCACATCAGGGCGCCATAAATCAGCGCGCCCAGCAGTACGGATGCGCCCAGCGCGACGACGACGGCGGGCCAGAACGGCAATCCGATCAGCATCTGCGCGATCAACACGAGATAGGCGCCGAACGTGACTTGATCGCCATAGCCGAAATGGACAACGCCGGTTCCTTTGTAGATCAAGACAAAGCCGAGCGCGATTAATGCGTAGACCGCGCCGGCCGTGATCGAACTGACAAGAACCTGAGCGAGCATGGCGACCTCAGAGCGAGGCAATCCCCTTGATTTCGATCAATGCATCGGGCCGCACCAGGCCTTTGACGACAACCCCGGTCGCCGCCGGCCATGGCGGGCCCTTGAACAATTCACGCCGCAACTGCGACGTCTTCTTGTATTCGTCGAGCGACAGCACGTAGTCGGTCGTCTCCACGATATTTTCGAGGCCGACGCCGACATGCGCCAGCACCCGAGCGAATTTCTCGAAGATGCGACGCGTCTGCGCGACGATATCACCGGGGCCGACAATATTGCCTGCATCATCAGTGGCGGTGGTGCCTGACAGGAAAATCAGGTTACCCACCCGCACCGCCGGCGAGAAAGTGAATTTGTCGGGCCATTTGTCGCCCGGAAGGATCGGTTGATAGATCGGCATCACGAACTCCTTTCAGCTGCGCTGACGCAAGGCGAAACGCTGGATTTTTCCGGTTTCGGTTTTTGGCAATGCGTCGAGATATTCGATCTCGCGCGGATACTGGTGCCGGCCCACGCTGCTTTTCACCATACTGACCAGCTCGTCGCTCAGTGCGTCGCTTCCGGCATATCCCGGACGCAGCACCACAAAGCTCTTGACGATCTGGCCGCGCAGCGCGTCGGCTTTGCCGATCACCGCCGCTTCGGCCACGGCTGGGTGTTTCAGCAGCGCGCTTTCAACCTCGAACGGCCCGATGCGATATCCGGCACTTTTGATCATGTCGTCGGCGCGGCCTTCGAACCAGAAGTAACCGTCGCCGTCCTTGCGGCCGAGATCGCCGGTCACGATCCATCCATGTCTGACCAGTGCGCTGGTCGCTTCAGGGTCGTTCCAGTAACAGAGCCAGTAACGGCAATCCGGATCGGCTTTCTTACCGATGAAGCCGGTTTCGCCGGGGGCGAGTTCGCGTCCTTTCTCATCGACGACGGCCATGGTGTAGCCCGGCGACGGCAATCCCATCGATCCGGCCTTCACGTCCATGTCGAGCGCATTGTAGTTGCCGATCGGCAGCGCGTACTCGGTCGCACCGAAATGATCCATCGGCGTGAGATTCCATACCCGGCGGAACGACTCGACGACCTTGGCATTCAGCGGCTCGCCGCAACTCGATATCCCATGGAGATGAAGCGCCGGTGCCCGCAAGGCAGCATCGTCCAGCGTCATCAGGCTGCGCAACAAGGTCGGTGTTGTCGCAAGATTGGTGACGCCATGGCGCTCAAGAACCGAAAGACAAATTTCGGCGGTCGGGTTCTGTTCAACCGAGATCACCGTTGCACCGGCCGCGAGTGCGCCGAGATAGCAAATGAACCCGTACCCCCAACCGGGATCGCCGGTTGGCCAAAGCACATCGTCTTGCCTGAGATCGAGACCGTAGATGATATAAGGCCAGATCGCGGCGAGAAAATTGACAGCGATGGCACCACCTTTGGGCTGTCCCGTCGATCCAGACGTATAGATCAGCGCGGCTGGCTCCTCACGGTTTCGGCGAACCGCAGCGAAGTCATGGCTTTCATTTGCCATTGCGGCGTCGAAGCTGATGGCGTCATCGGGCAATGCCGCATCGGAGCGACCCGCGACAATCATCCGGGCCGCCGTTCCCGGCGGCACTTGCCGAAGCACGTCGTGATGCGTCACCAACACGCGCGCCCCGCAATGCTTCAGACGAAAATCGACGGCGTCCGGGCCAAACCCGGTGAACACCGGAACATAAATCGCGCCGACCTTGAGCGCCGCGATGATCGCGATCATCACTTCGGCACCGCGCGGCATCAATCCTGCAACGCGGTCGCCCGGACCGATACCAAGCCGACGCAAGGCGTTGGCGAAGCGATTGCTCGCTTCTGACAACTCCCGATAAGATAGTTTCCGGTCGGTGCCGTCGCGGCTCACGACGATTAATGCCGTTCGATCGCTGTCGACGTGACGATCGACGATCGAATGCCCCAGCGACACAGCGTCGCTCTCGCCCCACTCCAGTGACTCTCGGACCTGCTTCCAGTCGAACGCCCAAACGGCATTCAGATAGCTTTGACGTTCAGACGGCATTTGGGCGTTCCGAAGTCCGCCCGTTCGCGGGTCGGCACAACAGCAGATAGGTATGGTGGCCTTCCAGCACGGTTTCGTCCCGACCGTTGATCAGCCGGATGTTGAAACGCACCGACGCCGTATCGCGTCCTTCCAGACGCTTTACCGACGCAACTTCGAAGCGGCTGATCAAAGTGTCGCCAACGAACACCGGCTTCAGAAACCGCGCGCCCTGCTCCATGAAAGCAACCATCGCATCATCGAGTTGGCGCGACATTGGCGTCGCGCCAAGCGCCGTCATCGACATCACCAGAAGACCGTGCGCCAGCCGTTTGCCAAAACGGGTCTTCGCGGCATAGGCATCGTCGTAGTGAATCGGATGATCGTCCCCGGTCATTTGCGCAAAGGCGGCGAACTCAGGGTCGGCAACTTCACGGGGGGGGCCGGAGAAGGTTTGCCCCACCGTGAAATCGTCGGCGAACAATTGTGGTTCGCCGCGCGTCACTTTGCACCGCTTTCCGTCGCGCGCACCACCTCCGGCAACATCTTCCGGCTCAGGTCGCCCTCGATTTCAACGACCTTGGCCGCCTGATTGCCTTCGCGGATGTCGGGGGCGAACGTGGTCGGCAACGTCAGGGCGGTCTCGTAGTTCTTCAGCGACTCAAGCGCCTTGATAAAGCCGGCCTGGGTCAGTTGCGGCCCGGCCCGCTTCAAGGCCTCGACGAAGACTTGGGCGCCACCGTAACCAAGCACGTCGCCCAGGTCCGGGCGGCCCTGCCGCGCGAGATCGGGGAAATGCTTCTCGAAGGTCTGGCGAAACTGCAATGCGGCGGGATCATTGCTTTCCGGCAGCACCTTCAACGTCACGATATTCCGCGTGCCGGCCGCTGCGGCACCGACGATCTCCGGATACTTGCGGCTACCGGCCGAATTCGCCCCCATAATCGTCGCCTTCAAACCAAGCTGCTTGGCCTGGCGCGTAATGATGGCGGAGGGATTGGGATAGCCATAGACGATCAACACGTCGGGCGACGTCTGGATGACGCGCGTCAATTGCGCCGTAAAGTCAGTATCCGAGATATTGAAAGTCTCGTCGCTGACCAACGAGACCTTGCGCTCCGTGAGCCGCTTGATCACACTCTCGCCGCCGCGCTTGCCGTATTCATCGGACTGCTTCACCAGCGCGATCTTCTTGGCCTTGAGATGATCGAGAACGTAGTCGGCGATCGCAATGCCCTGCTGGCGGTCATTCATCGGGCCGGTGCGGAATACATTCGGAATGATGGGCTCGGTCACCGCCGGCGTTGAGAACACCGAGATGAATGTCGGAGTCTTGCCGGCCTTGAAGGTCGGCACCAGAGCTTGACCGACAGCGCTTGCCGCAGGACCGAACACCGCAAACACCTGGTCCTGATCGACCAGCCGTTTGTAGGCCGCGATGCCCTTCGGCGGCGAGGACTCGTCGTCCAGCGACACCCACTCCAGCTTGCGGCCGTTGATGCCGCCAGCCGCGTTCGCCTCCTCGAAAGCAATCGTCGCACCGGCGAGATTTCCTGTTCCGAACACCGCCAGTGGACCGGTGAGACTCCCGAGAATGCCGATCTTGATCGTCTTGTCGGTGACACCGGGTTCGGCCGCACGGCTTGCAGCCGACGACCACAGCGGCATCGCCGCCATCAACCCGACAATAGCGGCGCGCGTCGCCCAGCGAGTTTGTCTCTCGAACATTATACCGCCTCCATTTTTCTCGATTATCGGAAATTATTATTGATTATCGAAAACATTAGAGTAGACAGGTCGATTGTCAAGCGCGTTCGACCGCAGCTAGATTTCCGCCCTGCATCAGGAAAGCCCGGCTTTGAAAAGTGAGATTGAATCCCCGCTCGAGCGCTACTTCAGAGCACTCGAAAGCATTGCTATTTCACCACATGGTCTCAGCGTTTCGGAGATTGCCCAGACTTGCGATCTGCCGGTCGGGACTGCGCATCGCCTGCTGCAAAATTTGCAACGCACCGGCCTGATCACCACCAACGGTGAGAAGCGAAAAGATTATCGGCTGGGCGAGCGGCTGTTGCGGCTGCTTCACGCCGGTTCGGATGGCGCATGGTTGTCCATCGCGGTGCAGCCCATATTGAACGATCTCGCAAATCGGCTCGAAGAAACCTGCTATCTCGCACGCCTCGCCGGGCACGAGATTGTTTCAACTGCATGGGCGACGCCGAACAGCGGCCTGCGCGGGTACGTCGTCCCCGGCTACAAGATGTCACCACATGTAGCCGCATCCGCCAAGGCGATCCTCGCGTTTCAATCGCCTGAACTCATCGATAAAGCGCTTGTCGAGCCGCTACCGAAGCTGACAAAGAACACCAAAAGCGACCGCGCCAGCATCGATCGGGAATATGCGCAGGTGAGAAAGCAAGGTTACGCGACCTGCTGGGACGAAATGGAAATCGGGCTTGGTGCGATTGCGGTGCCGATCTCGTTACCCGACGCCGGCGTCATTTATAGCGTCGGCATCGCAGGATTGATCGATCGGTTAACGCGACGGTCGGAGCAGGAAACGGTGACACTTCTCCAATCATCCGTTGAAATGCTCTCGCGAACGCTGCGCGATTTGAGACCGTCAGATCGTGTCGTGTCACAAAACAGCACTCGATAGGATTGAGAGAAAGTCAGAGTACAACATCCGAGGCGACGGTATTTCGTACCGGAAAGGACCAGGTATCGATGGCCTCCGCAAGGCGACGTCATGAATCGTCGCGGCGTTTTAGGAACAACTGCGCGACGAACTGATCTTCAGCGATTATCTGGGGTCGCAAATCCGATCAGGAAGCTTCCGGTTCAGGCGGAATCCAGGTGAACATCAACTGATCCCCGCGGCGAGTCCCGCCAGCGATTCACCATGCACAGGCCCGCTCCACATCGAAGGGAGCCGCAGACCTGCTTGCGTGTCAGTTCGCCCTTGCCGCAACCAAGACTAATGCGCCGACGACGTCAGATCCAGCCGCCGGAGGAACGATCTCGCGCGTTCCGTCTTGGGAGCGGCAAAAAAGTCGTCCGGCGCACCATCCTCAACAATCTCACCATTCGACATGAAGATGATGCGATCGGCCGCCCGCTTGGCAAAGCCCATCTCATGCGTGACGCACACCATCGTCATCCCTGCCTCGGCGAGATCGATCATTACCTCGAGAACCTCACCGATCATTTCGGGATCAAGCGCTGATGTCGGTTCATCAAACAGCATAATTTTCGGGTTCATGCAAAGGGCACGGGCGATCGCCACACGCTGCTGTTGCCCGCCCGAGAGCTGGCTCGGATACTTGGATGCCTGATCCTGAATATGGACACGATTGAGAAAATCCATCGCCACATGCCTGGCATCGTCCGCCGCCTGCTTTCTCACCAGCTGCGGAGCGATCATGCAATTCTCAAGGACGGTCATATGCGGGAATAGATTGAAGCTTTGGAAGACCATGCCGACATCCTTGCGGATCTGGTCCGTCGCGCGCAGATCGTCACCCAAGGTCCGTCCCAATACCTCGATCGATCCGGCGTCATGCTTCTCCAATTGATTGATGCATCTGATAAGCGTCGATTTTCCGGAACCAGATGGCCCACACACGACAACGCGTTCGCCTTCCTTGACGGTCAGATCGACGGCGTTGAGAGCCTTGAAGCCGCCGTAGAATTTGTTCACAGCCGCAAAGCGGATCATCGGAGATTCATGGCTTTTGTGGCGAGGAGGGTATCTATTCTGCGGCATTGGGAGCCCCGCGCCTTTCGAGATATGCGCCATACCGCGAAAGCGAAAATGTGAAGATGAAGAAGATCGCAGCGACGAACAGATAGACTTCGATCTTGGCAATGCCCCATTTGGCCGTTCCAAACGCAGCATTGCCCGACGCCAGCACATCGAAGAAGCCGATGACGACCACCAGTGACGTCTCGAGGAAGGTGATGACAAACTGGTTGACCGTCGGAGGCAGCACCGCTTTGAAAGCTTGCGGCAACAAAATGTAAGCGACACGCTGCCGGTATGACATGCCGAGAGCCTGTGCCGCCTCCTCCTGGCCCGCTGGTATCGCCTGAAACCCGCTTCGAATAATTTCGGCTTGATAGCAGGCAAAATAGAGGGAGAAAGCCGCGATCACCCGATACAGTTTCTCTCCGACCAGCGCATCGGGCAGTCCGAACGGGATGATAACGCCGGCTGTAAATAAAATGGCGAGAAGCGGAATCGCGCGCACTGCATCGATAATTATCGCGGTCGTGCCCGCAATCAACGTCAATCGCGAGCGCCTTAGCAGGGCCAGTACGATTGCGAGCGGCATACCGGTGATGGATACCGCGGCAAAGATAAACAACGTCAGCGACAGGCCGCCCCAATCATTGACGGACACCGGTGAGAGACCAAGAACGCTCCCGCCCATCAACGCGAGGAAGCTGACGAAGCCGGCAACCCATAACAACGTCAACCGCGCGAGAGTCTGGAAAGGCCTGGTGCAGGACAGGATCGCGGTCAGAATGATAACGAAGCATGCGAGCGCCGAGCGCCACTGCTCATCATATGGGTAGAGGCCAAAGAGGATAATTCGCCAACGCACGTGGATAACAGCCCAACACGCTCCTGCGTCGACGGCCCGGCAGGCTGTGCCGTCTTCCGAAGTCCATACCGCACGAAGGATTGCCCAATCAACGATCCGGTATGATACCCACACGACAAGAGCAATCGCGATCGCGCTGACCAACAGATTGATCCCGTTAAGACGCACCTTCGAGAAAGCCGTGCTTCTCTTCGCAGGCTGCCCGCCAGCGGCGATTCCGCTATTCTCATCCCTGAACTGAACAACCGCCATCCTTCAGCTCCGCAATCTCAACGATTCGTTGAGCCTGTTCGAGGCCGCTGCCATGCCGTGGCTCATGATCCAGAACACGACCATAAGAATGCCCATGAGTTCGATTGGCTGGCCGATCTGATTGATCGAGGACGATACGACGAGAAACAGATCGGCAAATCCGACAGCAACGCCCAGCGTCGTCGCCTTGATCAGCCAGACGTACTGGTTCACGAGGGCCGGCAGCATGTAGCGAAAGGCAAGCGGAAACTGGATGTTTCGAAAAATCTGCCAACTTGAAAACCCGAGTGCCTTCCCGGCCTCGAACTGCCCTTTCGGCACTGCCAGAAAGCCGGCGCGAACAACCTCTGCGATATAGGCAGACCCATAAACCATCATCGCGGCAAAGATCGTGGAAACCTCCGGTGGGACCTGTGTCCCTCCAGCGATGCCAAATCCTTTCAGGCGAGGCAGATCGATAAACGGAGCATCAGGGATCCGGCACAACGCGACAACCAACGCGGCCATCATGAGACCGGCAACCGTTACGCCAGCGGCAATGGGTCGCTTCCAATGCCCGAGGCGGCTTCCCGCGGTCTTAGAAACAAGTATCCATACGGCGATCACGGCGGCGAGCAGCATCACCCCCGCAACAATCAATTTGGCTTCAGACGTGATCGCAAAGCTCGGAAACGCAACGCCTCGTGCACTGAGATAGATATCTCCCAGAACGAATGCGTCACGCGGCCGCGGCAAAGCCGTGAAAACCGCGTACCAGATGAACACCTGAAGAATCGGCGGCACGTTGCGAACGATATCGATGTAGATTGCGCTGAGTCCGCGAACGATCCGATTTCCCGACATCCGCATCATTGCGACGAGCAAACCAAGAACGGATGCCGCAAGAATGGCGCTATAGCCGACGACGATAGTGTTCAAAAGGCCGACGAACAGCGCCCACCAGTAAGGATCACGTATCGAATAATCAAGGATGGAGAACCCGATATCCCATCCGGTCGATCGCCACAGAAAGGCAAAGCCTGAAGCAATTCCCTTCCGCTTCATTTCGCCGATCGCAACAACGATGATCGTGACAAGAACAGCCACAATCGCCCCGACGAAAAGAACCTGTAGCAGCCAATCGCGCGCACGTTGACTATTGACGAGCCTGATCACGTGATTAGCCCATAGCGTCGGCAAGTCGACGATATCCGCGCGACCTTGTTCGATCTACTCTTCAACATTCCGCGTAACACCGGTCCCGGCCTGTTATCATGCGACGCAACAAACCGACATTCGCGCCCCGCCATCCAGGAGCGGGACGCCAATGCCGGCAACAGTCCGCTAATCCAGCGTGAACGAGTACATCACACCGCCTTTGGTCCACAGATTGTTGATGCCGCGATCGAGCTTGTAGGGCGATTTCGCGCCGAGGTTACGATCGAAGATTTCGCCGTAATTGCCATGCGCCTTGATCACCTTGTAGCCCCAGTCGTTCGACAGACCGAGGCGATCGCCCAGACCGGGGTCCACGCCCAGCAAGCGAGCCACAGTCGGATTCTTCGGCTTGGCTTTCATCGCATCGACATTTTCCTGCGTGATTCCATTTGCCTCCGCTTCAAGCAGTGCTGACAGCAGCCAGTTGACAACATCGAGAAACTGGTCGTCGCCCTGTCGCACGGCGATGCTTTGCGGCCCCATCTTGATGAGGTCCGGGAGAATGACGTTGTTCTCCGGGCCATCTGCGGCATCGAGCTTGAACACGGCGAGGTTCGGGCCCCAACCGATAAATGCGTCGCAGCGCCCGGACGTATAGGCGGCCTGCGCTTCTTCCTGTTTTTCGAACTGGATCAGATCATACTTGATGCCAAGCCCGGTCAAATAGTCCGACGCATGCCTGATCGTAGACGTACCTGATTCGCCGCAAATCGTTGCGCCAACCAATTCCGAAGCTTTGGCAATGCCGGCCTTCTTGTGCACGATAAATTGCGTGCCGCCGAAGAAGTAAGGACGGGTAAATTGCAACTTCAGATCTGTATCGCGCGACATCGTCCATTCGGACAGCTTCACGCTGGCATCGATATCGCCGGATTGCAGCGCAGGAAATCGCTGCGCCCAGCCGAGGGGAATGATCTTGACCTTGTCAGGGGAACCTAGGATCATCGTGCCAAGAGCCCGGCATAGTTCGATATCAAAACCCTTCCAGTTGCCTTTGTCGTCGACCTCGGCAAAGCCGCGATAGCTTCCGTTGTGCCCCGGGCACAGCAATTGTCCGCGATCGAGAATCGTCTTGAGTGTCTTGCCGGGTTCGTTCTTTGCGGCGGATGCCTGTATGGATGTTCCGACCTGCAGGCCGAACAGGACGGCGGCGCTGAGAATGGCTGATGTGATTTTCATTTTTATGCTCCCCTCGATTGCGTGTTTCAGGTTTTGAAACTCAGTGGCTCATCGCGTTGCCCGTGGCTCGGCTCGGCCGATCGGACTCCATGTCTCGCGCACCAGCGATCTTGCGCAGAAACTTCCTGAGGCGCGCTTTTCGCAGAACGCGGTCCAGCCCAGAAAAATAGCGAACGCGATCTTCCTGAAGCGAATGCCGCTGCGAACCACCGAACGTCTGCTCTGCCCAGTTCTTTGCCGCTGCAATATCAGCGCGCATCTCAGCCTCGTTCGGCAACGGCAACCGATCCTTTTCGATCGCCCCGATCCATTTCGCCTGACGCTCCAGCGCATGGTTGATCGGTGTATCGACGTTGATCATCCCGACGAAATAGAGGCCTGGCCGCCCGGGCGCGACGATCCGCTTGTAAAGATCGAGATGTCCGGCTTCCTTGTGCACGAGGGAATCCTCCATGAACGGGAATTCCTTGATGAAGCCAGTCGCCGCGATGATGGTATCGAATTCCTCGCGGACGCCGTCGACGAACTCGATCGTCCGCCCCTCGATCTTCTTGATGCCCTGACGCACCAGAACACGTTCGAACATGATGTCCTGCACGATGGTCGAGCTGATCGTAGGCTGGATGCGGTGAGTGGGCACCTTGAACCCCAACTTCACCATGTCTCCATGGACGGCACGGACGAGTTTGTTGATCGCCCACTTTCTGATCGAAGCCGGAACGAACTTCTTCTGGAAGATGTCCATGACATCGAACATTTCCCGCCCATTGAGAATGTGCGGCATGATAAAGACCGGCGAACGTGCAACCAGCGTCACGCCCGACGTGACCGTGCAGATATCGCTTGCAACATCCACTGCGCTGTTGGCCGCCCCGATGATGCATACTTTCTTTCCCTGAAAGGTTTCGGGAATGCGGTAGTCCGCGGAATGAACGTATTCACCGGTGAAATTGTCCTTGATATCGCTCGCATGGAGCGGTCGCGTATAGGGGCCGCTACAGACGATCACGATGTCGAAGGTTTCAGTGCTTCCATCAGCCGTTTTCACCGACCACTTTCGTTCTCCAGCACCCAACGATTGCGGTCGGATCGCGGTGACCCCGGATTTCAAGCGGATGTGCGGGTAGAGATCGAAGCGTTCGGCGTAGGATTGCAGATAGCGCGCCATGTCGTGATGGCTCGGGATTCGCTGGACGCTGGAATCAAACGGCCATCCCTGGAACGCTGTCAGCTTTTTTGAAGTGTTGATGTGGAGGTTGCGATAGATAAAATTCCGCCCGTTGTCGTTGTCAAATACCCACGTGCCTCCAACAACGGACCCGATTTCATAGACGGTCACGTCGAAGCCGGCTTCCTTCATGGTTTTCGCACTGACAAGCCCGGCAGGACCTGCGCCAATGATCGCAACGCGCCTCTCGTTGTTGTGAATTTTCTCCATGCACCCCAGACCCGATTTCCCCGCGCAAAAGCTAGCGAAAACGGTTCAGACGGCAATTCAGTTCTTCGACCTCCAACCATTCAGCTTTTCTTATCCATTCAAGCCCGCAGACATGCATGAAGATGGGTCGTTCTGCGTCCCAACGCGGCAATCGCGAATGACGAACAATGGGAATGACGACCGGAGGGCGTTGGCCCCTCTCCTGGTCACGAATCTCGCGTGGCGATCGGCCTCAGGCCTATCCCATCCTTGCGGGCGCACCGCGGCATTTTGACCACGGGCCGATGGCCAGCAGCACCGCGCGTCGCCGACGCCGCCGGGGGATATGTTTCATGAAATTTATCTATCCTCCCTGAGCAGGATTCAGCCATCCAGTTGATATTGTTTACCCTTTTCTCTCTTCACGACTTTAAGATCGGCAAATATCTTTTGGAGATAGCCAAAAACAGCTTTCAGATTTATCATTCCAAAATGTTGGATTTGGAAGCTCTTCGAACCTTCGTCACCGTGGTTGATCAAGGATCATTCGCGGCGGCGGCGGGCCGCGTTTATCGCAGCCAGCCTGCGGTCACGCAGCGCATCCAGCGCCTCGAAGCCAGCATCGGTCGCCCGCTGTTTCGAAAAGTAGGACGCGTCAAGCAACTCACCGAAGATGGCGTGACGCTCCTCGACTACGCGCGACGCATCATGGCGCTGCACGATGCAGCATGTGCATCGCTTCTCGGTGATCGCCTCTCCGGTGAGATTCGCCTGGGCGCACCGGACGATGCGACCGAGACAATCGTGCCCGATCTCTTGCGGCAGATTTCGACATCTTTTCCAGATGTACGTGTCGTCATTCACGTCGCTCGAAGCGCGTTTCTGATGCAATCGCTTCAGCAGGGCCAAATCGACATGGCCGTCTCGACTCGCGACGATCCATCACATACCCGCATCTGCGTCCGCACCGCGCCGACGGTCTGGCTTTCCGCCACGGGGTTCAAGTTCAATCGTGGAGAACCTGTTCCGCTGGTGTGCCACGACGAGCCGAGCCTGTACCGCGCCCTCGCCATTGACGCGCTGACCAAGGCGGAAATACCGAGGCGCATAAATCATACTTCCGGCTCGCTCTCGGGCATCCGCGCCGCAGTGCGCGCGGGCCTCGGTATTACGGCGCGAACCGTCGAGATGCTGGAGCCCTCACTTCGTGTCCTGGGCACCACGGAAGGGCTGCCGCCTCTGCCTGACGTCAATTTCTATTTGTATCTATCCGGCGCCAAGCCGCATCCCACGGCCCGACGCCTGTTTGACAGCATCGAGAAATCATTCGGTTTCAAAAGCTAGATTTCCGAAGCAAGCCATTAAATGATGGAATCCGACCACCGTAACCCGTGGGCCGCCGCCCTGCATGGTTTGCGACAGTCTAGTCCTCAGTCAGGTTCAAGCCACCGCTGTCAGCGACAAGACACGTATCTTCATAGGCGATCGCATAACCCTCACCCGGCCACTGGTATTCACAGCAGGCGATCATCCCCTCATGAAGCCTGTTCGTTTCGGAGCGGGTGAACTTGAGATGCGCGAGGTTGTTGCGGCCAAGCAGATGGCCGACGTCCCGCTCATATGACTCCGGTGTTTTCCCGATGTCGTGGTAGATCGGGTTCGATTTCAGGTCAGGACTTGCCTTACTGATCACGCGCGTCGCCAGCGCATGGATATCGCTACCGCTTGCCCCCGGCGCACAAGCGGGAATCAGCTGGTTCCGTATCGCACTTCGGAATTTATCAAGGATAGCCTGATCGCTTTCTTCAAAGCACAATGTTCTGGCGATATCGGAGCATCCGAGCATCATTCCGTCAGGTGACATCATCAAGCAACCGGCGTCGATCTTCAGTGTCCGCGCCGCCCTGGTCACCGGGTAGTGCGTGGGATTGGACGGAAACATCGTTCTCGCACCAGAATGAAAATTCGTCAGGGTTCGCGCCACTCGGAAATCCGGCGCAAACTCCTGGAAGAATCCACGGAGAGTGGAAAGATACACATCGAATGCATCCAGCTCAGTGATAAGCCTCTCATCCGCGACGGCGGTCCGCGCGAACGAGAGGGCTTGGTTCATCGCATGGCGCGACGCTCTTGTCGTCACGACATAGGCGCCGAGATCCGGCAAGGTCGATCGGTCGCGCCAGACCCGCAGCAGGAAATCGCCCGGCACAGTGGCACGCCGACTTAGGCCGAGCGAAGAAACCAGCCATGTCTCGAGATCGTCCTCCTCCAGAGCGATATTCCCGGATGGGACCAGCACGTTCAGGGCAGCAGCGGCATTGTCGAAAATGGCTGCGCCATCGACCCGGCCACTTTCGACAAGGTGAAGCCCGCCACCTTTCACATAGATGGCCGCCAACGGTCGACGCTTGCCTCGCATCGGCAAGCCTGTCAGTTCCTGCACGTTGATGAGAGAGCTTGCGATAACTGCGTCGGCATCTGCGCCGTTCAACAGGTGTTCAAGCAAATCGAAGCGCCGATCGTCCTGATCGACGAGATAGGGCAAGATCTTGGCGCGGAGCGACGATTGCTCGAGAAGCCGCCTGGCAATCTGATTAGCTCTGGGCCGATGGCGAGCCAAATGCTCCAGCGCAGTGCTTGGCGCGACGGTCGTAACCGAGACCGTGCCCGGGTTAGCCGACGTTTCGAACGTGACGTTCAGCCGCTCGCGAAGACGTTTGGCAATGCCGACAGGAACGCGCGGGTCCAGAACGATCTCAGTCCGGCCATCTGCGACATGGCTGATCGCATCTTCCAGGGAAGCATGGGATGCCAGGGAAGCATGGGAGGCCGAACGCGGCTGCGCGAAGCTGAAGTAGGGCTGATAGAACACCGGCTCGATATCGGGCGGAAGACGAGCGGCCTCGACATTTCCGTGTTCAACATGAAGAAACAGCCCGAACCGCCTGTCGCCGCGTTCCAGGATAAACGGCGTGACAGACTTGATATTGTCAAATGCACGCAGAGCCATCAGGAACCGATCCGGCAGCGAACAACCGAACTGATGCTCGATGTAGGACCAGTCTGAATGAAGATGCATCAAGGCGTTTCATCCTCGAATGCGAACTGGTGATCTTTCGCCATACTGAGATCAACCACCGTATCACACACCTGGATATCCTGGCGGATAGGCTCGATCACCATGCCATCAATAACGGGCGTGACACAGGCCGTGCAGATCGCGCCATTGGCTCGGACCACGCAGCAAGCACACATGCCGCGCCGGCACGACAGATAGTAACCGATCGTGCTATCTTTGGTTCGCGCCAACAACTGCAAGGCGCTGCTGATGCTGGAGAGCCCGACGTCAGGCAGTTCGTAATCATATCGCCGCACCGTTGCGGGGTCCTGCGGGTCGGCACGAACCAGTGTGATTCGCATGATGCGTCACCCATTGATGGCCATTGTGGAATAGTTCATAGCGCCGTGCTGAACGCGGATGATGCCATGATGCAGATAGCGATCATCCGGTTCGGGGAAGTCGTCGCGATAATGCGCGCCGCGGCTTTCCTGACGCTCGATCGCCGAAAGCACCATCGCTTCCACCGTCATCGCGGCGCTTCGCGCTTCCAGCGTATCGATGATCCGCCGATTATAGGCGGAATCGAAAGCAAGAGTCGCGCAACTGTTTTGCGCTTCCTCAACCACCGAGCGGATGGCGTCCCGCGCCGTTCTCAGATCGTCCAATGATCGCACGACATTCAGCCCCGCATTGGCGATCGACTGCGCCTTTTCGAGCAACACATAGGCATCAGCATTCGATCCCGATGTTTTCGCTTCGGGCGTTGCAAGTTCTCGCAAGGTTTGCGGACCGACGATCGGTCCACCGGCCTTGGCGGACTCCGCGGCGGCGCGCCCGGCCACACGCCCCTGAACCAGAAACTGGGTGCAGGCGTTCCCCGACAACCGGTTGGCGCCGTGCACACCGCCCGCGACTTCCCCACATGCGAACAGTCCGTGAAGTGCGGTTTCGCATCGCTCATCGATGTGCACGCCCCCCATCGTGAAATGCGCCGCCGGGGCAACCTCGACCGCATAGCCTTGCTTGATGCGCGCGACCAGATCCTTGAAGTCGAAACCTTCCCAATGCCAGTTGCCGCGAAGCAACGGCTTGCCATACCACTGCGGCAGGAAGTCGAGAATATCCTGCGGCAGATGCGCCCATGACATGAAGACGCCACCGCCCGGTCCACCGCGTCCCTCCTGCACCTCACGCACACAGGCCCGTGAGAGAATGTCGCGGGTCGACATCTCCATGCGCTCGGCATCATAGCGCGCCATGAAGCGCTCGCCGTACTTGTTCAAGAGCCACGCGCGCGTCCCGCTTTGCGGCCCGATGATCCAAGGAAACTGGATGCCGCGCCACAGCGGTGGATTGACCAGACAGCAAGGCAGAAATTGAATCATTTCCATGTCGACGAGCGCGGCGCCGGCCTGCAACGCCAGCACGTAACCGTCGCCGACCAGTTCTTCCGGAACAGTGCGGAATGGATGCACCATTCCGCCACCACCAGCCGCAATGATCACGGCTCCCGCGGCAATCGTCCGCCGGATGCCGGATCGCATGTCATAGCCGGAAACACCAACGGCGCAGCCGTTGTCCCGCAGGATATCGGTAACATAAAACTCGTCGCGATACTTCACACCTGCCGCAGAGGCCTTCTTCGACAGCAACTGAAGCATCTGCATTCCCGAAACAAGAACGCCGCGGGGAGAGCGGTGGCCCGGGGCATGGCCGATCCCGACCACCTTCAATCCAGCCGCCATCAAGGAACTGACTTCCGATCCCACATCGGACACCATGGCCTGGGCCAATCGTCGATCGTTGAGATAGCCGCCGCCCTTCAGGGTATCTTCATAGAAGAGCGCCTGATTGTCGGTGCTTTTCCGCGAGAGCCCCAGGTCATGGATGGTTGTGCCGTCGACCGAGATATCACCGGTGATGGTGGCGGTCGCGCCGGAACGTCCGGTCTGCCCTTTGGAGAGAACGAGAACCGAGCATCCGCGGGCGGCGGCTTCCTGCGCGGCGACAAGACCAGCAGCCCCGCTCCCGATCACCACGACATCCACACGCGGAATGCTGCTCGCCATGCTCATTTCTCCGCCAGTCGCGCGCGCAGGTCGGCAAACAACTCGCGTGCATAACCGCCCCGACTCAATTGACCGAGACTGTCGTAGATCGAAACCGCCATCGTGCTCGGGATCAGTTCGGCGGCGCAACCCATGAACTTGTCCCGCAGTTGGACGTCGCTCAGCGGATCACTCGGCATCCCGCGCGCGGCCAACACTCTATGATCGATGCGACGGCCATCATGAAGTTCCACCGAAATCGCGGCGGCTTCCGGATAGCGGCCGGCGTCATCCGCTTCCATAATATCATCAGCGCGCAACATCGACACTTTCGCCATCTCCGCACGCAGCTCCGGCGCATTCAGAACGTCATCCTTCAATTGACGAACGCCACATTCCCCATAAGCCAAAAGACATCCAATAGCGAAGGGCAAGCTGAACTGGGCTTCGGTCAGATTGGTCGGATTCGGATATCGCAAATTCTCGGCGACCAGCGGCGCGACCCGACATGTCACTGTCTTCACGTCTCGCGCGGTGAAGCGGTGCCGTTGCAGCAGCTCCTGAACTGCCTGACATGCGGCCTGTGTGCCGGAACATGCGGGATAGGCCTTGAAAGCAATCCCGGAGTCGCGCAGCGCATAGTATCGGCCGATCTCCGACAGCTTCTCACGATCCAGCACGCCACGATTGAATGCCGCGGCAAGACCGGCAGGGTGCTCGATCGCGAACAGCGGCCCACTCGCTCCGGCCCGTGCCAACAGCGCGGCGCGGACCCCAGCCTGTGCCGCGGTGCCGGCCCCGATCGGATTCGCATCCGTGCCCAGCAGTGTCCGCGTGCCGAACGTGAGGCTGGTCGCAATCGCCATGGCGTGCGCACTTCCGGCTTCTCCAAGATCCAGCGCCCGCGCGGCACCGGCCGCGGCACCGATCGAGCCAAGCGTCGCTGTCGTCCACCAGCCGCCCCAGAACACATCCGTCAGCGCGCGCCCGAGCGCATAGGTGACTTCCGAGCCCGCGACAAAAGCGGCGAAAATGTCCGCCGTCGTGGCATCGGCTTCTTCCGCACAGGCGAGCACTGCGGGAAGGATAACACAGGAGGCGTGCAGAATGCCGTCGTAGCAGGTGTCGTCGAAATCCAACACATGCGCCGCGACGCCATTGGCAAACGCCGCGCCGGCCGGCTTGAGTGACCTTCTCCCGGCAAATATCGTCGCATGCCCGGGCTGACAATCCTCCTCGCTCATGAGGGCGACGCGCTGGCTCAACGGCTTTCCTGCCCCGGCCAACATCACGCCGACCGTATCGATGATCGCGCGGGTGGCAGCGCGCGTGATCTCCGCGTCAAGCTGAGTAGCGCTGAGATTTGCGCTCCAGCTTGCGAGGCGTTGGATCAAGGACTGCTCCGACACGTCGTTACGCTCCTGCCGCCGCTGCACGGCTTCGATCAGACTGTCGCCCTTGCGCATAGGCGAGGATGCGCTTCTTCAGTCCAGGTCGACTGGCGCTACGGGTCAGCAACGCCAAGTCCCTATCGCTTTCGTCCCGGCGCGATGCCTCGTTAAGCGCCCGCAACGTAACGGTATCGACCGAAATCGTCGGAAGGCCGGCGAGAACCGTATCGACAGAACTGATATCGTCAGACACATGGGTTACAAGTCCCGCAGCGACAGCCTCCGCAAACGTGAACTCGACCCCCGTCGTGGTCCACAGCCGCGCCTTGTCCTCTCCGACACGAACGGCCAGTCGCCGCGTTCCCAGTACCAGACCGAATCCCGCACCCGGAAATCGAAACCGACATTCCGCCGGCGCGATCCG
The DNA here is from genome assembly GCA_963204905.1 of Pseudomonadota bacterium. Classification (GTDB taxonomy): domain Bacteria; phylum Pseudomonadota; class Alphaproteobacteria; order Rhizobiales; family Xanthobacteraceae; genus 62-47. The sequence continues at coordinate 40,627 of CAUJJN010000203.1, forward strand.
GACATCGCAAGCTGTGAAAAGATCGGCTCCCGCCCCCCACGTCCGCCCGGTGCCGATGGCGACGGTGCGCAACCGCGTTCCCCAGATCATGCTCAGCAGCGTTTCGATCCGCACGAAGCGATGCAGTAAATCACCGTCGCTATGCTGCTCGATGCCTTGAAGATCGAACCCGGTGCAGAAATGCCGTCCGGCGCCTCGTAGAACCACGGTATCGATATTCGCATCAGACTCGGCCGCCGCGAGCGCTTCAATCAGGCCCTCCACCAGCGTGGCAGACAAGGCGTTGCCGTGATCGGGACGGTTGAGTTCGATCTGCACTGTGGCTCTGGCGCAGGTCACTCGAGCGAAGCTGCCATCCGTCATGTCATCAACTACCCGACAAATATCTGCGACGCGGCCGCCACATCCTGAAGCAGATCGTTCGCGTCCTCGAGCCCCGCATGGAATCGGATGATATGGCCCTTGGGCGGCGTCGACGCCGTACGAAGCATCGCGGCGTTCTCCAGCCGCGCGAGGCTTTCGAAACCACCCCACGACGAACCGATTCCGAACAGCCGGAGGGCATTGACGAAAGCAATCGCCCGCCGCTCGTCGAACTCCGGTTTCAACTCAATCGAAAACAAACCGGATCCGCCGGCAAAGTCCCGCCGCCAGATGGCATGTCCGTCATGCTCGGGACTCGCGGGATAATAGGTCCGTCGCACGAACGGTTGCGCCTTGAACCAGTCGACCAGCCGCGACGCATGATCTGCATGCGCCTTCATCCGAACGGCTAGTGTGCGCAAGCCGCGCAACACCTGGTAGGCATCGTCAGGCGATGCCGACACGCCAGTCAATTCGGCCATGTCATTGATCAACGGCCACGTCGCCTGGTTCGCGACCACGGCGCCCAGCAGCACATCCGAATGCCCATTGAGATACTTCGTCGCCGAGACGACCGAGATATCGGCACCAAGCGCGAGCGGTTTGTAAAGCCAGCCGGACGCCCAGGTATTGTCGACGGCAAGCCATGCGCCGGCGGCCTTCGCTACCGACGCGATGCGAGGCAGATCAGCGATCTCGAACAGAACGGATCCCGGTATCTCAAGGTAGATCAGACGCGTGTTTTCGCGCAGCAATGTCTCGATATCCGAGCCATCTGCGCGACAAAAATCAAAATCGACGCCATGCCGCTTGAGTGCATTGATCGCGAATTTCCGAACCGGGCCATAGACGCCATCGCTGACGACCGCATGATCGCCGGCTTTCAAAGTGGAGAGAAACACCAGCACATTGGCAGCCAGCCCAGACGATGTGAGCCGCGCGCAGTGTCCCTGCTCCATTTCCACCAGAGCATCTTCCAGATGGAATCCGGTTTGGCTGCCGCGCCGACCGTAAGCGCGGGCTCGCTCTCCCTTCGCGCGCGATGCTTCCACATCGCGCATCGCTTCGACGGTTCCATAGAGATAGGTCGATGCCCGCTCGATGGACGGGTTCACCGCGGAGCCATTGGACGAGGACCGCCCCATATGGACAAGACGAGATGAGCGGCCGACCTTCTGAGAGGAATCGTCGTTCATGCGCGCGACCTCACGCCCCTCCCGCGCTCAGTTCGGTCATCACTTCCCGCGTATGCTCGCCGAGCGCCGGCGGTTGACGATAGATATCGAACTGAAGACCCGAGATTTGGATAGGACTCTTAAACGTGCTGGTCTGATGCCCGCCCGGCAGATCGATCGGCTGGACCCAGCCGTAATGAGCAACCTGCTCGTCGGCGAGGGCTTGAGAATATGTATTGATCGGCGCGCACGGTACACCGCAATCCCGCATCATCGCCAACCACCTTTCGGCCGGCTGCTTCATGAACTCGATTTCGAGAATCTCCCGAAGCTCCTCCTGGTTCTGCGCCCGAAGCAGCGATGTCAGAAACCGCGGATCATTCACGAGATCCGGCTTGCCGACAACCTCACACGTCCGCCGGAACAGATCGTTGTTGCCGGCCGCCAACACGAAATGGCCATCACTGCACCGAAACGCCTGATACGGAGCGTTGCGAGGATGAGCCGAGCCGAGCTTTTTCGGATCTTTGCCGCTGCCGAAGTACTCGCTCACTTGAAGTGCTGCAATTCCCAACATGACACCGAGCATCGGCACATCGATGTGCCCTCCGATGCCTTCCTTTTCGACCCGCCGCACCATCGCGGCGACGGAATAAGCGGCGTAGAGACCGGCCGCGAAGTCCGCAACCGGAACGCCGCATTTCACCGGCGCACCGTCGGATTCTCCCGTCACGCTCATCACGCCTGCGACAGCCTGGAGGGTGACGTCGAAGCCGCCTTCTCGCGCCCGCGGCCCTTGCTGGCCGTACGCCGAGATCGAACAATAGATTAGTTTCGGCGCCAGCTTGCTAAGCTCGGCATAACCCAGGCCAAGCCTCGGCAACACGCTCGGCCGGAAGTTTTCCAGAACGACGTCCGATTGCAGACAGAGTTCTCGGGCGCGAGCCAGATCATGCTCGTTTTTGAGATCCAGAACGACCGAGCGCTTGTTTCTGTTTAACGAGGCGAAGTTCTCCGAATAGCCGCCGGACAACGGCGGCCAGCTTCGCATACCATCGCCATCGGGAGATTCGATTTTGATAACATCGGCACCCATATCCGCCAGCAGCATGCCGGCAAATGGACCCGCAGCAATCTGACAGAACTCGACGACCTTGATTCCAGCCAGGGGAAGCATTTTTGTTCTCTTTATTTTCTCTTGAATGCGACCATCGTCACGAAACATCGAGTCCGAGGTGATGGACCTCAGGCACGCCGGCTGTTCGCCCTCCATCAACCGGAAGAGCAACACCGGTGATGTACTGAGCCTCGTCAGAGGCCAGGAAGAGCGTCGCCGCCGCAATGTCGTCCGCCGCCCCGATGCGTCCCAGGGGAATTACGAGTTCCGTGCGGCGCCAGTTCTGTTCACACTGTCCGGATGACGCAAGCGCACCGCGAAGCATCGGAGTGTCGATCGAGCCGGGGCAGATACAGTTTACGCGAATGTTCTGTTTTGCCAGCGACAGCGCCATCGATTTCGTCAGCGACACGACGCCTGCCTTGGTCGCACCGTACATCGGCTGCCAGGGGCGACCGACAATGCCGGCATTCGACGCATCGTGAACAATCGCGCCGCCGCCGGCTTTCTCCATGTGTGGAATGGCGGCCTGACTGAACAGCATCAACCCCTTGAGATTGACGCTGACGAGGAAATCGACATCGTCAACGGTGGTCTCGACGAAGGGGCGCGTCAACGTCACGCCAGCGTTGTTGACCAGGATATTGACGCCTCCCAACTCCTTGACGACAGCGTCGACGAACCTCGAAATGTCGGCTGCGCTGGTGACGTCGCCAGGCATGGCGACGACACCAGCGCCTTTCTTCGACAACTCCTCAGCCGTCGCTTTGAGCGCTTCGGAATCCTTGTCGAACACGCCAACAGCAGCGCCTTCACGTGCAAACATATGAGCTGTCGCGGCACCGATACCCTTCGCCGCACCGGTAATGATAGCAACCTTGCCCTGTAATCTCGTTCCAGTGGTCATTGCATTCTCTTGGGGTTGGACCATCAATCCAGCTTGGCCGGGCCAGCGGGCTCAAATTGATCGAGGCGGGAGATTCCCATAAAGATCGGAATCGGCCACGCTTCGATTTGCAGGATTCTCGCTCGCTTCTCGGAATCGCGATTGATGTGACGATGAGGCACGTTCGGCGGCATATAGAATGTATCGCCCTCCTCCCAATCGATCACCTGGTCGCCGATAATCTCACGCCCTTTGCCTTCGAGAACGAACGCGGCCGCTTCGAATGTATGCTGGTGCAGGCCCGACATTCGACCCGGCGGAATTTCCGTGATCATCGCGCCAAAGAACTTGGCGTTCATACCGGTTGTTTCATCGATCAGAACCGCATTTTTTCCCTGCGGGCTCTCGTGCCACTGAACGTCTTTCGCCTTGATGATCAGCTTGCCGCGATAAGTATAGGTCTCGGCCTGGCGTCGCATCAGGCTCTCATAGAAAGTCTCGCCACTCATCTTGAAACCCTTTCGCGTTCAGTCGCACTTCGCAATCGCTTCGATCTCGACGACGAAGCCGCCGAGAAGTCCAGCCTGCAACGTGGTGCGTGCCGGGTAGGATGGTCCCTTGAACACTTCCTGAAATGCTTCGTTGAAACCGATGTAGTCGGTCGGGAAGTTCGGCAGAATGCAGGTCAGCTTCATGATCCTGTCGATCGAGCTGCCGGATGCTTCGAGAACCATCTTCAGGTTCTTCAGCGTCTGGCGGGTCTGCTCCTTGATGTCGCCGAGCACCGGCGCGCCCTTTTCTCCGTCGTAGGCAACCTGGCCCGCGACATAAACGACGTCACCATCCTTGACGGCTTGTGAGAACGGGCCCGGCGGCATTGTCGGTATTGCGGTTTTGATAACCTGCATTTTCTTCTCCATTTGCAGTGTGAAAATTTAGAGCCCGGCTCCCAGTTCCTGGCTCCTGCGAAGCGAGCTACCCTTGACGAAGAGGCGCTCCGCGAGTTCGACGGCGAGGAAGAACAGAAAACCAAGAACGATGAGCCAGATGATCGCGGCGAACACCATCACCATGTCGAGATTGGCGCGCGCATCCACCAGCACATAACCAAGCCCGGAATCCGAGGCGACGAATTCGGCCACGATGGCGCCGACCACCGCGAAGGTCATGGCGATCTTCAACCCCGAGAAGATATGTGGCATTGCCGTCGGCAGCCGGACCTTCCAGAATGATTGCCATCGCGTCGCCCCCATCGAACGCAGCAGCATCAAGCTTTCCGGACGAACCGTGGACAATCCTGCAAGCGTATCGATCACGATCGGAAACAACGCGATCAGAAAGGTCATGACCACCTTCGGGAACATGCCGAACCCGAACCAGACGATGAACAGCGGCGCCAACGCGACCTTCGGCAGAACCTGTGCGACGATAAGCAGCGGATAGATCGCGCGCCGTAGCGGCTCTGAGAACGTCATGACGGTCGCAAGCGGAATGCCGATCGCGAAGGCCCAAATGAAGCCGAGAAAAATCGCCCAACTCGTGGAGATCGCATGCTTGAGCAGATACTGATGCTGCGCGATCGCGGTATGGAAGATCGAGCTCGGCGGAGGCAAAATGTAGACCGGCACGGAAAAAAACCTGACGATTCCTTCCCACAGCAGTACCGATACCAGCAGACTGCACACGGGCACCAGAAAGCCGAAGCCTTTCAATTTTTTGGTGACAGTTTTCTCCGGGGTAGATTGGATCTGATTCATCACCGTCTCAGTCATTTGAGAAAACTCCAAGCGCCTTAAAGCGCGCTCGTAGGTGGGCGGTGTACTCATTGAATTGGGGCGTATCCCGCACATCGAGGTTTCGCGGACGGGGCAAATCAATATGCAGGTCCTCAACCACGCTGGCTGGCCGCGCGCTCATGACGATGACGCGGTCGGACATGAACACCGCCTCGTCGATGCTGTGCGTCACCAGAACCGCAGTTTTCTTCGACTGCATCCAGATACGTTGGAGATCTGCATTCATCTGATCCCGCGTCATGGCATCGAGCGCTCCGAATGGCTCGTCCATCAGCAGGATTTCGGGATCATGGATCAACGCGCGGCACAACGCGACGCGCTGCTTCATACCGCCTGACAGTTCATCAGGATACTTGTTCTCAAAATCCTTCAGGCCGACCTGCGCCAAAAGCTTTCGTGCGATCGGAAGATAGGTTTTAACGTCGAGCCCCCTGATCTCCATTTGCAGCATGATATTCTGCAACGCAGTCCGCCAATCCAGCAGCTCAGCGTTCTGAAAGACGATCCCGAGATTGGTGTAGGGCGCACGGATCGACACGTCGTCGATCCGCACTTCACCTTCGGACGGCGTGGCCAAGCCAGCGATGAGCGACATCAATGTCGTCTTGCCGCAACCGCTCGGGCCCAGCAGAGACACAAATTCTCCCCGTTTAATCTTCAGATCGACCCGTGCGAGCGCGTGCACGGAGCCCGTATCCGTTTCGTAGGTCTTCGCGACCGCACGAAGATCGATCAGAGGGCTCTCATTTGCCGTGGCCACCGCAAGGTTCATTTCTTGCCGCCCCCAGCCGGTTCGGAGAGATACTCGTTGGTCGCAACCTTGGCAGGGGTGACGACCCCCTTGGGCAGATCAGCATATTCGACCAGCGCATCAATCGTCTTCTGCCAGTCGGATGGGTCGGTCACGCCGTACGGCTTGTCCTTCGTCGCCTGCGTATGCAGCAGCTTGATGGTCTCCAGCCACTGGTCGGTCACGACCGGGCGGCTCAGCTTGGTTTCCTTGGCATATTGAAAGAAGGCATCGACACCTTTCTCCGGGTTTTTCACCGCGGCTTCGATGGCTTTCGCCGTCGCCATGGCGAAGCTGCGGACGATCGCCGGATTCTTCGCGGCATAATCGTCTCCCACGGTGATGCCATTACTGATGGCAGTGATTCCAGCTCCGGCATAAGGTAATGTCACGAGCTTGCACGCACACTTTTCCTGCATCAGCGGAAGCTGCGTCACCGTATAGCCGAACGAAAAGTCAATCTGCTTCTGCATGAACAAATTGTCGCGCGTCGGCAGATCGACGCTCACCCGCTTGACCGAGCTGGCATCGAGACCGCTGCCCTTGGCAAAGGCGGCGAAGAGTTGCTCCGGCGCCGAACCGACCCCGAAACCGCCGGTTTTTCCTGCGAGATCCTTCGCGGTAACGATCCCGCTGTTCGGCATGGCCAGGACGATGGCGGGTGTCGTCTGGAACATGCCGACGATCTGCTTGGCCTTCAGACCTTGCGCGACGAACTTGACGAGCGTTCCGCCATCCGCAAAGCCAAACTGGTCGGTGCCGGCGGCAACGGTCTGGATGGTATTGGCGGATCCACGTCCAGGCTGAGCGGTGACTTCGAGTCCATGTTTTTTGTAGATGCCGTCCGTGATCCCTAGCAGAATCGGCACGTGCGAACCATAGAAGAAGGTGTCCATACGCACGGTCACCGCCGTCTGCGCGCTGGCCTCGGATGTAATTCCCATTGTCACTGTTGTCGCAAAAAGCACTGTCGCCAGTCGCGCGACTTTGGACATCCCGCTCAATCTTGTCATCACTCCACCTCCTCTTTTGTCGTCGTTGAAATCATCGTGGCCGAGTAACTAGAGATCAGTCCTTCCCGCCGTCGCGCTTCCACTCTTGAGCGTCGTTGGGCGGTCGTCCCGAACGATTGCAGATGACGGTTTCCCGCCGGATGATGCGGCGCGGTTCAACGCATCGCGCAGGCTCCGTTTCAGTTCGCGGTAGTAGATCATGCTTTCTTCCTGAAGACTGTGCCGCGCGGCCGAACCGTATTCGCGTCGCACCCAGGCATCCTTTCGAGCGATGGCATCTCGCATCTCGTTGACTGCGGGCAGCTTTGCTTGCGCCATTTCGATCCCCGCCACCCATTTCGCTTGCTGCTCGCAAGCGAAATTGATCGGTGTATCGATATTGACCATGCCGACGAAGTAGATGCCGTCATGCCCCGGCGGAACGATTCGATTAAAGAGACTCAATCGTCCATCTTCCGGAACGATGCTTGGCGACAGGAACGGAAATTCGGTGATGAATCCCGTCGCGGCGAACAGCACATCGAATTCGTCGCTCTCGCCATCGACGAATGTAATTCTGCGGCCGTCGATCTTGTCGATCCCGTTCTTCACATTGATGCGTTTGAACAGGATATCCTGAATGACCGTGGAACTGATCGTGGCATGGACCTTATGAGTCAGCGGCCGAAAGCCGCAGTCGGTCATCTTGCCGTGAATGACGCGCACCAGCCCGCGCAGAAGCGCTCGGCGCAGCTTCGAGGGAATGAAGGGCTTCTGCAGGGCCCGCGAAATATCGTTGAAGCTGATGCCCCGGATCAGATGCGGCGTCACGAACACCGGCGATCGCGCCACCATCACGACACGCTCGGCCGTCCTGCAAACGTCGCTGCCGATATCGACGGCGCTGTTCCCGGCGCCGACAATGCAGACCTTCTTGCCGACATAGGGCGCGGGATCGCGATATTCGGCGGAATGAATGTAAGTGCCTTGAAACGCGGCGAGGTCCGGAGAATGAAAAGGCCGGTTGAACGGACCGATCGCAACAACCACTGCATCAAAGACTTCTTCGGGGCGTCCATCGACCCTTACGGTCCAACCGCTAGTCGCGCCATGCCTCGCAGGCGCGACCTCGGCAACCGTGTGGCCGAACCGGACCTTGTCAATCAACCCGAAGTGCTCGGCGTAACCCTGAAGGTATCGCGCCATATCGCGATGGTCCGGAACCACCTGCGTATCTTTCGGAAACGGATAGCCCTCGAATGCCGTCAGACGTTTCGACGTATTGATATGGAGGTTTTTGTAGATAAAGTTGCGGCCGTTGTGATCGGCACCGAGCCAAGTGCCTCCGACAGCCGAGCCTTGCTCGAATATCGAAACATCCGCACCGGACGAAACAAGGGTCTTTGCGGTCACCAATCCTGCCGGGCCAGCACCAATGACGGCGATGCGCCGCCTTCGATCATGCTCGCTCTTGTTCAAAGCCTGGACCATCAACCCGCCGGAGTAGAACTTCCGGAAGCTTAGGTTGGCAAACTCCCGGAACAAGTCAGTTTACCGACAGCAATCGTATTGAGATTCTTTATGTAAACCGGCGATCTTTTTGTATCTCCCAACTCCCGCTTCAAGCACAGGTTGAGTTTCATCTCCATCCGCACCCAACGCCCTGCGCATCCTGCACGATGACTTCACAGGGCCACAGCGCTTCGTGGCAATCAATATCTGCTTCGCGTTCGAGAAATGCGGCTGGAATTCAGGCGACCTGGTCGATCCGGTCGACGGCGCCGTCATCTATCGGTTCGATGAACCTCTGGAGATTCACTTTCGCCGAAGCGATTGAAAGACAGTCAATCTCAAGCAGATGCAGAATTTTGCATCCCGCCCAGCAATGCCCGAGACTCAATCATTATTGACCGGACACACAATCGCCGAAGCCCCGCAGGTTGATCAGGTGCGCTCAGCCAAACTTCTGCGTCTACGCTCACCGCGCAGGACCGCTCGATGGAGGGTGCCAATTCTGCCGAATTGGTCGACCACTTTCGTACAGACTTGTCCGCATTGGTGAGCACACAATAAAGTCGGTCTAGTCACCCTTTTGCTTCCGCCCCAGCTTATTCGTCTTTTTGGTCTCATGCACATTCAAAGTCTGCAGCGGCGCATCCGGCGCCACAGGCGCAGTGGAAGGAGCATTCTTTTCATCGATTGTAAGCAGGCTCCGCAAATGAGCCGCAGCATCCAATCCCTTAATTGCGCCCCGCCACATCTCATTGACTACTTTTTCGTGGAGATTGACTGCCTCGGGCGCTGACGTGATCATCGCGACGCCCAACCGGACATTGGGCTGCTCGCCCAGCCGAAACGGGCTCAGCGTCAGCATCTTGGTGTCGGCCATCCTGAAAATCTGGAAATGCGTATGCGGGAGTGATTCCGTGACGAGGCCGATCTGAACCCCGATCGCCTGCTCCTCGACCACGTTGGCGAAATGCTCCACCTCGGCGCGAGCCAGGGCACGACGTTCCTCGAGAAGGTCACCGGTGATGGAAGGATTTCCGATAAAGCCGCTCTGTACGAAGCGGCGAATTTCCCGCGCCGAGATCAGATTGAGAATACCCGGCCGGCGGCGACGATACGTGACCTTGCGTTGCTGGAGAATTTCGAGAATTCTGTCGACCTGTGCCAAGAACTCGTCTCGATCCGGCAAATCCAGCGGCAAACTCTCTTTCAGCACCGTATTGAGAAGATCGAGGAAACGATCCGAAGCGAGCAGGAATGAGACCGGACCGGACAGCGCAATGATGTGCTCTGCGGTTTCTTCAAACTGACGCATCCGCTCGAAATAGCTGACGGCCGACGGCATGTATTCGATGCCAACCCCCAGGAGGGTCGGCATTGAGACACCCAACAGTTCCGAGAGCTTCTCCAGTGTCTCAATTTTGGCAAGCTCGCCCTTCTCAAAACGGTAGAGCGCCGTCCTGGAGATACCGACCCGTTTCGCGATTTCATCAGCGCTCAACCCGGAGCCGAGACGGAATGCCCGCAGCCGGTCTGCGATTTCTTTATAGCGGACGGTCAATTCAGCACCTGTCGATCTGCGACATCCATCGGAAGCTCTCTCGATGCCGCACGCGGGTTGATACCCGTCCCGCAGGAAACATCCGGAAGTTGCCTCAGACAGCTCCTCCCATCTATGCCAATCCCGTACCGATTTTGGAATAGCAGCCTTTCGAAACTGCCCAATTTTTGCGACCTACGAGGTCGAAAGTCCGTCTTACGGGACAAGGACAATGCGTTCCTTGGATTTGCGATCGCGAATTTCGCCGAGGGCCTGTGCAAAATCGTCGAGAGGACGAACCGACATCGTCGGCGGCCGAACCGCCCCCTGTTCGTAAAGCGCAAAAATCTGTTCGAAACATTCGCGCATGCGGGCCGGCATTCGCTTGCGATAGTCGCTCACCTGCAACCCGCTGACTTCGATATTCTTGACCATGAGATAGTTAACCTTCACGGACGGAATTTCACCAGCTGCAAAGCCGACGACGACCAGGCGCCCCGACCAGGCCATCGCTCGCAACGCCGCAGTGAAGAATCGATCGCCCAGCGAGTCGATGACAACGTCCGCGCCGCGACCGTCCGTGAGGGCATACACCTGGTCGCGCAGTCCGTCGCGCAGGTTCTCCACCGAAAGGTCGACCACACCATCAGCGCCCGCCGCCGTGACCATATCCGCCTTGCCCATCGAGGAGACCGCCGCGAGGACGCGTGCGCCGAAAGCCTTGGCCAGTTGAATCGCGGCAAGGCCAACTGCGCCGGTGGCTCCCAATACCAGTACCGTCTCGCCGCTTTGCAATCTTGCGCGCTCCCGAAGCGCGAACCAGGCGGTATCGAATGCCAATGCCATCGCGGCCGCTTCGGTGAAAGCCATCTTGTCGGGAATGCGATAGCAGTGGTCAGCCAGTGCGACGGCCTGCTCTGCATAGCCTCCCTGCTCCGCAGTGGTCAGCACGCGGTCACCGACAGCGAACCTCTTGACGTTGTCGCCGACCGCGATCACGCGACCAGCCGGAAGCTTGCCCGGTGTGAAGGGGCGCGGCGGCAGGAACTGATAGGTGCCACCGATCACCAGAAGATCGACGAAATTGACGCCGACCGCCTCAACATCGACGAGAACCTCATCGGGACCCGGCCGCAGGGCCGCAATCTGCTCGATCGACAGACTTTCCGGCGCACCAAATTCGCGCACGACCACTGCTCGCATGTTGAAGTCCCTTCACTCGCTCGCGCGTGTACTGAACGTACCGCGCGCCACTGCCAGAATTTTTCCGCTGGTCCCCGCGATCTCGACGTCGGCTCGCCCGATTGATCTGCCGGCGATCAGAATTCGTCCGATCGCTGTGAGATCACCTTCGGGCGCCGCACGCAGATAGTCGATACGCAGATCGATTGTCGGCACCATCCGCTGAACCTTGACCGCCACCGCGGCATGCGCGGTGAGATCTGCCAGCGCGGCGATGACGCCGCCATGGATAAAGAGACTGTCGCGACGCCGTCGGAATTCCGGGCGCGACGGCAGCATAACGGTCACTGCGCCATCGCTCGCGACATCGACAGCTTGGGGACGAAGAAAGTCATGAAATGGCGGATCAGCCATTTCATCGCGCAGACGCGCGAGCGCAGCGACACGATCGAACGCATTCGGTTCGTGCTTGTCCGCACGTTCCAACGTCATGCCAGCACCGTATTCCCACGCGGCACGAACCGAACCGGCACGGGCGTCAGCTTGCCTTCAGCGACCTGAAACGCGATATCGCGTTTGAGAATTTTGCCACTGGCTGTCAGCGGGATCGCATTGAGTGGAAGATAGTATTCCGGCATGTCGTAACGCGACAGACCGGAGCGATCGAGATGATCGAGCACGTCGTCGGACGTCAGCGATGAGCCCGGCTTCAGCATCACCGCGAGACAGACCTTCTCGCCAAGTCGCGGATCGGGCACCGGCAGCGCCGCCGCGCGCGATATCTCCGGGTGTTGCATCGCAAGGTTTTCGATCCTGGCCGGGTAGATGTTGTGCCCGCCGCGAATGATCAGATCCTTCTTGCGCCCGGTGATCTGCAGGTAGCCATCCTCATCGAGCCGGCCGATATCTCCGGTCATGAACCAGCCTTCCGCATTGAAGGCTTCGTCATTGGCGAACTGATCGTCGAAGTACCCGATCATCAAACCCGCGCCGCGACCGCCAATCTGACCAATCTCACCGACCGCAACCTCGCGGTTGGGATCATCCTGCGAGAAAATCTTCACCTCATATCCGTCGCACGCGCGACCCGATGTCTGCACCACGCGATCGGCATTGTCGTCCATCCGCGTATAGTGGTGAGAACCGGCTTCCGTCATGCCGTATCCGCTCTGCGGCATGACGCCTCTTTCGATCAGTTGCGCGATCACCTCGCGTGGTGCCGATGCGCCTGAAATCCGGAATCCTCGGACGCGGCCCGGCGAATCCATCTTCCGCGCCTTCATCTCCGTCAGCAGATCCATCGCATGGGTCGGCACGCCGACGATAAAAGTCGCGCCCACTTCGATGATCCGATCCAGCGTGCTCGCACCGCGCTTCAAATCGTGAACCACCAGTTCGCCGCCGACGGCAAGCGCCATGATCAGCGAACCTAGGCCCAGATTGTGACTGAGCGGGCTCATCGTGTAGATCACAGAATGCTGTCCGAATTGCCAATCGTTGATCATGGCCCGGGCATTGGCGAGCAACGTGTTGTCGCTATGCATCACGCCCTTCGGGCGACCCGTCGTGCCGGACGTGAAGGCGAGATAGACAACGATATTGGGATCGGAGTTGAATTCACCTTCACCCGCGGCACCGGCGGCCGGCAGCGGTAACGCATCCTCGCCGTCGATCGCTCCCAGTTTGAAAATCGCCTTGAGCGTTGACACACGATCGAGATCCGCGAAAATATCGCGACGCGCTGCGTCGGCGCCATAGCCGGCTTCACCGATGAAAGCTGCGGCGCGCATACGCTCCATCAGCTCGATCACCTCGACCGAGGTATGGTCGCGGTGCAACGACGGGCAACACACGTACCCCCCGTGCGAACAGGCAACAAGAGCGATCGCGACCTCGATCCGGCTGGAGAGCCAGACGGCTATGCGATGACCGGGCTGAAGCCCCGCAGCCTTGAGTGCGTTCGACAGCGCGACAGCGCGCAACGCAAGCTCACGATAGGTGATTTCACTCGAACGGTCGCGAACGGCGATCTTGTCGGGGATAGCAGTCGCGTGATGCCTGACCAGCGAAAAGATGGTGTCGTCCCGCCAGTATCCCGCCGCGTAGTTTTGCTCGAGCTTCCGCCGCGACAATAGCGTTAACATCACACTGGTCATGAGCCTCTTTCATCTTCATTCTTGGCGCCGAACGGGCGCTTGACGGACGTCCACATCGCACCTGCGACCAGCGAGAACGCTCCGATCGGCTTGGCTCCGACCACCTCCGGCGATGAAGCGGTGTCATCCCCCTGCCCGTCGGCCGATGACGCGATTTTCTTCTCAAGCGATTTCGCAAACTGATTGATGAGCTGCGCGGCGATGGTCTGAATCATTCCCGCACTGCGACCGTATTGCGCGACCGAGCCCGACAGGTTGAGATCGGTATCGATCAGCACCTTGCTGCCGGAACCGTTTGGCTCAAGCCGAAAGCTGGCGGTCGCGCTGGCACCGCCGCGCCCCTTGGAATCCGTTCCCTGCGCCTTGACGCGCGCGGTATGCGCCGTGTCGTCGCGCTCCTCGAATTTGGCAATACCTGCGAAGGCCAGCACAACCGGCCCCATGCGAACCGCGACCTTGCCCTTGAAGGTCTCCGGATCGACGACTTCGGTCAATTCGGCCCCCGGCATGCAGGGCGCGATCGCGGGAATGTTCATCAGCATCCGCCACGCATCCGCGGGCGGCAACGACACGTTGAAACTGTTTGAAAACTGCATCAGGAACTCTCGGTGTCAGCGGTTTCGAACTGAGACGGCGGCGTGCAGGTGTTCAGCACCCACTTCGCCAGTTGAAGAAGTCCGGCATCACCGAAACGCCGCCCCACCATCTGCACGCCGACCGGCAATCCGGACGGCCCGGTCGCCAGCGGCAAGGTGATGGCGGGGAGATGCAGCATGCTCCAGATTTCCTGAAACGACGCATCGCCGGTGGAGGCGAGCCCGATGGGCGCTTCGCCACAAACCGCCGCGGTCAAGATCGCGTCGTGAGAGCCAGCGATCTCCGCGATACGACCGCGCCAGCATTCCACCCGCGCCATCGCGGCGAGATAGCTGTCGTAGGAACAGGCTTGGCCATCCGTCACGACACGCAGCATCGCGCGGCTGAGCTGCTTCGCATGATGCTGCAGCTCCCACGCCAGCGCCCGGGCACGTTCGTAGCCATTGATGACGACGCGCGCCTTGCTCAGTTCCGCAAAACCCTCGGGGACCTGCAATTCAACAATGTGAGCGCCGCGATCCCGCAAGCGCCGCACGGTCTGCTGAATGGCAAACACGGTTTCGGGCGCCGCGCGATCCCATTGATGACCACGAAACACCGCCAAGCGCGGCTGCGGCTCGTGCAGGTCAGGCGGCGCCGCTCCTGCGCCGGCGAGCACACGCCAGATCAGCGCGATGTCGTCGACATCACGCGCGATCACCCCGATGGTATCGAAACTCTCGGCGGCAAATTTCAGCCCGGCGCGATTGATGACGCCGAAACTCGGCTTGAAGCCGACGACACCACAGAACGCTGCAGGCCGGATGATCGAGCCACCGGTTTGTGTCCCGAGCGCAATTGGCACCATACGATCCGCCACTGCCGCCGCCGAGCCGCTCGACGACCCGCCCGGCGTACGATCCGGCGCGGCCGGATGCGTGGTCGACCCAGGGAAAACACCAGCGAATTCCGCCGTCACGGTCTTGCCGAGAATCACCGCGCCCGCAGCACGCAACGCCGCGACGCAGGCGGCGTCGGCGAACGGCACATAGCCGTCATAAATCGGAGATCCCATTCCAGTCGGCGAGCCCGCGACATCGATCACGTCCTTCACGGCTACCGGAATGCCGTGCAACGGGCCGCTGTGAGGTGACGCGTCGCACAGCCGCGCCTGATCGATCGCCTTCGCAGGGTTGATGTCCGCCCATGCACGAACCACCGGTTCACGGGTCGCAATCCGCTCCAGACACGACTGAACCAGCACGGAGGGCGACAACCTCCCCGCTGAAATCAATCCTGCGGCTTCGGTCGCAGTCAGACAGTTCGGAGCACGCGACGCGTCCGGCTCGATCATCGCTTGACCAATCCTTCCAGTTCTAAAATCAGTGATCGTAGCATTTTTGGGACAAGGCAAGCGAAATTTTGCTCCATATATCAGAAATTGCCTAAAAGGATCACTTATGAAACGATGCTCCGACATACCTGCCTGGCGTTTCAGCTAGAATTAAACCTTTGTAAAACCCCGTTTTAGCGAGATTATAGGAATAATTACCGACAACTTCGCTGCTGTTGGCCGGCTTTTGCCGCAAAGTGTGCCAATTTTTGTATTTCTGCTTTACACCGAAACTGATCGCGGTCTAAACCGACCAAAATAATGCGCTCCATGTCGGCGAAGGCTGCCAGGGGACTCAGGGAGCCAGACCTTGAATAACGCGGACACCGCCGGGCGAACTTTGCACCAAAGGACCGACACGCCTGAGCAGCGCCACGATGTGCTGGTTATCGGTGGTGGCAACGCGGCGCTGTGCGCAGCGATCAGCGCCCGTCGCAGCGGCGCAACCGTGCTGGTCCTTGAGGCGGCGCCCCGCTTCTATCGCGGCGGCAACACCCGACACACCCGCAACATGCGGTGCGCGCACGACAGCGCCACCGAAACGCTCAGCGGTCCCTATACCGAAGACGAGTTCTGGGAAGACCTCAAGCGCGTCACCCAGGGCCACACCGACGAAGAATTGGCGCGACACATGATCGCGCAATCCAAGGAAATGCTGACCTGGATCGTAGACCAGGGCGTCCGTTTCCAGCCATCGCTGGGCGGAACGCTTTCGCTTGGACGCACCAATTCGTTCTTCCTTGGCGGTGGGCGCGCCATGCTGAACGCGCTCTACGCCACCGCGGAGCGACTCGGCGTCGAGATCCGCTACGACGCCGAAGTTGTCGGGCTCGAGATTGAGAATGGCATGTTTCTATCCGCAACGGTGAAGGAGGCTCACGGCACGTCGCAGGTGCGGGCGGGCGCGCTGGTCGCGGCTTCCGGCGGCTTCGAGGCGAATATCGATTGGCTCAAGCTGGGCTGGGGCGAAATCGCCGGCAATTTCCTTATTCGCGGCACACCTTACAATCGCGGGACGATCCTGCGGATCCTGATCGACAACCACATCCAGCAGATCGGCGACGTCACCCAATGCCATGCGGTTGCGATCGACGCACGCGCACCGAAATTCGACGGCGGAATCATCACGCGACTGGATTGCGTCATCTACGGCATCGTCGTGAACAAGAACTGCGAGCGCTTCTACGACGAGGGAGAGGACATCTGGCCTAAACGCTACGCCATCTGGGGACGACTGGTGGCGGCGCAGCCCGACCAAATCGCCTATATTATCTTCGACGCACGCTCGCTCGAGCTGTTCATGCCCTCATTGTTTCCACCCATCAAGGGCGCCAGCATCGCGGAACTGGCCGGACAACTCGGTCTCGATCCCGAGAGACTTGCCGCGACGGTCGCGACCTTCAACGATGCCGTTCAGCCCGGCACTTTCGATCCCGACAACTATGACAATTGCGCCACCGCTGGCCTGAATCCGCCGAAGACGCACTGGGCACGCAAGATCGAACAAGGCCCGTTCTATGCTTATCCTGTGCGCCCCGGCATTACCTTTACCTACCTTGGCGTCAAGGTGAACAAGGACGCGCGCATGATCATGACGGACAGAAAGCCCGCGGTGAACATGTTCGCCGCGGGTGAAATCATGGCAGGCAACGTGCTGGGACAGGGCTACGCGGCCGGAATCGGCATGACCATCGGTAGTGTCTTCGGGCGGGCCGCAGGACAGGGAGCGGCGAAATATGCACGCAACTAGCGCACTGGCGGAAGCCGACCGCCTGATGACGGTCTGCAACTCCTGCCGCTACTGCGAAGGCATCTGCGCGGTTTTCCCCGCCATGGAAATGCGCCGCGCCTTTGGCGACGGCGATCTCAACTATCTCGCCAACCTCTGTCATGGCTGTAGCGCTTGCTATTACGATTGCCAGTTCTCGCCGCCGCACGAATTCAACGTCAACGTCCCCGCGACGATGGCAAAAGTCCGCAGCGAATCCTATGAGGCCTATGCGTGGCCGCAATTCCTGGCGCCGACGTTCCGGCGCAACGGGCTGGTCATCAGCATCGTGGCTTGCCTGAGTGTGTTCGCTTTCATCGTGGGCTTTGCCGCCTTACGCGATCCGAGCGTGCTGTTCGGCGTTCATGTTGGCCCCGGCGCCTTTTACAAACTGATGCCGCACAACGCCATGGCGGCACTGTTCGGCGCAGCATTTCTCTATGCGATGATCGCCATCGCCATGGGTATCCGCAATTTCTGGCGCGACATCGGCGAACCGGCCAGTACGCTGGCGAAGCCGGCGCCGCTCTGGCAGGCGATCAAGGACGCTTCCACCCTGCGCTATCTCGATGGCGGTGGTGTCGGATGCATGAACGACGAGGACAAGCCGACCGATACACGGCGCGTCTATCATCATCTTACTTTCTATGGCTTCCTGCTGTGCTTCGCCGCGACGACGACCGCCACCGGATATCACTATCTCTTGGGGCTGGAGGCTCCTTATCCCTGGTATGACCTGCCGGTGCTGTTGGGTTCGCTCGGCGGCGCGGGCCTTGTCATCGGCCCGATCGGCCTGCTGCGCGCGAAGACCCAGCGCGACAGCGACCTTGTCGAAGCACGCTCCTACGGCATGGACGTTGCGTTCCTCGTCATGCTCCTGCTGACGAGCATCACCGGCCTGCTGCTCCTCGTGGCGCGCGCAACGCCCGCGATGGGAATGCTTCTCGCGCTTCACATCGGCATCGTGTTTGCACTGTTCATCACCATGCCTTACGGCAAATTCGTTCACGGGTTCTACCGGTTTCTGGCGCTCGTCCGCTACGCGAAAGAGCGGCGCGAAACTCACTGAACCGCCTCGCATCTTCCGCCGTCAACAGCAAGGACCTATCGGATGCGCCTCAAACATCATGGTCGCTATGACTATTCACCCATCCATCAACGGCCCGCGTTCCGTTGGCCGAACGGCAAGAAGCTCGCCTTCTACGTCGCGCTGAATGTCGAGAACTTCAGCTTTGGCGAAGGGCTCGGTCATACGCCCACAGCGCTCGGCCCGCCGCCGGACACCCGCAATTTCGGCTGGCGCGACTACGGCCTTCGTGTCGGAATCTGGCGGATATTCGACATGATGGACAGCTTTGGCTTGCCGATGAGCCATCTCATCAATGCATCGGTTTGCGAAACCATGCCGCAGATCCCGGAGCGCATCCGCCAGCGCAAGGACGAGGTCATCGGACACGGCTACACCAATTCGGAGCGACAGTCCGAGATGGATGAACCGACTGAAACCGAAATGATCCGTCACGCGACGGAGACGCTGGCGCAACATTGCGGACAACGGCCCTATGGATGGATGGGCCCGTGGATCGCCGAAACACCAACCACTCCGGATATCCTCAAGGAAGCCGGGTATACTTTCGTAATGGACTGGCCGGCGGACGATCAGCCTTTCTGGATGCGAACGCGCTCCGGGCCGATTCTCTCAGTCCCCTATCCGATCGAAATCAACGATAGTCCGACGATGTTGAGCCGCCAGCAACCGGCGACTGACTTTCATCGGATGATCATCGATCAATTCGAGGAAATGTTGGCGCTGGCGGATCAGCAATCACTGGTGTTCGGTATCTCGATGCACACGTTTGTTGCCGGGCAGCCGTTCCGGCTGAGGCAGATCCGCAGCGCGATCTCACATATCTTGAATCACCCGCGCTTCTCCGAGGTCTGGGTCACCACGCCCGGCGGCATTGCTTCCTATGCGGCGACACTTCCTGACGGCATCGTTCCCTGACGTCGTCCGCATCAGCACGTCCGACCAAAAGCACGGGGCCTCTCACCATTTCGCGGTGAGAGGCCCCGGTTCGGAAGTAGAGTGTTACAGCCCTACTTCAGAGCTTCGGCGAAGTTATTGAAAAACTGATCCGCCGTCTTGCTGGCGACGCCATTGATGAGGCGGTTGCCGAGCTGCGCGATCTTGCCGCCGACCTCCGCGTTGACCTCATAGGCGAGCGTACAGCGCTCCGGAGAGCCTGGAATGTCATGCAGGCGGACGCGCGCCCCGCCCTTGGCAAAGCCTGCGATTCCGCCCTCACCCTGACCGACAATGCGATAGCCGTTCGGCGGATCGATATCCGTCAATTCGACCGATCCCTTGAACACCGCGCCGACCGGACCGACCTTCAGCTTCACTGTCGCGCGAAAAGCCGTATCGCCGATCTTCTCGAGATCCTGACACCCGGGAATCGCGGCCTTCAACGCTTGCGGATCGTTCAATTTCGTCCACACCGTATTGCGGTCAGCGTGCAGGGTGACCTCACCCGTCATGGTCATCGCCATATCAATGATCTCTTCTGTCCGTCGGAAATGTCTTACGCCGGTCGCGCGACGGGAACGCCGGATGTTGCGGCAAAGCGTTGCGCGAACTTGTTGCCGAGATAGGCCTCGATGACCTTCGGGTCCCGCATCACCTCATCGGTCGGACCTTCGCTCGCCACCGCGCCGTGATGCAACACCACGGTTCGCTCCGCGAGCGCGGTCACGACACGCATCAAGTGCTCGATCACGACGATGGTGATTCCGGTGGCGGCGATCGACCGGATCATCTGGATCGCTTCATCGATCTCTGACGAGTTCAAGCCGGCATTGACCTCATCCAGCATCAGCAAACGCGGGTTCATCGCCAGGCTCTTGGCAAGCTCCAGCCGCTTGCGGTTCGCCAACGCCAGCTCCGACGCCGGCATATCCTTGAGGTGCGCAAGCCTGGTGAACTCGAGACACTCAATCGCCTTGTCGCGCGCCTGCACCATCCCGCGATGACCGGCATAGATCGCACCCGCCATCACGTTTTCAAGCACGGTCATTTGGGCGAACGGCTGCACGATCTGAAACGTCCGTGCGATACCGCTCCGCGCGATGACATGCGGCTTCTTGTGGGTGATGCTCTGGCCATCGAAAACCACATCGCCACTGCTCACCGACAGAAAGCCGGAGATCAGGTTGACCAGAGTCGTCTTTCCGGCGCCGTTCGGGCCGATCAGACCGACGATCTCGCCGGAATACAGTTTGAGGCTGACATCATCGACAGCCAGAATACCATCGAACAACCGCGAGACGGACTTCAACTCGAGAACAGGCGTCGTCGGCTTCATCATGATGCGGACCTCGCGATGTCGGAGGTGGCAGGCCTTGCTGACCTTGCCACGCCGAACTTCCTGAAGAGATCGCGCCAGGTCAGACCGAGCACGCCGACCGGCAGGAAATAGATCACGGCCACCACGATGAGGCCGAGAATTCCACTGTGCCAGTTGATGAAGTAGGCCCAAACGAATTCCTTGAGGATAACGTAGGATAGTCCGCCGATCAGTGGCCCAAAGATTGTGCCCATGCCGCCCAGCATCACCATGACCGGAATCTCGATGGTCATGATGAGGTTGAAGGCATCCTTCGGTTCGAGGAACGCCACCATCGACGCATAGATCGCACCGGTAGAGGCGCCGATCACGCCGGTCAGCACGAACGCACTCACCTTGTACTTGAAGACATCGATACCGACCATGGAAGCCGCTTGCTCGTTCTGACGAATGCAACGCAGGCCGAAACCGAACTTGGTGCGATCCACCACAGCGGTGATCAGAAAGGCAAGGAAGGCGAGCCCCAGCATCGAGAGGTAGAAAAACCTGCCTACCTCATCAGGTGAACCCGCATGGATAGGGAGGTTCAATCCAATCGCCCCGCCGGTCAGTTGCTCCCAGTTGTTGGCGACCTCGCGAAGCACTTCGACGCTCGCGATCGTTCCGACCGCGAAATAGTGTCCCTTGAGCCGGAGCAGCGGCACTCCCAATAGTACCGCGAACAGTAGTCCAACCCCGGCCGCAACAAGCCATGCGAGCGTCTCCGGAATGCCCGCCGCTTGCGCGATGCCACCGGCATAGGCACCGATGCCGAAAAACGAAATCATGCACAGCGCTGGGTAGCCCATATAGCCGCCCACAATGTTCCAGGCCCAGCATAGCGCGCACAGCATCGCCAGCGTCGTGCCTACCTGCAAATAGTAGTTGTCGAGAACGGCCGACAGCAGAGCCCCGCATGCGAATAGCAGGACGCCGAAGGCGATCTTGAGCGCGAAAGCCCTGTCGATAATCATTCGTAGCCCTTCTTTCCCATAATGCCGGTGGGAAACAGCACAATCACGGCCATCATCATGATAAAGCCGACCGAGGTCGCCCATTGCTGGCCGAACGTCAGCGTGCCGAGCCCTTCGACAACGCCCAGCACCAGGCCACCGATGATCGCACCGGGTACGCTGCCAAGCCCCCCCAGCACGCAGATCACGAACGCCTTACCGAGAAATACGCCCGACATCATCGGCGTCACCGGATAGATCAGCGCCATCGCGCATCCGGCCGCGCCCGCCATGAAGGCGCCGATGCCGAACGTCAGCGCGTAGATATGCGGGATGCGGATACCCATCAGCGCAGCCGCATGACGATCCATACGCACAGCGATGATGGCACGGCCGGTCTTCGAATGCCGAAGTAGCCAGTAAAGCATCAGCGTGAGCACCACCGCGACCAGCATGCCGCCGACACGCACCACGGGCACCCGAACGCCAGAAAACTCCAGCGTGCCAAAGTTCGTCACCAGCGACTGCGGAGTCGCGCTGAAAACATGGATGATCAGATTGTTGACGATCAGATCCAGACCGAACGTCAATGTGAGTGTAATCAGGATCGGTTGCGTGATGACCCGATTGAGCAAGCCACGCTGAACGGCGTAGCCGAACACGAACAGGACCACACAGGCAACTGGGGCCACCACGTAGAGCGGAAGTCCCAGTTGCTGTACGCCATAAAGGCAGAAGTATGCACCCAACACGACCATCGAGCCGTGCAGCATGTTGACGACGTTCAACACGCCCCAGACCAGCGAGAACCCGACCGCGAGGCAGGCATAAAGCCCCCCGGTCAGAAGTCCATTGACTATGTATTGACTTATCATGATGCCCGCGTGGGTTCTCGAGTTGAGGAGTTACTTCTTCGGCACGCCGATCTGAAGTTCGCCCTGCTTCAGATTATCCGGGGCGAGGACGAGCAGCTTGTCGTTCTGGATTTGCATTACCAGCGCCGCGTTCACTTCATTCTGGCCCAGCTGGCCGTAGTGGATCGGGCCATAGAAGGTGTTGAAGGTCTTCTCGTGCAGCACCTTGCGAACCGCTTCGGCCGAGGTCGACTTGGCTTCCTCGATCGCCATCGCCAGCGTCTGGCAAGCGGCGGTCGCTGCAGCTTCCAGATAAGTCGCATCGCGCTTGAACTTGGTATTGAACGCCTCATTGTACTTCAGCGACGAACCGAACAGATAGGCGTCGCTATAGTTTGCGTTCTGGTGCCACCAGGAATTCGTGGTCACGTTCTCAGCCAAAGCCTTCACGTTGTCCTTGAATTCGGGATAGGAAGGCCCCGCCGTCATGGTGAGAATCTTCACCTCGATGCCGAGATCGGCCATTTGGCGACGGATCAGGATCAGGTCCTGTGTGTAGCCGGTCGCATAGATCCAATCCGGATTGGCCCCCTTGATCTGGGTGAGCACATTGGAGAAATCGGACGTGTCGGGCGAGTAGGTGGTGTTGAAGACGACCTCGAGGCCAGCCCCCGTCGCCGATTTCACCAGTTCGCCCGCGATGGCTTTCGGGAACAGGCTGTTGAGCGCCAGAACAGCGACCCGCTTCACCGAAGGCACATGCTTCTTGTAGTAGGCCACCTCGGCTTCGGTGATCATGTCGTTCGGAAACAGGACGCCGAACAGATTCTGGAATTTCTGATCGAACACACTCTTGGTCGCGGCCGCTGCGGCGACCATCGGGACGCCGTAGCGCTCGGCGACAACCGCCGTGGCTTTGGTATCGCCGGAGCCGTAAGGCGAGAGCAGGAACGGCACCTTGTCGACGTTGATCAAGCGCTGCACGATCTGCACCGCACGATTGGTTTCGCTCTGATAGTCGTATTCGACCAGTTCGAGCTTCATCTTCTTGCCGCCGACATCGACACCGCCCTTGTCGTTGATGGCGGAAACGCAGATGTCGTAGCCCTGCTTCGATTTCGCGCCCGCATCAGCGAGCGGCCCGGTGAGCGCCAGCGGCGCACCCAGCTTGATGGTCTCTTGCGCCTGCGCGGGCGCGACGCATAGCGCCGCGAACGAAAACGCAGCTATGATCGACGTCGTTGTTCTCACGTTGCTTCCCCTCTCTCTGTGTTTGAGCTGACACGCATGTGCTCCAGCCCCATTCCCCGGTAGCCTTACTGACGACGCGCGAGTTCCGTCGCGGCGTGCTGAATCGCCTTCACGATTCCCGCATATCCCGTGCATCGGCAGATGTTGCCCGCGAGCGCTTCACGCAGGAATTTCTCTTCCGGCTCGCCGTGGCGCGCGATGATGTCTCGTGCCGTGATCAGCATTCCGGGCGTGCAATAGCCGCACTGCAGGCCATGACACTCGTGAAAGCTCTGCCGGAGCTGGACGATCGCCGGATCGTCTTTCAGGCCTTCCAGCGTCCAGATGTCGGCGCCGTCCATCGCTGCGGCGAGAGCGATGCAGGAGCGTGCCATCTTTCCGTTGATGACGATGGTGCAACCGCCGCAAACGCCGTGTTCGCAACCGAGATGAATCGAACGTGCATCGGCATGCTGGCGAAGAAAATCGGCGAGCGTGGTGCGCGGATCGATAGCAACCTCCACCTCTTCGCCGTTGACGCGCAGTTTGATGATCTGCATCACACGCCCTCCGGCTTGATCGGTTCGAAACCGAGGCTCATCTGGACGGAGCGCAGCAGGCAGGTTCGCGATTGCCACAGCTGAATGTCGGTGAATTCACGTCCGCTGTCGGTGATGTCGGCCTCAAGCGCCTGCGCGATCAGCCCGGCATGGCCGCTCTCCCAACTGCGGAGATCCGCCACCAGATTTTCCGTCTTCATCAGGCGGATCGGGGCGCCATCGGTCGCGCCGAGGAACGCCCGCGACCGCGCGCCGGCGACGATCACCATCGCCATCGCGTGAGCGAACTCACCTGTCTTGCGGCACAGCTTGTAGGTCCCCCATGTCGCATCGGGCGGCAGGCGCGGGATGCGTACTCCGGTCAACACATCGGAGATATCGAGCTGGGTCGTATAGGCCGCGAACACGAATTCGTCGGCGGGACAGCCCTTCTTGCCGTCGGGACCTTCCCATTCGATCGTCGCCCCAAGCGCCGCCATTGTGGTCAACCAATCCGCCGCCGGGTCCGCAAGCGAGAGGCTGCCGCCGATGGTGCCGCGATTGCGGACAGCCTGGTAGGCGATTTTCGAAGCAACCTTCGGCATAAGCCCGTTGGAGGGATCAGCAACCTCGCCGATCTGGATTTGATCGTGGGTGACGCAAGCGCCGATCCAGACTTCGCGATCATCGGCCGAGCATTGCTTCATCTCGGCGATGCCGCTGACATCCACCAGTCGCTCGGCGGCAACCATGCGCAGGTTCAGCATCGGCACCAGCGACTGACCGCCAGCCATCACCTTGGCATCCATGCCACCGTCCACCAGCAGACCAATGGCTTCGGTCACCGTCGTCGGCCGGAAGTAAGCAAGCGATCCCGGTTTCATGCCGCCGCACTCCCGACCTGAGCATCGAGCAGCGCGCGCAGCACACGATCCGGCGTCATCGGCGTCTCGTTGATGGACGCACCGAGCGGGCGCAACGCGTCGTTCACCGCATTGCAGAGTGAGGCTGGCGGCGGGATCGCGCCGCCCTCACCCATTCCCTTGATGCCATAGCGTGTGATCGGCGACGGCGACGACAGATGCTTGATGGTGGTGCGCGGCACTTCGGACGCACCGGGCACCAGATAGTCCATGAAGGTCGAGGCGAGCGGCTGTCCTTCGGCGCTGTAGGGCATTTCCTCGTAAAGCGCGGTGCCGATCCCCTGCGCCAGCCCGCCCATCATCTGACCGTCAACGATCATCGGATTGACGATGGTGCCGCAGTCATGCGCGATCACATAGTCGAGGATGTGCACGATGCCAGTGCCGCGATCGACCGCCACGATCGTGGCGTGAGTGCCGTATGACCATGCACCGGTATCGCGCGATGTTCTATACGACGCGACCACCGAAAGACCTGGATCGACGCCATCAGGCAATCGTTCCGGGCGCAGAAACGCCGCGATGGCGATCTCCTTCAATGAGATCTTCGCGCCTCCCGACGCGTTGGCAACGACGAAGCCGTCCTCAAGATGAACATCGTTTTCCTGCACCTGCAGTAGATGCGCACCGATCTTGCGCAGCTTGTCCGCCAGCAGCGCGCTCGCGCAACCGACTGCGCCCCCCGACATCACCATCGAGCGAGAGGCGAAGGTCCCCATCCCGTAAGGCGCCATGCTGGTGTCGCCGTGGCGCACAACCACCTGGGCCGGATCAATGCCGAGTTCCTCGTTGGCGACCTGCGCCAACGTGGTCTCCAGCCCCTGGCCGTGATTCTGGATCGGCACGTCGATGATCAGCATGCCGTCCGGCGTCATCTGCAAGGCGGCCTGCTCGTAACCGAACACGACCGGCAGGCCGCGCTGAACCCACTCCGCCGTGCCATGGGCAGTCTGCTCGAGATAAGTCGCGTAGCCGAGGCCGATCAGGTAATCACTGTCCGCATAGCGCTGCCTCAATTCCGCGAGCCGCTCCGGTCTGATCAGATCACGCGCCGCAACAGCACTCTCGGCATAGTTGCCGTTGTCATAGGTCTTGCCGCCGGCCGACTTCCAGGGAAACTGATCCGGCTGAACGTAGTTGCGCAGCCGTACTTCCACCGGATCGAGACCGAGATGCGCGGCCAGCTCCTCGATGGTCCGTTCGATCGCAAAACATGCGCCCGGCCGCCCGACACCGCGATAGGGACCCATCGGCGATTTGTTGCTGGCGCAGGTTCTCGCGGTCGCGCGATAGTTCGAGATGGTGTAAGTGCCCGGAAGGAAGCCGATCGCCATTCCGGATTCCATCGGCGAGGTCCACGGCCACACCGAGTAAGCCCCGGCATCGACGTCGATCGACGCTTCCAGCCCGATGATCATCCCGTCCTTGTCGGCATGCACGGTCACTTCATAACGATGCTCGCGCGCGTGCGGAGATGCGATCAGATGCTCACGCCGGTCCTCGATCCAGCGGATCGGCTTGCGAATCTTTTTCGTCAACGCAGCGATCGCGATCTCTTCCGGATTAAGGTTGTTCTTGACGCCGAAACTGCCGCCAACCTCCGGAGCGACGACGCGCAGTTCGCGTTCCTGCATGTTCAGGCAATGCGCCAGCGCGGTGCGGATCACATGCGGAAACTGCGTCGACGAATAGACCACGAGCTCACCGGTCCGTTCGTCGATGTAGCTCATCACACCACGACCCTCGAGCGAGACGATGGCTTGCCGGTTCATGCGATACTGGCGGGTGAGCGTGACAGCGGCCCTGGCCCGTGCGGCATCGACGTCACCAACATCGATGCTCGTCTCGAGAAACAGATTGTCATTCCAGCCGGGATGGATCGGCGGATAGGCTGGATCGCGGCACTGCGACAGATCGCTGACCGCAGGCAATTCCTCGAACTCGACCATCACCGACTGCGCGAGATCCTCGGCTTCGGCGCGGGTCCGCCCGAGGCAGATCGCAATCGGCTCGCCGACAAACCGCACCCGATCATTGGCGAGCGCCGGATAGTCCGATCGGCGAAATCCCTTGGCCTGCGAGTCGGCCTGGATGGGACGGATGTCACCAAGATCGGCCAGCAGGAAGACGCGCTGTTCGAAGCCCGCCGGCTTGGTTACGCTCACGATGTTGGCGTGGGCTACCGGGCTGCGAAGGAAGGCAATCTCCCACATTCCCGGCTGGCTGATATCGGCGATGAAAGAGCTGCGTCCGGAAAGCAGCCGCTCGTCCTCGTTGCGCAGGATCGAGCCGCCGATACCCTTCTTGCCATTCGGAGCCGTGAGCGCATCCATCGCTAGAAGCCCATATACGCAGCTTGAACGGAAGGGTCCTGACTGAGCACGCGAGTCTCGCCATGCATGCGGACACGGCCCGATTCCAGAACGTAGGCGATGCTGGCGAGTTCGAACGCCGTCATCACGTCTTGCTCGACCAGCAGAATCGAGATCGACTGCTTGTTGATCTCGATCAGACTTTCCGCAAGCAGTTCGACCGCCTTCGGCGCAAGCCCGAGCGACAGCTCATCGATCAGAAGAAGTTTCGGCCGGGCCATGATGCCGCGGCCGATCGCGCACATCTGCTGCTGACCGCCGGACATCGTGGTCGCGCCCTGATTGGCGCGCTCCGCCAAAATCGGAAAGATGGTGAACACCAGATCGAGGTCGTGGGCGATCTCGGCAGCGCTGTCGGTACGCGCATAGGCGCCCAGCATCAGGTTGTCCCGCACGCTCAAGGTGGGAAACAGCCTCCGTCCCTCCGGGACATGAACCAGCCGCTTGCTGACGATA
Organism: Pseudomonadota bacterium; assembly: GCA_963204905.1. Lineage (GTDB taxonomy): Bacteria > Pseudomonadota > Alphaproteobacteria > Rhizobiales > Xanthobacteraceae > 62-47. Next base: position 68,580 of record CAUJJN010000203.1, read on the forward strand.
CGGTCCGCCGCCTGATTGGTGATGTCTTCGCCTTCGAAGTGAATGCTGCCGCTGCGCGCGCGGACCATTCCGGAGATGGCGAGCAACAACGTGGTCTTGCCGGTCCCGTTCGGACCAACGATGGACACGATCTCACCTTGCGGGACCACCAGATCGACGCCCCACAACACCTGAACATCACCATAGCCGGCAGTCAGATTGGCGACGGAGAGGATCGGCGGCTTGGATGCCACGCTGGAAACTTCAGCAACGGCCGCAGTCATGCCGACAACTCCTGAGCAAGGGCTGGCGCAGTTCCCGCCGCGCGCCGCCGCGCCGCAAGCTTCACAGCCTCGACGATTTCCGGATAGGCCGAGCAGCGACAGAGATTGCCGATCAGATAGTGGCGGATCTCATCGTCAGTCGGGTTCGGATGCGCATCGAGCAACTCGCGCGCCATCATGATGAAACCCGGCGTGCAGAAGCCGCACTGGAAGGCGCCAGCCTCGATAAAGGCTTCCTGGACCGGATCGAGCTTGCCACCTTTGGTAATGCCCTCGATCGTCACGATGTCCGCACCGTCAACCAGTTGCGCGAGATAGAGGCACGATGAGACTGACTTGCCATTGACATAGACCGTGCAACAGCCGCACAGGCCCTGGCCGCAACTTTCGCGCGCGCCTTTCAGTTCGAGCCGCAGCGACAGCATTTCGATCAGAGTTTCATGCGGCATGACGCTGACGGAAACCGGCGCACCGTTAAGCGTGAAGCGGATAGTGCGGGCGTCAATCATTGTCGTCCTCCGGCAACGGCGTGCCGTTCTTTTTCTGGATCGCGCGGAAGATCGACTCCTGCGTCAACGGCAGATCGGTAAGATGAACACCGATCGCGTCTGCGATCGCGTTTCCGATGGCGGGCGACAAGGCAATCGTGGAGCTCTCGCCAGTGCCTTTCGCGCCGAACGGTCCGGAGTGCTGGCGCGATTCCACGTATTCGTTGATGAACTGCTCGGGCATGTCGAGCAGCGACGGAATCTTGTAGTCCGCCAGCGAGCCGTTGGTGAGTTGTCCGTCGCGGAACACCATGTTCTCGGTCATGGTGAAACCCATCTGCATGATTGCCGCGCCCGACACCTGCTGCCGGACGGCGCGCGGATTGATGGCCACGCCCGCATCGACGACGTTGACGAGCTTGACAATCCTGACCTCGCCGGTCTCGGTATCGATCTCGACTTCCGCGCCGTTGGCGCCCACGCCCCAGAACGGCGTCGCCTTCGGTGTCTGTCCCGTTTCCGGATCCGGTTTCTTGTAGTCCGGAATGAAACTGCCGGTGCCGATAATGTTGCCGGCTTGCATTCCGTATTTCTTCCGCAGCATCTCGCTGACCGGAAGATTGCTGTTGGGAGGCAGCCCCAGCTCCTTTGCGAGATCGTCGATCTTCCGGAGAACATCTTCCGCGGCGAGACGAACAGCCGTTCCCATGTGGAACGTCGATCGCGATCCCAGCGTCCCCATGTCATAGGGCGTAACGTCGGTGTCGGGATGGATGACGTGAACCGCCTCGGCATCGAGACCAAGCACCTCGGCCACGATCTGCGCCATCACGGTGTCCGACCCCTGCCCCATATCGACGGTGCCGATATAGAGTCCGCAACTGCCATCACCATAAAGATTGACGATGGCAACCGAGGTCGTGGGCGACGTGATCCCCTTGATGCCGACAGCCAGACCACGACCCCTTACAATCCGCCCGTTCCCGCGATCGAAAGGTTTATGCCAGTCAAGCCGATCGGCGACCTGGTCCATCACCTTCTCGAACGCGGCGTCGTGCACCAGCGTTCCGGACGCCTGCGGCCGTCCTTCCTTCAGAAGGTTCTTTCGACGAAATTCGATCTTGTCGAACTTGAGAGCGTCCGCGATCAGGTCGGTGTGACATTCATAGGCCCATGCCGCCTGCGGCGCACCAAAACCGCGCAGCGCGCCCGCCGGCGGCCGGTTGGTGTAAATCGCCAGCGATTCGATCTCGACATTGTCGATGTCGTAGGGGCCGGCGGAAGTGAAGCCGGCCTTCTGGGTGACGCGCGGGCCGATATCGGCATAGGCGCCCCCGTTCCAGAGAATCCTGCACTTCCGCGCGACGATCTTGCCGTCGTTGTTGACACCGCTCTTGATGGTGAACGTGCAGGCGTGCTTCGTCACCATGAAGAATTGCTCTTCCATGGTCAGCGAGATTTTCACCGGTCGCTGCACCAGCAGCGACAACGATGTCACCAGCGCTTCGAGCTTGATGTACAATTTGCCGCCAAAGCCACCGCCAAGATGCGGTACCTTGACGCGGACGCGATTCTCGGGCCATCCGAGCAACCGCGCCATCTCGATCCTGACGAAGGAAGGCCCCTGCGACGCGGTATGCAGCGTCATCCGCCCGTCGCGAACATCCGCGATGGAGACGAACGGCTCCATCGGTGTATGCATGGCCTGCTGGCAGCGGAAAGTGTGCTCGAAGACGTGGTCAGCGGCGGCAAACGCGCCTTCGACCGCGCCGCGCGTCAGACGATAATCCAGCGCGACGTTGGTGCCTCGCCGTCCCTTCAGATGCTGGAGATCGGGAAAGGTCGCGGCCGGCTTGAGTTCGTCGTGAACGCAGACATCCGACTCCACCGCCTCCACCTCATCGAGAACGGCGGGCAACTCTTCGTAGTCGGCGGTGATCAGGCTCGCCGCGTATTCGGCGACGCGCGGGTCCGAGGCCAGAACAACGGCCACCGGCTCGCCCGCGAAGCGCACCTTGCCGTCCGCCAGCACAGGCTGATCGTGAAAGGCCGGACCGTAATACGGATGCGGGATGACCGCGCGAATATCGTCGATGGTCACAACGCGGAAAACCCCGTCGACCGCCCTGGCGGCAGACGTATCGACATGCTTGATGAGAGCGTGCGGCAAGGTGCTGCGGAAAATCTTGCCGTACAGCATTCCCGGCAGACGAAGATGGTGCGTGTAGTCCGCCTGCCCGGTCACCTTGTCGCGGCTCTCCAGACGCGGGACGGAACGACCGATATTGCCCACCGGCATCAGCGCCACCATGACCTTACACTCCGATCAGCGAGCGCATCGTGCGCGCAAGATGCACACGCAGAAGATGCTGCTTGTAAGCAGCCGAGCCGCGGCTGTCGGAATGAATTTCGACTTCCGC
>CAUJJN010000204.1 GCA_963204905.1 Pseudomonadota bacterium
TCCTTCACCAGCGCGGCGCGCGACAAATAATAAAAATTCTCGACGCTCTGGTCGGCCAGATTGGCGTCGAGCGCCTCCATCAGGGTCAGGTATTCCCGCAAGGTGACGGGGACCTGGGCATCGCGCAGCGATGTGAAGAACTGTAAGAACATGAGGTAGCAGATTGCCCGCCCTTGTGCTTTCGTCAAGGGGCGAGCCGTCACGCCAGCCGTGCAGGGTGATGGATTGACCGAGCGCGGCAGCCTGCCGTTCACTGGACCTGCCCGGTTTTTCGATTACAGTTGCCGGGCGCTCGCCGCAGCGAGGAATCCAACCGCGGCTACCGGGGAAATGACTATGGGTATTGAATCCATTATCGTCTGGCTCATCGTCGGCGCCATCGCCGGCTGGCTCGCGGGCCTTATCGTCCGCGGCGGCGGCTTCGGGCTGCTCGGCAACATCGTCATCGGCATCATCGGCGCGGTGGTCGCGGGCTGGCTGTTGCCGCAACTCGGCATCAACCTCGGAACCGGCATTGTCCGCGCGATCATCAACGCAGCGATCGGCGGCATCATCGTACTGGTGATCCTGTCGCTGGTACGGCGCGCCTAGGTTTCCATCATCCGGCAGCGGCCGCCTGCAAGGCGGTCGTTGCATGTTCGGGGGGCGCGTCGCGCGTCTCCCTTGTGAAAGCAGCAAGGCAATTGTCAATGAAGTTTACCGGCACCCAAGACTACGTCGCGACCGACGATCTCAAGGTCGCGGTCAACGCCGCCATCGTGCTCGAACGCCCGTTGCTGGTGAAGGGCGAGCCCGGCACCGGCAAGACGGTGCTGGCCGAGGAAGTCGCCAAGGCGATCGGCGCGCCGCTCCTCACCTGGCACATCAAGTCCACCACCAAGGCGCAACAGGGCCTCTACGAATACGACGCGGTGTCGCGGCTGCGCGACAGCCAGCTCGGCGATGCGCGGGTGTCCGACATCTCGAACTACATCAAGCGCGGCAAATTGTGGGAAGCCTTCACCCACGGCAAACGCCCGGTGCTGCTGATCGACGAGATCGACAAGGCCGACATCGAGTTTCCCAACGATCTGTTGCTGGAACTCGATCGCATGGAATTTTACGTCTACGAGACCGGCGAGACGATCAAGGCCAAGGAACGCCCGATCGTCATGATCACCTCGAACAACGAAAAGGAACTGCCGGACGCCTTCCTGCGCCGCTGCTTCTTCCACTACATCAAGTTCCCGGATCAGGAGACGATGGCGCAGATCGTCGACGTCCACTTCCCGGACATTCAGAAGCGTCTGGTGCAGGAGGCGCTGAGAATCTTCTTCGAGGTGCGCGAGGTGCCGGGCCTGAAGAAGAAGCCGTCGACCTCCGAACTGCTCGATTGGCTGAAACTCCTGCTCAACGAGCAGTTCTCGCCGGAGATGCTGCGCGAGCGCGATCCGCGCAAGCTGATCCCGCCGCTGCATGGCGCGCTCCTGAAGAACGAGCAGGACGTCCACCTGTTCGAACGTCTCGCTTTCCTCAGCCGCCGCGAGGTGTGAGCTAATCAAGTTGTCGTCATGCCCGGGCTTGTCCCGGGCATCCACGTCTTAGTAGTTGCGCAAAAGAAAAACGTGGATGGCCGGAACAAGTCCGGCCATGACCAGCACAGAATATGAGGCGCCCATGAACGTCCAATCCCGGATCGAAGCCGATAACCCGCAAAAGACCGAACACTTCGACGTCCTCATCGTCGGCGCGGGCATTTCCGGCGTCGGAGCCGCCTATCACCTGACCACGCAATGCCCCGGCACCAGCTTCGTGGCGCTGGAGGCGCAGGACCATTTCGGCGGCACCTGGTGGACGCATCGTTATCCGGGCATCCGCTCCGACAGCGACCTCTATACTTTCGGCTATCGCTTCAAGCCGTGGATCGGCGCACCGATCGCCACCGCCGCCGAGATCCTGAAATACATGAGCGAGGTGATCGACGAGAACGATCTCGCGAAACACATCCGCTATCACCACCGCATTCTCAGCGCCGACTGGTCGAACGCCGATAACCTCTGGACCATCATCGCGGAACGCAGCGACACCGGCGAGCGCCTGCGCTTCACCACCAACTTCTTCTGGATGTGCCAGGGCTATTACCGCCACACCGAAGGCTATACGCCGGAGTGGCCGGAGATGACGTCCTTCAAGGGCACCATCGTCCATCCGCAAAAGTGGCCGGAAGACCTCGATTACAAGGGCAAGAAGGTGATCGTGATCGGCTCCGGCGCAACCGCCGCGACGCTGGTGCCGAACATCGCCGACGATTGCGCGCACGTCACCATGCTGCAACGCTCGCCGACCTATTTCCGCGCCGGCCGCAACGCCATCGAGATCGCCGACGAACTGCGCCGGCTGCAAGTGGACGAACGCTGGATTCACGAGATCGTCCGCCGCAAGATCCTCTACGAACAGGACGCCTTCACGAAAAAGACCTTCAACGATCCGGACGGCGCGAAGCAGGACCTGATGGCCGGCGTGATCGCCTATCTCGGGCCGGACTATGACAAGACTCATTTCACGCCGCGCTACCGACCGTGGCAGCAGCGCATCGCCTTCATTCCCGACGGCGATCTGTTCAGGGGTATCGCATCCGGCAAGGCATCAGTGGTCACCGACGAGATCGAGCGCTTCACCGAAACCGGCATCCTGCTGAAATCCGGCAAGGCGCTTGAGGCCGACATCATCGTCACCGCCACCGGTTTCAATCTGCTGCCGACCGGTGACATCGCATTCTCTCTCGACGGCCAACCGCTCGACTTCGCCGACACCGTGACCTATCGCGGCATGATGTTTACCGGCGTGCCGAACCTGGTCTGGGTGTTCGGCTACTTCCGCGCGAGCTGGACCTTGCGCGTCGATCTGGTCGCCGATTTCGTCTGCGCCCTGCTCAACCACATGAAGGCGATCGGCGCGCGCAAGGTAACGCCGGCGCTGCGCGCGGAAGACAAGGACATGCCGCTGCTCGACTGGATCGATCCGGTGAACTTCAATCCGGGCTACATGATGCGCGGCATGCGCCTGCTGCCGAAGCGCGGCGACAAGCCGGAGTGGCAGCACAATCAGGACTACTGGGCCGAGAAGGACGAGTTCCCGAAGATCGACCTCAAGGATGCGGCGTTCGTTTACGGGTAGGACGAGGCACCACACGAAAGCCGTCGTCCCCGCGAGGGCGGGGACCCATCACCCCTGACGTCAGTCATTAGCGCGTCGCGCAAACCCGAAATGCCGTCATTGCGAGCGCAGCGAAGCAATCCAATCTCCCTCCAAGGGTCTGGATTGCTTCGTCGCTCCGCTCCTCGCAATGACGTGGTTAGGCTTCGAGTTCAGCACGCGCTTTTGGAATCAGCCACTCACGGCTCCGCGCCAACCACCGCGCGTTCCAGCGCCTCTTTCCCGCGAATGAAATCCGACGCCCTGTCGGCGATCATCATCGTGGAGGCGTTGAGGTTGGCGGAGATCATGCGCGGCATGATCGAGGCATCGACCACCCGCAGGCCCTCCAGCCCGTGCACGCGCAGCCGGTCGTCCACCACCGCCCACGGCGCGCTCGCCGGGCCCATGCGGCAGGTGCAGCCGGGATGGAACGTGGTGGTGCCGCGCTCCATCGCCGCCGCCAGAAACTCATCGTCGGTCACGACGTTCGGCCCCGGAAAATCCTCGCGCTCGTAGTATTGCGACAACGGTTGCGAGGCCAGCAACCGCCGCGCCAGTTTCATGCCGGCGACGACGACGCGACGATCCAGTTCAGCGTCGAGATAGTTGGTCTGGATCAGCGGCGCCTCGAACGGATCGCCGGTGCGGCAATGCACGTAACCGCGGCTTTCCGGCCGCTGCTGCCAGGAGGCCACGGTCATGCCGGGCTCGTCTTCCAGCTTGCCCTGCACGCCTTCCTTGTAGCTCGCCGGCGTGAAGGTGAGTTGCAGGTCGGAGCTTTCGGTGGTCTCGCCGGAATGCCAGAAGCAATAAACCATGGTCGGCGACAGCGCGAGGATGCCGCGCCGCGTCGTCGCCCACTTCAACGCCTCCAGCACCAGGTTGAAGCCGCGCGCGCGCTCGTTGATGGTCCTGATGTTCTTCACCCGCGCCACCGAGCGCGGCGCGTAGTGATCCTGCAAGCCTTCGCCGACGCCCGGCAGCGCATGGCGCACCTCAATGCCGAGCGATCGCAGCAGCGCCGGATCGCCGACGCCGGACAATTGCAGCAGTTGCGGTGAGTTATACGCGCCGCCGGAGAGAATCACTTCCTTGCGCGCCCGCACCTCGTGCATCGCACCGCCACGCCCGCCCTTCGCATAGCGCACGCCGACCGCGCGCTTGCCCTCGAACACCACATTGGTCGCATGCGCGTGGGTGCGCACTTCGACATTGCCGCGCTTGATCGCCGGATGCAGGAATGCGGTCGCCGAACTGACGCGGCGGCCGTTGTGAATGGTGCGCTGGGCGTAGGATACGCCTTCCTGCGTCTTGCCGTTGTAGTCGGCATTGCGCGGAATGCCGAGGCTCACCGCGCCGGCGATGAAGGCGTCGCACAGCGGATCGCTCCAGCCGATGTCGGTCACGGTCAATCCGCCGTCGCGGCCGCGATAGGTCTCCTCGCCCGCGCCGATGCGGCGTTCGAGCCTGCGGAAATACGGCAGCACGTCGGGATAGCCCCAGCCGCGATTGCCGAGTTGCGCCCAGGTGTCGAAATCCTGATGCTGGCCGCGATTGTAGATGTGCCCGTTGATCGAACTCGACCCGCCCAGCGTTTTGCCGCGCGGCGCGAAGATACGGCGGCCCGCCGTCCCCGGCCCCGGCTCCTGCGAATAGCACCAGTTGATCTTCCGATCGTAAAACGTCTTGATGAAGCCAGCCGGCAGATGGATGTACGGGTGCCAGTCGCGTGGCCCTGCCTCCAGCACGCAGACCGTGACACCGGCGTCCTCGCTCAGTCGATTGGCGAGCACGCATCCGGCGGACCCCGCACCGACGATCACATAATCGAACGTGTCCATCGGAGTTCCATGACCTTCGTTGTCGTCATTGCGAGGAGCGTGAGCTGCGAAGCAATCCAGTGCCTGGTTTGCGACTTTTCTGGATTGCTTCGCTTCGCTCGCAATGACGCATTCTGTATGGACGCGCCGCACATCAATGCGGGCGCTCCAGTTGATATGCCAGATGCGCCTTCGCCGTCGGCCATTCCGAAGCGATGATGCTGAACACCACGGTGTCGCGCAAGGTGCCGTTCGGCGAGATGCTGTGGTTGCGCAGGATGCCGTCCTGCTTGGCGCCGAGCCGCTCGATGCCGCGCCGCGACTGGTGATTGAAGAAATGCGTGCGGAACTCGACCGCGATGCAATCGAGCTTTTCGAATGCGTGGGTCAGCAGCATCAGCTTGCATTGGGTGTTGAGCGGTGTGCGCTGGACCCGCTTGGCATACCATGTGGACCCGATCTCGACGCGGCGGTTGGCGGCATCGACATTCATGTAGGTCGTCATGCCGGCGATCCGGCCGTCCGCATCCCTCACCGTGAACGGCAGCATCGCGCCCTTGGCTTGCAGATCGAGGCGGCGCGCGATCTCGGCATCCATTTTGTCCGGCGCGGGAATGGCGGTGTACCACAGCATCCAGAGATCGCCATCCTTCACCGCCTCGATCAGCCCGTCGCGATGCGCCGTCGACAACGGTTCGAGCGAGGCGTGTTCGCCCTTCAGGGTGACAGGTTGCAGCCAGGGCATCTTTTGCCTTTCCGATTCCGATTTTACCGCCCGTCATTGCGAGGAGCGGAGCGACGAAGCAATCCAGTCCTTGCTTTGCGACTTTCCGGATTGCCTCGCTTCGCTCGCAATGACGGTCAATTTGCGATCCGCATTTACCGACGCATCACTTGTTCAGAAAATTCAGCGGCAGGCCGCCGCGCGGCCAGTCCATCGCGATCAGTTCGCCGCGACCGGACAGCGTGATATAGGCGGTCTTCAAGTCAGGACCACCGAAGGCGATGTTGGTGGTGACGCGGTCGCCGGTCTCGACCTGCTCCACCAGCTTGCCGTCCGGCGCGATCACCGAAATACAGCCGGAGATCAGCGTCGCGACGCAGACATTGCCGGAAGCTTCGACCGCCAGCGAATCGAACATCTGATAGCCGCCGAGGCCACAGATCGGCTTGCCGCGCTCGCCGCGATAGATCACGTCGCCCGGCTTCACCTCGCCGCGCGCCGCGAGATCATAGGCCCACAGCCGCGCGGTCGGCGTCTCGGCGACATAGACGGTCTTTTCATCCGGGGAGAGACCGATGCCGTTGGCCGGCAACATGCCGAACACCGCTTCCACCACTTCGCCGGCGTTCGGCTGCATGTAGTAGACCGCGCCGACATCCATGTCGCGCGCGCGCCGTTTGCCGAGGTCGGTGAACCACAGCCCGCCCTCCTTGTCGAAGACGAGATCGTTCGGCCCCTTCAGCGGGTGTTCGCCGCAGCGCTCCGCCAGCGTTTCGACCTGGCCGGTTTGCAGATCGACGCGCTGGATCGAGCCGCCGATGTATTCGTGCGGCGCCGGCGCGCCCGGCATCATGGTGCCGCGCGAGGCGGTCCAGCTGAAGCCGCCGTTGTTGCAGACGTAGATCTTGCCGTCCGGCCCCATCGCCGCGCCATTCGGTCCGCCGGGCATTTTTGCGACCACTTCCTTGCGGCCGTCGGGCCAGACGCGGGTGAGCTGCTGCGCGCGGATTTCGACCAGCACCACGGAGCCGTCCGGCAGCACCACCGGACCTTCGGGAAACGCGAGATCGGTGGCGAGGACGCGGACATTGGCCATGAAGATTCCCTTGCTTTTCTTGTGGTGCGTGTTGCTGCTCTGGTCTTGCCGCGATCATCGCGCGCGACGTCAACCGAGTAAAGCAAACAAGTTTTGACCTGCCAAGGCGCGCGCCGCCTTGGACAACGCGGCGCAGCCATGCGCAAGACCTGGCGGAAATTCTCGCTTCGTCATTGCCGGGCTTGACCCGGCATTCCATCTTCTTTTGAAAGGATGGATGCCCGGATCAAGTCCGGGCAGGACGCGCGGTAATTCCCTTCCGAAACAACTTGCATCAACAACTTGCATCGGCTGAACGTCGCCCCAAAACAAGGACACATCCCATGCCGACCCAACCCGCCACGGCCGCCAGCACCCGCGACGATGAAGTGCTCTATGAGCTGCGCGACGGCATCGCCACCCTGACGCTGAACCGGCCGGAGCGACTCAACACCATCTCGCGCGAGATGCTGATGCTGCTCGGCCAGTTGCTGCTGCGCGCCGATGCCGATCCGGCGGTGCGCGTCGTCGTTCTCACCGGCGCGGGCCGCGCGTTCTGCGCCGGACTGGATCTCAACGACGCCACCAAGGGCAGCGGCATCGGTTCTCAGAACGACGCCAACACCGCCATGACGACCCTCGATCTGAAAACCGCCCCGCCGACCATCCTTTTCAACATGGAGAAGCCGACCATCTGCGCACTGAACGGCAGCGCCGCCGGCTACGGCATGGACATGGCGCTCGGCTGCGACATCCGCATCATGGCGGACGGCGCCAAGTTCGCCGCCGCCTTCGTCAAGCGCGGCATCGTTCCCGAGTCCGGTGGCACCTGGTTCCTGCCGCGCATGATCGGCTGGGCAAAGGCGGCGGAACTGATCTTCACCGGTCGCACGTTGTCAGCACGCGAAAGCCTCGCCATGGGCCTCGCCAACGAGGTGGTGCCGGCGGCCGATCTGACCGCGCGGGTGAACGCCGTTGCAGCGGAGATCGCTGGCAACGCTCCGCTCGCGGTGCAGGCCGCCAAGCGGATGATGCGTGCCGGACTGTCGGAGAATTTCGGCGAACACGTGCACCACGTGTTTTTGCAGTTGCTGCCTTTATTCCGCACCGAGGATTTTCGCGAAGGCATGATGTCGTTCCTGGAAAAGCGTCCGCCGCATTTCACCGGACGCTGACCCGCCGTTCTCCGCTTTCTCGTGAATCAACCGGTCATCGCCGGTCGTCAGCGCGCCGCGCGTTCGCGCTGCAATATATGCTTTTCTGGCGCCGCTCTCCCGATCATGCATACTGCGCATGCCGATGCGCTCCCAGATCCGCGCCAAGACGGATCAGGCCGCGGCCGCACAAGAAACATTCAGGGAGAAAACCATGCGACGAAACGTGTCTCACGTGACGACGGCGGCGGTTGCCGCGCTATGCCTGATGGTCGTGACGGGCAGCGCCAACGCCCAGAAGAAATACGACACCGGCGCCAGCGATACCGAGATCAAGATCGGCAACATCATGCCGTACAGCGGACCGGCCTCGTCCTACGCGACCATCGGCAAGACTGAGGCCGCTTACTTCAACATGTTGAATGAGAAGGGCGGCATCAACGGACGCAAGATCAAGTTCATCTCCTATGACGACGCCTACAGCCCGCCGAAAACCGTCGAGCAGGCGCGCAAGCTGGTGGAGAGCGACGAGGTGCTGTTTCTCGCCAACCCGCTCGGCACGCCGGGCAACACGGCGATTCAGAAATACATGAACACCAAGAAAATCCCGCAACTGTTCGTCTCCACCGGCGCGGCGAAGTGGAACGACCCGAAGAACTATCCGTGGACCATGGGCTGGCAGCCGAGCTATCAGGTCGAGGCGCGCATCTATGCCGCCTATATCCTGAAAAACTATCCCGGCAAGACCATCGGCCTGCTCTACCAGAACGACGACTTCGGCAAGGACTACGTGATCGGCCTCAAGGAAGGACTCGGCGACAAGGTCAGCATGATCAAGGTCGAAGTGCCCTACGAGGTGTCGCAGCCGACGGTCGATTCGCAGGTGGTGCAGATCAGAACCGCCAATCCCGACATCTTCGTCGATATCACTACGCCGAAGTTCGCCGCGCAGGCGATCAAGAAGGTCGCGGAACTGGGGTGGAAGCCGGTGCACTTCCTCACTAACGTGTCGATTTCCGTCGGCAGCGTGATGAAGCCCGCCGGCTACGAGAACGGCCAGGGAATCCTCAGCGCAGCCTACATGAAGGACCCGAAGGACAAGAAGTGGGACAACGATCCCGCCATGAACGAATGGCGCGCCTTCATGAAGAAGTACTATCCCGAAGGCAACCTCGATGACGGCGCTACCGTGTTCGGCTACGGCGTCGCCAAGGGCTTCGAGGAAGTGCTGCGCAAGTGCGGCGACAACCTCACCCGCGAGAACATCATGAAGCAGGCCGCCAACCTCGACTTCGAGATCGGCATCTATCTGCCGGGTGTCAGGATCAAGACCAGCCCGACCGACTTCGGACCCATCGAGCAATTGCAGATGATCAAGTTCGAGGGCGAGAGCTGGGAATTGTTCGGCCCGCTGATGAGCGGCGAGAAGAGTTCGTAAGGTGTGAGGTGGCGATGCAGCCATCGCATCGCCAAGCCTACGTCATTGCGAGCGAAGCGAAGCAATCCAGTCTCTTTTTTCAAAAGTCTGGATTGCTTCGTCGCTTGCGCTCCTCGCAATGACGGGCGGTGACGTTCCGACACTTCCTACTTCTTCCCGCCCTCACCGCCCTCCTTCCCCGCATCCTTGCCATCCTTCGTACCATCCTTGACCGGCGTGGCAGGATCGGCCTTTTTCTGCGCGGCCTGCAATTCGTCAACCCGCTTCTGCAATGCCACCACCGCCGCCTTCAACCCCTCGATCTGCCGCGTCGTGGCATCGAGTTTGCGCTGATTGTCGAGCGACATCTGCGTCATTGTGGTCTTGAGGAAATTGACGTTGCTTTGCAGGCAGCCGGTGCGGCGCGCCATGTCCTTCTCGGCGGTGCAGATTTCGACCCCCGGTACGTCCTGCGCCCACGCGGCCGTGACAGTCGCCACGCCGAAGGTCGTCAGCAGCATCGCCATCATCGCATGTCGCATTTGAAAATCCCTTCTGTCTTTTGCCGGACAGCGAAGCCGAGACGGCCCGCTGCTGTCAACGCGCGACGGCGCGCCGCAGCGGAACATCCGATGGAATTGCCGGCCCGCGCGATCCGTGAGACCAATGCGGCAATGGAATCATTTGTCTACGTCATCGGCTGCGCCGACGCACACCGCTACCTCACCTATGTCGGGTGGACGCTCGATGTCGAGCGCCGGCTGGCGCAGCATAATGCGGGAACCGGTGCGCGCTCCACGCGCGGCCGGCAATGGGTGCTGCTGCATGTCGAACGCTTCACCACGCGCGAGGAAGCGATGAGCCGCGAGTGGCATCTCAAGCGCGACCGCCGCTTTCGCAAATCGCTAACACCTGATGCAAAGGCAGGCATCACATCATAGCCGTATTCGCCGGTTCGAATCCGTTGCAATGACAACCCTTGGCCTTCCCTTGTCCCATCGTCGCGCGCTGCGCGGCCCGATGCGACCGGAGCTTTGATCGATGACCACGCGCGAACGACGGCTTGCGGAATTCAATGGCCAAGGCCACCCGCTGCCGGACCAAACCGTGCAGGTGCTGTGCGAGGATCACAGCGGCACCTACCTGCTGCCGTTTCCTTGTTGCTTCAGCGATGGCGCGTGGCGCAATTCCACCACCGGCGGCGCGCTCGAGGCCACCGTGATCGGGTGGCGCCTTCCACGGATCTGAGTCCGGCCCTCTCCGCTGTCCCAAAACGCGACGCTCGCCCTCGGCCGCGTTAACCTGTGGAACGGGGCTGGAACGAAGCGGGGCCGAATCGGCAGCGGCGACCGGCGGATGCGGGCCGGCCCTGTCCGGGCAGCGGAAGACCGCCCCGCTCTTCCGGAACGCGCGGATCAGCCAGATTATTATTTGGATACCCCCCAAATGGGGGACGCGGCCCCTCCACGCCCGCGATAATCGGGAGGCGAGGCGCGAATGCGTCATGCAGTCGCACCTCGGTTACCCGCGAAAGCGGGCCTTCCGATTGCGCTTAATAATTGATTTTGCAGCTATACTTGCGTTCAAGGCTGGCCTCGCGCCAGCCTTTTTCGTTCCGGCGGACCTATGGGGTGGCTGGCTCCAGCGCCCCTGCCCGCGCCGGCGTTTCCCTCGGCAGGACCAGCGCCGCCACCACCACCAGCAGGCACAGGCCCGAGAAGGCTTGCAGCATCAGGCCGAAACCGCCCTGCGCGTAGAGCCACGCCACCAGCCCCACCGATGCGCCGGCCGCCGTGAAGCCGACGAAATAGCGCACCGCGAAGGCGCGCGAGCGCCATTCCTCGGCGGTGTATTTGCCGACCATGGCGTCATTGATGGTGATCTGCCCGAACAACCCGATAACGATGCCGATCGCGGCCGCGATCAACGCCCAGTTGCTCACCGCGGCGGCGACATACAACAGCGGCGGCAACACGACCGACATCGGCAGGAACACCGCCTTCACCGAATAACGGTCGATCAGTTTGCCGATGGTGTACTGCGTCGCCGCGCCGAACACATAGACGCCGGCCGCGATCGCGCCGATCAGCGCCGGGCTGTGGGTCAAGTCGGCGAGACGTTCCGCGAACAGTTTTGGCAGCGCCACGGTGATGGCGTTGAAGGTGGTCGAGATCGCGATCACCACCACCAGCAGCGACAGCAGCACGCGCCACATCTCGCTCTTGGCGATGCGCACCTGCGCGGCCGCCTGCTTGCTGCCCCTGCGATCCTCATGCGTCACCGACGCCATGAAGGCAACGCCGATGCCGAGCGTGACAACGCCCGGCATGATAAAGGCCCAGCGCCAGCCCAGATACTGGCCGACGACGCCGGTGACCAGCGCCGACGACGCCACCCCGAAATTGCCCCACAGCCCGTTGATGCCCATCTCGCTGCCGAGCCTGTCGGCGTAGGACACCAGCATCGCGGTGCCGACCGGATGATAGATCGAGGCGAACGCGCCGATCGCGAACAGCGACGCGCCCAGTTGCAGCGGCGTCCGCACCAGCCCCACCGCGATCATCGACGCGCCGATCCCGAAGAAGTAGACCACCATCATGTGGCGGCGACTCCAGCGGTCGCCGAGCCAGCCGGTGATC
The DNA here is from genome assembly GCA_963204905.1 of Pseudomonadota bacterium. Classification (GTDB taxonomy): domain Bacteria; phylum Pseudomonadota; class Alphaproteobacteria; order Rhizobiales; family Xanthobacteraceae; genus 62-47. The sequence continues at coordinate 12,007 of CAUJJN010000204.1, forward strand.
AGCGAGCCGGCTCCGAACACCACGAAGGCCGGCGTCGCGTAGGGCAGCAACTCCGAATAGGTCATGCCCAGCGCCGGCCCCATGACGATCACCGCGGCGGCGAAGATCAGCATCGCGTAGTGGTCGATGAAATGAGCGGCGTTGATGTAGCGGATGACCCGCGCGGGGTTGTTCATGGTGCGAATCCTCGGGACGGCGCGCCCGCGAGCGAGTATAGGTCGTGATCTCGACGGGATTCCGCCAATGACTGTCGCACAGACGCCAATGATGGCCACCGGATATGATCAGCTCGCGGCCGGCGGGGTGCAGCGTCTCGCACGGAGCTATCCCAAAGGCACCCACCTCGGCGTCCACATGCATCGCGAGGCGCAACTCGTTCATGCCTCGCACGGGACCATGCAGGTGACGACCCCGAAAGGCCGCTGGCTGGTGCCCCCCGGCCGCGCGGTGTGGGTGCCGGCGCGGCTCGCACATGCCATCGACGTGCTGGCGGACATCGACATGCGGACGCTGTTCTTCACCCTGGACTGGCTGGCTCACGATGTCGGCAATCGCGGGCTCGACGCCGAGTTCGTCGTCCGCGTCTCGCCGCTGTTGCGCGAAAGTATTCTGGCGCTGTTCGAGCCTGCAAGCGATGGCGAGCGCGACGATCTGCTGCTGCGCCTGATCATGCTGGAGCTGCACGCGACGGAGGACCCGGCGACCTTCATTCCGCTCCCGCACGAGCCGCGCTGCCGCCGCGCCGCCGACATCGTGCTGGCCGCGCCGATGATCACTCACGAAATTGACGACCTCGCGCGCCGGGTCGGCACCTCGACGCGCACGCTGTCGCGGCTGTTCGCCAGCGAGACGCATCTCAGCTTCAAGGCGTGGACCCAGCGCGCCCGCATCGCCTGCGCTATCGAGCGCTGGGCGATCAACCCGCGCGCCTCGATCAAGCAGACCGCCGCCGACACGGGCTACAGCAGCTTTCCGGCGTTCTGCCACGCCTTCCGTCAGGTCACCGGCAAGACGCCGAAGGAGTTTGTCGGGGAACGGTGAATACGACCAGCAAGCCGTTTACGACACAAGGTATCGTCATGGCCGGGCTTGTCCCGGCCATCCACGTACTAAAAGCAAGCAAGGCGTGGATGGCCGGAATAAATCCGGCCATGACGGAAACACTGCCGTCATTGCGAGCGAAGCGAAGCAATCCAGAAAGCCACAATGCAAGGCTTGGATTGCTTCGTCGCTTGCGCTCCTCGCAATGACGGCTTTTATGGCGGCACAACAAGACTGCAATTACTTCGGCACCACCGCCGTCGCCTCGATCTCGACGCGCGCGGCTTTCTCGACCAGGCGGACCACCTGCACCAGCGCCATCGCCGGGTAATGTGCGCCGATGGTCTCGCGATAGATCGCGCCGAGACCCTTGAGGTTGTCGAGATACTCGTCGATGTCGACGACGTACCACGTCAGCCGCATCAGGTGCTCGGGCTTGGCGCCGCCTTCCGCGAGAATGGCGACGATGTTTTCCAGCACCTGCCGCACCTGCGGGAGAAAGCCCTCCGCCAGCCGGTTCGACGTATCCCAGCCGATCACGCCGCCGGTCACGATCAGGCGTCCCTCGGCCGCCATGCCGTTGGCGTAGCCCTTCGGCATCGGCCAACCGCCCGGCTGCAACACCTCGACGGCGGGTGCCGACGGCGGCGCGGCGGCGCCCGCCGTCGCCATCTGCCGCAAGGTGAAACGCTTCAGCTTGCCGGTCTGGGTCTTCGGCAGTTGATCGAGGAACGTGATCGCGCGCGGATACTTGTACGGCGCGATCTCGCGCTTGACGTGATCCTGCAACGCGCTCACCAGCGCCGCGTCGCCGGTGACGCCCGGCCGCAGCACAACATAGGCCTTGACGATCATGCCGCGCGCCAAGTCCGGCGCGCCGACGACGCCGCATTCCGCCACCGCTTCGTGGGTGAGCAGCGCGGCTTCCACATCCGGCCCGGCGATGTTGTAGCCGGCGGAAATGATCATGTCGTCGGAGCGGGCCTGATACCAGAAGTAACCGTCGGCATCCATGACGTAGGTGTCGCCGGTCAGGTTCCAGCCGTTCTGGACGAACTTCGTCTGTCGCGCGTCGGCAAGGTAGCGGCAGCCGGTGGGACCGCGCACCGCGAGCCGGCCCATCTCGCCCGGCGGCAGGTCGTGGCCGTCGTCGCCGACGATCTTGGCTTCATAACCCGGCACCGGCTTGCCGGTGGCCCCCGGACGAATCTCCTCCTCGCGCGCGCTGATGAAGATGTGCAGCATCTCGGTGGCGCCGATGCCGTCGATGATTTTGATGCCTGTCGCCTTCAGCCACGCTTCATAAGTGCCCTTCGGCAAGGTCTCGCCTGCCGAGACGCATTTGCGCAGGCTCGTCATGTCGTGCTTCGCATAATTCGCCAGCATCGCGCGATAGGCGGTGGGCGCGGTGAAGCACACCGACACCCGATAGCGTTCGATGGCGTCGAGCAGATCATCCGGCGCGACCCTCTCCAGCACCACGAACGACGCGCCGATATGCATCGGGAACAGCACACCGCCGAAGCCGAAGGTGAACGCCAGCGGCGCGGAGCTGACGAAGCGGTCTTCCGGTATCGCGCGCAGAATGTTGCCGGCAAAACTGTCGCACACCGCCAGCATGTCGCGATGGACATGCATGGTGCCTTTTGGATCGCCGGTGGTGCCGGAGGTGAAGGCGATCAGGCAAACGTCGTCGGCCGCGGTGTCGACCGCCGTGAACTCCGGGCTCGCTGTCGCGATCAGCGCATCGAGCGAGTCAGGGCCGTGCACGCCCCAGTAGCGAACGTGCTTCAGTTCATCGGTCTGCGCCCGCGCTTTCTCCATCTCCTCGCGCAGCTTGCCGTCGCACAGCGCGATGGAAATTTTCGCCTTGCGGATCGGGTAGACGAGTTCCTTCGCGCGCAACAGCGGCATCGTCGCCACCACGATGCCGCCGGCTTTCAGCACCGCGAGATAAGTCGCGACCATCATCGGATTGTTGGCGGAGCGCAGCAGCACGCGGCCGCCGGTGACGAGGCCGAGATCGTTCACCAGCACGTTGGCGATGCGATTCACCAGCGCCTGCAGTTCGCGATAGCTGTAGCTCGCCGTGGGGCTGACAATGCAAGGCGCGTCGCCACGCCCACGCGCGACCCAGCGATCGAGAAAATGCGCAACGCAATTGATGCGGGCGGGATATTGCAGCTCCGGCCGGGTGAAGATCATCGCCGGCCATTGATCGCGCGGCGGCAGGTTGTCGCGCGCGAAGGTGTCGACATGCGCGGTGGCGGCTTCGGAGGCGACGGAGCTGGCGGACATGGATTTGGCGGTTGCAACCATCGACAACAACCTTTCGTCCATCGCGGACGGCAATCGCGCAACAGACGCCGCGCCGCCCGGATTCATTTTATATCTAAAGCATCTTCGCGCAACGGCAGGCTTCCCGCAACAACAATTTTAGGATTGAAACAATTCGCTGCGGTGCGGAAATGCAGGAAAATACCGATCCGGCCACGGGCAATTCCAGCTTCGGGCAATGCATCAACGCTCGTCACGGCCGGGCTTGACCCGGCCATCCATGTCTTGTCTTGCCGATGCGTCCTCAAGACATCGGTGCCGAGCACAAGGCAGGGCATGACGGAGAGCGCAACGCGACCGTCATTGCGAGGAGCGCAATCGACGAAGCAATCCAGTTCTTGCTTCATAGCCTTCTGGATTGCTTCGCTACGCTCGCAATGACGCTGAGAGGATACCGGTTCACGCCTTCTGCTGGGTCGCCTTGCGTGCCGACACCTTGGTCTTGCCGAGCAGCCGCATCAGATCCTGCACATCCTTCGCCGACAGGTCGGCGAAAATCCTGGCGATCCACAATTCATGTTCCGCCGCCATCTTGCGGAACTCGGCGCGGCCGGCGCGCGTCAACCGGATCACCTGCACGCGGCGGTCGGTCTCCGAGGTACGACGGTCGAGATGACCGGATTCCACGAGACGCTCAACCAGCCCGGTGACGTTGCCGTTCGACACCATCATGCGCTTGGAGATGTCCGACAGCGTCATGCCGTCCGGCGCCTTGTCGAGTTGCGCCATCAGGTCGAAACGCGGCAGCGTAACGTCGAAGCGCTCACGCAACTGGCGGCGCACCTCGCCCTCGATCAGGTTGGTGCAGGTCAATAGTCGCAGCCACAGCCGCAACTCATCGCCGTGATCCTCGGAATGCTCGGTCGCCTTGGTCTCGGAATCGAGGATCATGGGACAATCTACCTATGGCCACGTCGTGCCGCACCGGGTCCGCCGACGCTACTTTAATCATCAAATAATTGCCATAGCAGCCTTCGTCATTGCGAGGAGCGCAGGCGACGAAGCAATCCGGCGCCGCAAAACCGGACTGGATTGCTTCGCTTCGCTCGCAATGACGCAAACGACAGCGATCGCGCCTCTCAATTGCCCTGAAACGCCGGGCGCACCTTGTTGGCGAAGGCGTGGAAGGCGCGGGCGAAATCCTCGGTGGTCATGCACAGCGCCTGGGCCACGGCCTCGGCCTCGATGGCTTCCTCCACCGACATCGCCCATTCCATCGCCAGCATCCGCTTGGTCATGGTGTTGGCGAAGGTCGGCCCTTCGGCCACCTGCTTCGCCAGCGTCTGCGCCTGTATCAATATATGTTCGGGCGTGACGACGCGGCTGAAGAAGCCCCAGCGTTCACCCTCCTCCGCCGTCATGAAGCGCCCGGTGTAGAGCAGTTCCGAGGCACGCGACTGTCCGATGATGCGCGGCAGGATGGCGCACGCGCCCATGTCGCAGCCGGCAAGCCCGACCTTGTTGAACAGGAAGCCGACCTTGGCGCCGGTCGCGGCGAGCCGCATGTCGGAGGCCATGGCGATGATCGCGCCCGCGCCGGCGCAGATGCCCTCCACCGCCGCGACGATCGGCTGCGGACAGGCGCGCATCGCCTTGACCAGATCGCCGGTCATCCGCGTGAACGCGGTCAAGCCCTTGGTGTCCATCTCCACCAGCGGCCCGATGATTTCGAACACGTCGCCGCCGGAGGAGAAGTTGCCGCCCGCGCCGGTGACCACCACCGTTTTCACTTCGTCATCCATCGCGCAGGCACGGAAGAAGTCGGTCAATTCGCGATAGCTGTCGAAGGTCAGCGGGTTCTTCCGCTCCGGACGGTTGAGCGTCACCGTGGCGACGCGGTCCACCACCGCGAGCAGGAAATGCTTCGGCGAGTACGTCGCCAGCGGCAGCGTGACGGGATTGGCGGCTCTGCTCATGTGAACTCCGAAGCCTTGAGGAATGGAACGGTCATCAGATTTCTCCACCGGCCACTGGAATGGCCTGCCCCGTGACGGCGCTCGCGCCCTCGCCGACGAGCCACAAAACGCAGTCCGCGACTTCCGCCGGCGTGACGAGACGGCCCTGCGGATTGTGCTTCGCCAGTTCGGCGACGGCATCTTCGCGCGAACGGCCAGTCTTCGCCATGATGTTGTCGATGCTGCCCGCGACCAGATCGGTGTCGGTGAAGCCGGGGCATACCGCATTCACCGTGATGCCCTGCGCCGCCACCTCCAGCGCCAGCGCGCGCACCAGCCCGACCACGGCGTGCTTGGCGGCGACGTAGGCGCTGACATAGGCGTAACCCTTCAACCCGGCGGTGGACGCCACCGCCACGATGCGGCCGCGCCGCCGCGCCTTCATCGACGGCAACACCGCCTGCACGGCATGGACCACGCCCATCAGATTGACGTCGATCATGCGGCGGAACATCTCTGCGTCGGTCTTGCCGAACGGCGCGGACTCCGCCGCGCCGGCATTGGCGACCAGGATATCGATCGGTTGCCGCGCCGCCGCTTCCGCGATCGCCGCGTTCACCGCCGCCTGATCCGACACGTCCGCGACCACGGCATGATGCGCCGCGCCGTCCCCCACCGCGCGTTCGAGCGTGGCGCGATCGCGGCCGAGAATGGTGACGGTAGCGCCAGCGCGGGTCAGCGCCTCCGCGATGGCGCGGCCGATGCCGCGCCCGCCGCCAGTCACCAGCACATGATACGACGCCGACAAGTTCGACATGCAGCCTCTCGTCCCGCGGTTTCCTGCTTCCTCATTATTTTAGACTTAAAACGATTGCAAGGCGAGACCGCAGAGTCACCGGCAATTCCTTCAATTCTAAAACTATCGCTTTTCATATATCTCCGTCCTGCTAGGATCGGCCCGGAAGAACCGATCCGGAGGCGCGGCGTGGCGGAGTCCGAAAAAATGACGACCGGCGACGGTCGCTTCACCTATCAGTCCGCCGGCGAAATCGGCGCGCCGGCACTGGTGTTCCTGCACGGCATCGGCGGCGCGGCGCGCGCCTGGCGCGAGCAGCTCGACAGTTTCGACAACCGCTACCGCGCCGTCGCCTGGGACATGCCGGGCTATGGCGGCTCGAAGCCGCTGGAGACCACCAGCATCGAAAACCTCGCGGCCGCGTTGAAGGATTTTCTCGCGCAACTGGCGCTGACGAAGCCGGTGCTGATCGGCCATTCGATCGGCGGCATGATCGTGCAGCAACTGATGAAGACCGATCCGAAACTGCCGCGCGCCATCGTGCTGGCACAGACCAGCCCCGCCTTCGGCAAGCCGGACGGCGACTGGCAGAAGACATTCATCGAAGCGCGTCTCGGCCCGCTGGAGCGCGGCGAGACCATGGCGCAGCTCGCGCCGGTGCTGGTGAAGGAACTCGCCGGCACCAATCCCGACCCGCGCGGCATGGAACTGGCGCGCGACTGCATGGCGAAGGTGCCGGAAGCCACCTACGAGGCCACGATGCGCGCCCTGATCGGCTTCGACCTGCGCGACATCCTGAAATACATCAAGCTGCCGACGCTGCTGCTGGCGGGCTCCGAGGACACCAACGCGCCGGCCCCGATGATGAAGAAGATGGCGAGCTACATTTCGGGCTCCACCTATGTCGAACTCGAAGGCGTCGGCCATCTCGCCAATCTCGAACGGCCGATGATGTTCAACGCCGCCCTCGCCAGTTTCCTCAGCGCCCACCCGCCGCGCAAAGAGTAGCCCCATGACCGCGTCACCCGCCGCCGCCACCAAGCCCGCGACCGCCATCGCACCCGACGCGCCGCTGTTCGATCCGAAAGCCTTCCGCCTCACCGACGAGCAGGCCGAAATCATGGCCCGCGCGCGGCATCTCGGGCAGACCGTGTTCGCCGGCCGTGCCGCGACCTACGACCGTGAGGCGCGCTTCCCGGTCGAGAACTACAAGGACCTGCACACCGCGGGACTGCTGGGCATCGCAATCCCGAAGGCGCTCGGCGGCCTCGGCGCCGATTACCAGACCTACGCGCTGACCGCCGCCGAGATCGGCCGCTACTGCGGCGCCACGGCGCTGACCTGGAACATGCACGTCTGCTCGACGCTGTGGTCCGGCCCGCTCGCCGACGACCTCGAGATGGACGACGCCACCCGCGCCGAGCACGCCCGCCGCCGCGCGGTGCACTACAGGCGCATCGTTGACGACGGTGCGATCTATTCGCAACCGTTCTCGGAAGGCGGCGCGGCCGCCGCCGGCGGCGTCGCCTTCGGCACCGAAGCGAAGCCCGTGAAAGGCGGCTGGCTGGTCAACGGCAAGAAAATCTTCGCCTCGCTCTCCGGCCACGCCGATTATTACGGCGTGCTCTGCACCGAGTTGGCGGAAGGCGAGAAGGCCTCGCGCCGCAACACGCTCTATCTCGCCGTGCCGGCGAAGGCCGAGGGCGTCTCCGTGGTCGGCGACTGGGACCCGCTCGGGATGCGCGGCACTGTCTCGCGCACGCTGATCTTCAAGGACGTGTTCGTCGGCGAGGACGAAGCCCTGATGCCGCGCGGGGTCTACTTCAAGGCGGCGTCGAGCTGGCCGCATATGTTTCTCACGCTGTCGCCGACCTACATCGGCCTGGCGCAGGCGGCTTACGACTTCACCGTGCGCTACCTGCGCGGCGAGGTGCCCGGAATGCCGCCGGTGAAGCGCCGCATGTATCCGACCAAGCAGATCGCGGTGGCGCAGATGCACGTCAAGCTGGAGCAGACCAAGGCGATCTGGTTTCAGGCCGTCACGGAGGCTTGCGCCAATCCGAGCAAGGCGCAGGTGCTACGTGCCTACGCCGCGCAGTTCTCCGCGATGGAGGGCGCCAACGAGATCGCGACGCTGGCCATCCGCACCTGCGGCGGCCAGGCGATGCTGAAATCGCTGCCGCTGGAGCGTATCTATCGCGACAGCCGCTGCGGCTCGCTGATGCTGCCCTGGACCGCCGAACTCTGCCTCGACCGCATCGGCCGCGAAGCGCTCTACGAGCCCGGCGAGAGCGA
>CAUJJN010000205.1 GCA_963204905.1 Pseudomonadota bacterium
GCCTATCATTGGGTCTATCGCGATACCCTGAAGCCGTGGCTGATCGCCGATCTGCTGATCCTCAACGAGAAGCTGCCGCGCTCGCTGGCCAGTTGCTACGGCAATCTGGTCCGCAACCTCGACCAGATCGGCGTCGCCTACGGCCAGCAAGGGCCATCGCAGCGCCATGCCCGCGGCATTCGCAACAGGCTGGAACGAAGCCGGATGGACGCGGTTTTCCAGGATGGCCTGCACGAGTTCATCCAGGAGTTCCTGTCCGACAACACCAAGCTCGGCGACATCATCGCCACGCAATATCTCAATTGACCTGATCGGGATCGTTTCGACATGCGGCTTCGCATTTCCCATTCCACGACCTATCGCTACGAGCCTCGCGCCGCCAGCATCATCCAGTTGCTGCGGCTGGCGCCGCACGATCACGAGGGGCAATACATCGTCGATTGGCAGATCGGGGTTTCCTCCGATGCCCGGCTCCGTCTGCAACACGATTCGTTCGGCAATCTCGTCCACATCCTGACGCAGGGGCCGACATCCGAGATCACCATTCACGTTGACGGGCTGGTCGATACCACCGATACCCAGGGCGCCGTGCGCGGCACGGTGGAGCGTTTCCCATCGGCGCTGTTTCTGCGGCCGACAGACCTCACCGCCGGCGACACCGCCATCTCCGCGCTGGCCGGCGAGCTGCGCGCCGCGTTCGATGCGGATCATCTGGGGCTGCTGCACGCGCTGATGGCGCGCCTGAAGCGAGAGATGACCTTCGACACCGATCCGACGCATCCGGGCACCACGGCCAGCGAGGCCTATGCCCTCAAGCGGGGCGTCTGCCAGGATTACGCGCACGTCTTCATCGCCTGCGCGCGCAAGGCCGGCGTGCCGGCCCGCTTCGTGTCCGGACATTTCCTGCGCTCCGACGGAGTGGTCGAACAGCAGGCCGGCCACGCCTGGGCCGAGGCGTTCGTGCCCGATCTCGGCTGGATCGGGTTTGACCCCGCCAACGGCATCTGCGTCACCGAGGCGCATGTGAGGGTGGCGATCGGCCTCGACTATCTCGGCGCGGCCCCGGTGCGGGGGTCGCGCTACGGGGGCGGACCGGAGATGCTCGACGTCGCGGTCCACGTCGATCAGGCCGGATCGCAGAGCCAGAACTGAGGACGGTGGCGTCTCGGTTGTTGCCCGCGTTCGCCCCGCCGCGTAAAACTGCGCTGCTGTCTGGTTCGCGATGTGGTTGGATATGACGTATTGCTGCGGAATTCTGGTGCGTGATGGGCTGGTGATGATCGCGGACACGCGCACCAATGCCGGCCTCGACAATGTCTCGACGTTTCGCAAGCTCCATGTGTTCAACGACCCCGGCGAACGCATCATGGCGATCGCCAGCGCCGGGAATCTCGCCATCAGCCAGTCGGTGCTCAGCACGCTCAGCGAGGGCATGGCCAATCCCGAGACCGGCGAAACCGAAACGCTGATGAACGCGCCGACCATGTTTCAGGCCGCGCAACGGATCGGCCGCGCCATCCGCCACGTCAACGCCACCGAGAGCCACGTTCTGCAAGCCGAGGACATCAACTTCAACGTGTCGTTTCTGTTCGGCGGCCAGATCAAGGGGCGGCGGATGCGGCTGTTCATGATCTACCCGGCGGGCAACTTCATCGAATGCACCATCGACACGCCGTATCTGCAGATCGGTGAGCACAAATACGGCAAGCCGGTGCTCGATCGCGCCATGCGCTACGATGTCGAGCTTTACGACGCGCTGAAGACCGGGCTGATCTCGATGGATTCCACCATGCGCTCGAATCTCGGCGTCGGTTTGCCGCTCGACATTCTTGTCGTGCGCAAGGACGTCTGCGATGCCGACCTCAACTATCGCATCGAAGAGAACGAGCCGTACTTTCACGACCTGCGCACGCGCTGGTCCGCCGCGCTCCGCGCCGCGCATCAGAGCATTCCGCCGCCGCCCTACAAGACCTCGTCCTGAGGCCGGGCGCCCACGCCGGGTTGATCTTTAAGCAAGCAACAAAAGGGAAGAAACATCATGGCAGCTTCGAACAAGGTCGCACTGGTCACCGGCGCCGGCTCCGGCGTCGGCCGCGCCAGCGCGCTCGCGCTGATGAAAGCGGGCTTCGCGGTGGTGCTGGCCGGCCGCCGCGCCGACGCGTTGAACCAGACCGCCGAGGCTGGCAAGGCGTTCGGCACATCGCTGGTGGTGCCGTCTGACATGACCGATCCGGCCTCGATCGCGGCGCTGTTCGCCAGGACCAATGAGACCTTCGGCCGGCTCGACGTGCTGTTCAACAACGCCGGAATCGGCGCGCCGCCAGTCCCGTTCGAGGACGTCACCGTCGAGCAATGGAAGGCGGTGGTTGATACCAATCTCACCGCGCCGTTCCTGTGCACGCAGCACGCCTTTCGCATCATGAAGGACCAGACGCCGCGCGGCGGCCGCATCATCAACAACGGATCGATCTCGGCCTACGCGCCGCGTCCGTTTTCGGCGGCCTACACCTCGACCAAGCACGCCATCACCGGCCTGACGCGATCGACCTCGCTCGACGGCCGCGCCTACGACATCGCCTGCGGCCAGATCGACATCGGCAATGCCGCGACCGAGATGACCACGCGCATGGCGGACGGCGTGTTGCA
>CAUJJN010000206.1 GCA_963204905.1 Pseudomonadota bacterium
TCGACGAACATCTGGATCATGGTCGGCACCAGAAGCACATCGGTGACTCGTTCCTTCTGAATCGCAGCCATCACACCATCGGGCGTGAAGCTCTGGACGATGACGTTTGAGCCGCCGCTAAGCAGCAGCGAGTACATCGCCGCGCCGTTGGCGAGATGAAACATCGGAGCCGCATGGAGATAGATCGACGACGCCGGGAACATGCCTTCGCCGAGCGCATTCAGCGCGTTCGCCATCAGGTTTTGGTGGCTGAGCATCACACCCTTGGAACGACCGGTGGTGCCTCCGGTGTAGAAAATGCCGGCCAGGTCTTCGCCTTTTCGCATTGCGTCTGACATCGGTGCGCTGCGTGCGATCAGCGACTCGTAGTTCTCAATGCCGGCGGGTGGGGTGCTGTCGTCGGCGAATACCAGCGTCAGATCGGGCAAGGTCTTGGCGAGCGTATCGCCGGTGGCGGCGAATGCGGCATCCACCACGAGCACTTTGGCACGGCAGTCGCGCAGGGCGTCCTCGTTCTCAAGCGGACTCCAGCGGATATTCAGTGGCACGATAACGGCGCCGGCCCATGCCGTCGCCAGGTAAAGCTCGAGATAGCGGTCGGAGTTCAGCATAAGCAGGGCGACGCGATCGCCTTCACCGACGCCGAGCGCCTGAAGTCCCGCCGCGAGCCTCGCTACGCGGTCTCCGATCTCGGCCCAAGTTCGGCGTCGTTCCTTGAAGACGGTGGCCAGGCCATGTGGATTGATTTGCAGTGCGCGCCGCAAGCCGTGCGTGACGTTCATATGATCCTCCCGAAGTATTGTCTGATTACTTTTTCCGCGTGTTCCGGACGGTCCCTGAGGACTTCGTTGCCGGTAATTTCTTTTGCGGCCGGATCGCCGGAGATCGCTTCGCGATGTCGGCTGTCAGCCGGACCGCGAAATCGTCAGCGATCTGGTCCGGCGAGAGCGCGCCATCCGGCTTGTACCAATGTCCGATCCAGTTCAGCGCCCCGAGAATGGCGAAAGCCGTCAGTTTTACATCACACGACTTGATCGAGCCGTCGGCGATGCCTTGCTTGATCGCCTTTCGGAACGCCCGATCGATGCGTCGCTTGCCGGCGAGCGTGACTTTCTGATTGGCCTCGGTCAGATCGGCGGCGTTGAAGCGCACCAGACTGGCGCCGAAAGTACTCGCCATGATGACGGCATAGGCGCGCACCAGCATCCGCAGCGTCGCAAGTCCGCTTTCTCTGAAGGCCTCGATCTCGGCGATCCGGTCCTCGACGCGCTCCTGGCCGATGGTCCAGCATTCGAACAGGATGTCTTCCTTGCTGCGGAAGTAATTGTAGAGCGCCGGCTTGGTGATGTTCAGCCGGTCCGCGACCTCGTTGAGGGTGGCGCGGTGATAGCCCTGCTCGAGAAACAGTTGCACAGCGGTTCGCAGCACCGCCTCGCGTTTCTCGTCGCGGGCGCGGCGTCGGCTTTCGAAAGGCAGCCAGGGCGAGTGGTCGTGCGCCGGCGTTCGCGTATCCATGCGGAAGATCCCTCGCGGGACCATTGACTCCCGCCTATGTCACGTATATTACCCATGGGTAATAAAAAGTCTATACGGTAATTTAAGGAGGTCGACGATGTCATCGCGAACTTACGTTGCCGGGGTCGGGATGATCCCCTTCACCAAGCCGGGCGCGAACGAGCCGTATCATGTGATGGGCAGCGAAGCGCTGCGGCGCGCCTTGAGCGATGCCGGAATCGACTACGCCGCCATTCAGCAGGCCTATGTCGGTTACGTCTATGGCGACTCGACCTGCGGCCAGCGTGCGCTTTACCCGGTTGGGATGACCGGCATTCCCGTCGTCAATGTCAATAACAACTGCTCCACCGGATCGACTGCGCTGTTTCTGGCGCGGCAGGCGATTGAATCGGGCGCGGCCGATTGTGTGCTGGCATTGGGCTTTGAGCAGATGAAGCCGGGCGCCCTGGGGAGCGTATATACCGACCGGCCGAGCGCGTTCGACGATTTCGACGCCGCGGCTGACAAGCTGGTCGACGCCCCGGGCATTCCGTTGGCGCTGCGCTATTTCGGCGGCGCGGGCCTCAGTCATATGAAGAAATATGGCACGCCGTTGAACGCCTTCGCGAAGATCCGCGCCAAGGCGAGCCGTCACGCCAAGAACAACCCGCTGGCGCTGTTCCGCAAGGAAGTTACCGCTGACGACGTCATGAACGATCAGGTGATCTGGCCCGGAGTGATGACGCGCCTGATGGCCTGTCCGCCGACTTGCGGCGCCGCGGCGGCGATTCTGGTGTCCGACAAATTCGCCAAACAACATGGTCTGCGCACGGACGTTCGCATTCGCGCGCAGTCGATGACGACCGACACGCCCTCGACCTTCGATGCTGGTGACATGATGCAGGTTGTCGGCTCCGATATGGCAAAGGCGGCGGCGAAGCAGGTTTATGAAACTGCGGGCGTCGGGCCGGGCGATCTCGACGTGGTCGAGTTGCACGATTGCTTCGCGCATAACGAGCTGATCACCTACGAGGCGTTGGGTCTGTGTCCCGAAGGCGAGGCCGCGCGCTTCATCGACGATGGCGACAATACTTACGGGGGCAGGATCGTCACCAATCCGTCCGGCGGGTTGTTGTCGAAGGGCCATCCGCTCGGGGCCACCGGGCTGGCGCAGTGTTACGAGTTGACACGCCAGTTGCGCGGCACCGCGGAGGCGACCCAGGTCGATGGCGCGCGTCTGGCGCTCCAGCACAATCTGGGTCTCGGCGGCGCTTGCGTCGTCTCCCTCTACGAACGCGTGTAAGAGCAGGCGGATGGTCGATCTATCTGCCATTGGGCGCAGTTTCACGCCTGTCACCGCGTATGTCGAGCCGGGCCGGTTGCGTTACTTTTGCGAAACGACCGGGGAGCGCAACCCGGTCTATCGTGATGCGCAAGCGGCGCGGGCCGAGGGCTATTCAGCGATACCCGTGCCCCCGACTTATCTGTTCTGTCTTGAAATGATGGATGCGGAAAATCCGTTCGAGTTTCTTACGGCGCTCGACATCGATCTCGCTCGCGTTCTGCATGGCGAACAGGGCTTCACCTACCATGTGTCTGCTGTGGTGGGCGATACGCTGACGTTCCGCTCCCGTGTCACCGACGTGACCGAGAAGAAGGGTGGTGCGATGACGCTGATCGCCGTTGTCACCGAGGTGACGCGGCAGGATGGCGTCCATCTTGCGGACATGACACGAACCATCGTGGTGCGGAATCCAAAGGCGGCATGAACGTGACACAGGCAGCAAGCCGTTCGGTCGGCGATCGCGTGGTGCATAAGTCGTTTGCGCCGATCACGCGTCACACGCTCGCGCTTTATTGCGGAGCGTCGGGCGATCACAATCCTATCCATGTCGACCTGGATTTCGCGAAGAAGGCGGGATTTCCGGACGTCTTTACGCACGGCATGTTGGTGATGGCCTATCTCGGGCAGTCACTGACGGATGCTGTCGCCCCGAAGGATATCCGTGCGTTCTCAACACGGTTTGCGGCGATTACCCAACTCGGCGCGCGCCTGACCTGCGAGGGCCACGTCGCCGAATTCATCGATCACAACGGCGAACCATGCATGAAGATCGCATTGGTCGCCAAGGATGAAGCCGGCGAGGTCAAACTACTCGGCGAAGCCATCGTTGCACGCTGATTTATCGTTGTCGTTCAAGATATCCCGAAAGAAGCACAGCATGAGAAAGCTAGAAGGAAAAGTCGCGCTGGTGACCGGCTCGGGGCGCGGCATCGGCCGGGCCATTGCGTTGAAGCTCGCAAGCGAAGGCGCGAGCGTCGTCGTCAACGATCTCGACGCCGCTCCCGGCGACGCGGTCGCGGATGAAATCCGGGCGGCCGGTGGCCGCGCGGTGGCCGTCAACGGCAGCGTATCCGAGGCCGGTTTCGCCGACCGTTTCGTCGGCGCCGGGCTCGAGTCCTTCGGCGGGCTGGACATTCTGGTCAACAACGCGGGTTACACCTGGGACGCGACCATTCAGAAAATGACCGACGAGCAGTTTCAGGCCATGCTCGACGTGCATCTGGTCGCGCCGTTCCGCATCCTGCGCGCGACGGCGGAGCCGATCCGGGTGATGGCGAAGAAGGAAGCCGAAGCCGGCCGGGAGGTGTTCCGCAAGGTGGTCAACATCTCCTCGATCGCGGGCCTCTACGGCAATGCCGGGCAGGCCAGCTATTCCTCCGCGAAAGCGTCGCTGATCGGACTCACCCGCACGTTGTGCAAGGAGTGGGGTCGCTACAAGGTCAACGTCAACTGCGTCGCCTTCGGTCTGATCAACACCCGGCTGACGCAGGCGATCGAAGCGCAGC
>CAUJJN010000207.1 GCA_963204905.1 Pseudomonadota bacterium
CTGGCCCGCGACCTGCGCGCGCTCGGTCTCTACACCGCCCGTTCGCTCTCCTTCGACGGCGTCGAATATGAGCTGGTCGAGCATGCGCTGACGCCGGAGCAAACGCGCATCTATGACGCTTATGCCGGCGCGTTCGCCATCTTATGCGCAGCTGCGCATAAGATGGCTTATCGCGAGGTGGCGATAATGCGAAGGAACGCGGCGTAGGCGCGCAATTTCCGTAAGGCGTGGCGATGTTGCTGCGCATTATTTTGGCTGCGAACCTCGGTGGTCTCTGGACCAGCTGAGGATAAAAGCATGTTGAAATTGCACGACGAGTTGATCGCCGAACTCTCGAATTTGCTCACGACGCAGAATTACAACCCGGTGGTCGTAGCGAACCATCGCCTCTACGCCCGCGCGTTTCTCGATTATCTGGCCGAGTGCGACATGCAGGTGGAAGCTGTGACGTCGGCGCAGGTCGATCAATATTTTGTCTATGCAGTCCAGGATTTCGAAGCCCGGTACGGTCGGCCTCCCTGTGTGCGCTGGCAGATGTTGCCCCGCACGTCGATCAACAAGCTGCTCCGGCTTGCTCAAGGCAAATGGCCGCCCGAGCCGGAGATAATCGAACCGGAAACTGTGTACCGGCAGGCGATCTGCTGCGAATACGAGGCATGGCTGCGCGACGAACGCGGTCTGGCAAGCGCTACCATCGCGGCGCTTATGTGGGAGGCACGGAACTTCCTGCGATGGCAGTTCGAACGGAGCGGTGCTGCCAGCCTCGACACGTTGAGCATCGTGGAAGTCGATCTCTACATGGACATGCGCGCGCCTGGATTAAGGCGCAAATCGTTGGCCGATGTCGCTGAGCGGCTCCGGTCGGCGGTGCGCTATCTGCATCGGACGAGGCGCATCCCGACTGATCTCACGCCGCACATCATCGGCCCCATGCTCTACGCCTATGAAGACGTGCCCTCGACGTTGGACAAGAGCCAAATCGCCGCGGTGTTGGCGACGACGAAGAAGGACGGATCGCCGCGAGGAATGCGCGATTTTGCGGTCCTTCAACTGCTTGCCACATATGGGTTGCGTGAAGGGGAGGTTTGCCGCCTTCGGCTTGAGGACGTGAACTGGCGCGGAGAATCCCTGCGTATCCGTCACACCAAGACCAATGCGTACTCCTACATGCCGCTATTGGCGCCGGTTGGTGAAGCGCTGCTCGACTATCTGCGTCATGGGCGCCCTCAGGTCGAGGGGCGAGAAATCTTTATCCGATCCTGCGCGCCCTACATCGCAATGACAAACCTGTACGGCATGATCCGCGGGCGGTTAGCAGCCGCAGGCGTCGAGCCGCCGGGAAAGCGAGGGGCACATGTCTTCCGCCACGCGCGCGCGGTCGAAATGCTGCGGGCGTCGGTGCCGCAAAAGATCATCGGCGACGTGCTCGGGCATCGATCCACCGAATCCACCAATGCCTATCTCAAGCTGGCGACAGATGATCTCCGAGCCGTGGCGCTCGATGTACCTGGCCTGGAGGTGCTGTCATGAGCGCCTGGCACGATCCCGATTGCACCGTTGTTGACACCTTCCTGGAAAAATCGCAGTTCCGGCCGGGAAGCAGGCCCACTTATCGCTGGTTCCTTCGCAGCTTCGAGAACGTAGCCCGACGTCATCCGGCGGTTGACCGGCAGATGCTCGACGTCTGGCTGAAGGAAATGGAAAAATGTTGGCGAATGCCGACGCTGCTCAATCAGGTCTGCATTGTCGATCGCTTCCTCGACCACCTCGTCGAAATCGGGCTGATCGCCGAGAATCCCGTTGCCGTGCTTCGCCACCGGTACAACGTCAAACAAAGCAAGCCGATCTGGCGGGCGTTGGCTTCCCCCAATCCCGACGAAGCCCTGGCCGCGTTACGACGCCCTGCTCCCTTCGGCAGCGTGCTGGGGGACTTCATGCGTGAGCACGTCGCATTGATGCGCAGCCGGGGCTATCAGTATGAGACCCAGGCTCACTGGCTATTGCGGTTCGATCGGTTCCTCCAGGCGAACCCCGAACTTGCCGGGGCATCGCTTGAGACAATGCTGGCGCGCTGGGCAACTGCCAAGCCGACCCGCAATCACGCGGCTGAATGTCAGAAGCTGGGGCGCATCCTGACCAAGGCGCGGTATCGCCTTGATCCCAGCATCCCGCCAAAACGCTTCAACGCCCGGCCGGAGCGGGAAGTGGCGCGCGAGCATCGACGGCCGCATATCTTCAGTCCGGCAGACGTCCGGCGGTTGCTCGATGTTGCCCGCTCATATCCGTCGCCGGATGCTCCGCTGCGGCCTATGGTCCTCTACACGATGGTGGTTCTGGCCTATTGTGCCGGACTGCGCCGTAGTGAACTCGCCGGGCTTGATCTGGGTGACGTGGACCTTCAATCAGACACGATCACGATCCGGGCAACGAAGTTCTACAAGACCAGGATCTTGCCGCTAACCGGCAGCGTCATGGCCGAATTACGGGCCTATATCGATGCAAGGCGGCGCGCTGGCGCCCCGCAGGATCCGCGGTCCGGGCTCTTCTGGCACGAGCACTTCAATGATCACTATACCCCGGTGACGGTCTCAACGATGATCACCAACGTCATGCGCCGAGCCGGGTTCAAGCCCCCGACGGGGAGGGCGGGGCCGCGCGTTCATGACCTGCGCCACTCGATGGTCGTGAACCGAATCCTCCAATGGTATCGATCCGGCATCAATCCGCAGGACAAACTGCGCTTCCTCTCGACCTATATGGGCCACCGGGACATCAACTCCACGCTGGTCTACATCACCGTCACGCAGGACCTGCTGCAGGAAGCAAGCGAGCGGTTCCGTACCGTCGGCGCCCGATGCCTCACGATGGAGGCGCGGTCATGACGAAGGGCAATCCGTTCCCCGCGTTGTTGCGGGCGTTCTTCCAGGAATGGTTGGCCGAGCAACGCAGTGCTTCGGTTCATACGATCCGGTCTTACCGCGACACCTGGCGGTTGTTGCTTCGGTTTATCGCGGAGCGAAAGGGCGCCGGGGTTGCGCGGATCATGCTGGCCGACGTCTCGGCCAGCGAGGTGCGCGCGTTCCTCCATCATACCGAGCATGAGCGCAGGGGCACGATCGGTACACGCAACTGCCGGCTTGCCGCGATCCGCAGCTTCTTCAGCTTCGTGGCGGACAAAGATCCCGAATACATCGCGCAATGCGCCGAGGTCCTGACTGTCCCGCTCAAGCGGGAGCCCACCGCTGCACCCTGCTATCTCGAGCCGGAGGAGGTCGAAGCGATCCTCGCGCAGCCCGACCGGTCGACAATCGAGGGGATGCGCGACCATGTGCTGCTCTCGTTCCTGTACAACAGCGGCGCGCGCATCCAGGAAGCTCTCGACCTGTGTTCCAACGCGGTCCGGTTCGATGCGCCGCACTACGCTCGCCTCTATGGCAAGGGGCGCAAGGAACGGATCTGTCCACTCTGGCCGGAAACCGTGACGTTGCTCAGGAAGTTGTTGGAACGTCACCCGCGCGCCCCAGATCAGCGGATCTTCGTCAATCGATATGGTGAACCGCTGGGCGCCTCGGGAGTGCGGTTCAAACTCGCCGCCTATGTAGAAAAGGCGTCCAAAACCGTGCCGACGCTGCGGTCAAAACATGTGACACCGCACAGCTTCCGGCACGCGACCGCCGTTCACCTTGTCGCTGCCGGGGTAGACATCACCGTCATACGCAGTTGGCTGGGACACGTCAGCCTCGACACGACCAACCACTACGCACAGGCCAATCTGGAGACCAAACGAAAGGCCTTGGAGCTGGTGGGTGCGCCGTCGGCGAGCAACGTTCCACCTTCGTGGAAGCGAGATGCCAGTCTGATGGAGTGGCTCGACACCCTGTGAAATAATGCGAAGGACGTGGTGGTCAGTCTCCCGACATTGCGCGCCTACGCCGCGTTCCTTCGCATTATCGCCACCTCGCGATAAAGCGTCATCCATAATAACCTGGACGCGGCGATGCGGGCCGCCAACATCACCGGCGCAACGGGAACGCTGAACGGGCAGGCCAAATCTGCGGCACGCTCCGCCTTCGAAAGCGCGAAGCAGCGCTTCTTCGGTCACCTCCTGACCTCGATGAAGACCCCGTCACTGATCCGTGCGATCGAGAACGATCTTGAGGCTGGGCACGCCGCGGTCATCCAGATCGTGTCGACGGGCGAAGCGCTGATGGAGCGCCGGCTCGCGGAGATTCCAACTGAAGAATGGGGCGACGTCCAGGTCGACATCACCCCGCGCGAGTATGTCCTCGACTACCTCGCCCACTCCTTCCCGGTCCAGCTCTACGAACCCTTCACCGACTCGGAAGGTAACCTCTGCTCCCGGCCTGTCTATCGCGACGGCCAGCCGGTCGAGAGCCGGGAAGCCGTCGCACGCCGTGACCGCCTCATCGAGAAGCTTGCCTCGCTGCCGCCGGTACCTGGGGCACTGGATCAGGTCATCCAGCGCTTCGGCACCGAACTGGTCGCCGAGGTGACGGGCCGCTCGCGCCGCGTCATCCGCAAGGGCGACCGGCTGGTGGTCGAAAACCGCGCAGGCTCGGCCAATCTCGCCGAGACCTCGGCCTTCATGGATGACGTCAAGCGCATCCTCGTGTTCTCCGACGCCGGCGGCACGGGGCGGAGTTACCATGCCGAACTGTCGGCGCGGAATCGCCGGTTGCGCGTCCATTACCTGCTCGAGCCCGGCTGGAAGGCCGACGCCGCGATCCAAGGCCTTGGCCGCACCAACCGGACCAACCAGGCGCAGCCGCCGCTGTTTCGTCCGATTGCGACAGACGTGAAGGCCGAGAAGCGCTTTCTCAGCACCATTGCCCGCCGGCTCGATACGTTGGGAGCCATTACGCGCGGCCAACGTCAGACCGGAGGACAGGGCCTGTTCCGGCCCGAGGACAATCTCGAAAGCCAGTATGGACGTGATGCGTTGCGTCAGCTCTACACGCTGCTCGCGCGAGGCAAGGTCGACGGTTGCTCGCTTGGGAGGTTCGAGGATGCAACCGGTCTGAAGCTCATGGATGCCAATGGGCTCAGGAATGACCTGCCGCCGATCACGACCTTTCTGAACAGGTTATTGGCGCTCACCATCGACCTCCAGAATGTGCTGTTCACCGCCTTCGAGCAGCTCTTGACCGCTCGGATCGAAGGCGCGGTTGCATCCGGCACCTACGACGTCGGGTTGGAAACACTCCGTGCCGAGAGCCTTGTCGTCACCGACCGGCGGACGATCTATGACCATCGGGGGACCGGCGCCGAGACCCGGCTGCTCACTGTCACACAGCGCCAGCGCAATCATCCGGTGAGTCTGGATGACGCTCTTGCTCGTCTTTCCGATCGTCAGGCCGTCCTGCTGGTCAATGAGCGCTCGGGACGAGCCGCCGTGCAGGTCCCCGCGGCGAGCGTCATGCTCGATGACGGCGAGATCGAGCGGCGCGTCCGTCTGATCCGGCCGATGGATCAGCACACGGTCCCCTTGAGCATGATGGCGGAGAGCCACTGGATCGAAGCGGACCGTGGGCGCTTCGCTGCGGCCTGGGTGGCGGAGCTTGCCGAGGTGCCCCAGTTCACGGAAAGCACGATCCACGTTGTGGCGGGCTTGCTGCTCCCTATCTGGAAGCGGCTGCCGAACGAATCAACCCGCGTCTATCGGCTCCAGACCGATGCGGGCGAACGCATCATCGGACGCAAGGTTTCGGCCACATGGGTCGCAAACGTCCTTTCGAGGGACGCGCCCGCGCTGACGCCGGACGCTGCCTTTGCCGCGCTGATGGAGGGACGCACCGTCCTCGACCTCGCGGAGGAACTCCAACTTCGCCGCGTCCGGGTGATGGGCGCCTATCGCATCGAGCTGTCCGGATTCAACGACACGATACGCGATCGCCTCCGTGCTTACGGCCTCTTTGGGGAGATCATCTCCTGGAAGCTGCGCATGTTCGTACCCACGGACGCGAGCGGCATCGAGGTCCTGTCCAGGGTGCTCGACACCTATCCGGTTACGGGCGTCAGTGAGCGGGAGGCCGCGTGATGGCCGGCGATGCTTCCGAACTGGCACGCCGCCTCTCGTGCGAGGCTGAGGCGGTGTGCCGACACTATCTCTCTAATGGCAGGCGGGCGGGGCGGTACTGGCTGGTCGGCGACGTCTACAATACGCCGGGCCGCTCGTTGTTCGTGCGGCTGCACGAATCACCGAAGGGACCCGCTGGGAAATGGACCGACGCCGCGACCGGAGAACATGGTGATCTCCTCGACATCATCCGCGAAAGTCTGGCCTTGCGAGACTTTCGCGAGGTCGCCGAGGAGGCGAGGCGCTTTCTGAAGCTGCCTCGTTCCGAGGAGCAATCACTCCCGAGGCCCGTTCGTCCAGTCGCGCCGGCCGGATCGCAGGAAGCCGCTCGTCGGCTCTTTGCGATATCCAACCCGATTGAAGGGACATTAGCCGAGGCGTACTTGCAGCGTCGCGGAATTAGTTGCATCAACCATGGTGGCAGCTTGCGCTTCCATCCTCGTTGCTACTATCGACCGGATGAGCATTCGTCGACCGAAACCTGGCCGGCGATGATAGCCTGTGTCACCGACCTCGATGGACGGATCACCGGCGTGCACCGCACCTGGCTAGATCCACACGGTTTTGATCGCGTGCGGCTCGGCAAGGCTCCGATCGACACACCACGACGCGCCATGGGTGACCTGCTCGGCAACGCCGTTCGCTTCGGCGTGGTCGATGATGTGCTCGCTGCCGGCGAGGGAATCGAGACCATGCTGTCACTGCGTTACGCACTGCCGGCCCTGCCCATGGCGGCCGCGCTTTCGGCTAATCATCTCGCAGCGATGATGCTGCCATCTGGCCTGCGTCGGCTCTATATCGCCCGCGATGACGATGCTGCCGGAGATACCGTACAGGCGATTCTCACGCAGCGCGCGGTAGAGGCCGGCGTTGAAGCGATTCCGCTGTCGCCTCGGGTGGGCGATTTCAACGAAGATCTGCACATCTTTGGCCTCGAAGCCCTCCGCGCATCGTTGCGGCTTCAGCTCGTACCAGAGGACGTCGTCCGTTTGCTGCATTCGTCGTTGGCAACCGCGGAATAGCCCCGGCAATTCGATGGGCATCGACAGGTCGGTCGCGGTGCGGCCACTGCCGGGAGAGCACGCGACCACGGCCTTCTAGAGGGCGATCGGACGGCAAGCGGCTCGGACCGGCAATGGCTGCGTCCGGCTATTTTCCGCCGCGCGCCGGCGACGAGAAGACACATTAGCCATCTGGCGAGCGCGCTTTGCATCGCGAAGCAAAATAGCCCGGCCTCCGCCATCCTCCGCTGCGCTTCGGCCCTCCGCTCTGCTCCGGGTTCTGGCCCGTTCCGCCTGCCGTCTGAGTGATCGCCACGAAGGCCGCGATGGTCGCGGCCGATCCGGCAAAGGATCGCCTCCATGACCGACCACGATGACATCGAACCACCGCACGACGCATCTCCGACCGAACACGTTCTTGCCGAATTGCAGCTCTTCGGTTACCGCCCCTTCGACGACCAGCCCGATCCACGGCCGCTTCCCGACGGCAGGATCATTACCGGTGCCGTCGTCGATATCTTCGATGCCCTGGTCGCGACGTTGAGCGACACGCGGCTCGAGCCGGACCTCGACGATCTGCTCTGGTCGACCGTCAACCTGTTCCACCGAGCCGTCGACCGCATCGGTCGCCAACTCGACGACAACGAACAGGCGCAACGGAAGAGTCAGCGCGAGCAGGACGGTTCCGAAGTTCGATCCGTCGAACTCGAACGCATCACGGCGGAAGGCACCACGTTGATCGAGCGACGCAACTGCCTGGAGCTCTTCCGTGACCAAGCCATCGAACGCTTCGAGACTCACACCGGCACATTATGGCGCCCCCGATCGGGATCGCTGGTGAACCACCGCACCCTGACCGCGGCGATGATCGACTCCCGCGACTTCATCGCAGCCAAGCGCCGCGCCGAGACCGAGATCCTGCTGCCCTCAGGGCCAAAGATCGCGCTCACCGGAGGGCTCGACTTCAACGACCACCACCTCATCTGGGATCGTCTCGACAAGGTTCATGCCAAGCATCCCGACATGGTCCTGCTGCATGGCGGCTCCCCGAGGGGGGCCGAACTGATCGCCTCGAAATGGGCGAGCAACCGCAAAGTGGCCCAGATCGCCTTCAAGCCCGACTGGACGAGGCACGCCAAGGCAGCACCGTTCAAGCGCAACGATGCCATGCTCGAACTCCTGCCGATCGGCGTCATGCACTTCCCGGGCACGGGCATCCAGGACAACCTCGCCGACAAGGCGAAACGGCTCGGCATCCCGGTCTGGATGTTCGGCGGCGCATGAGCGCCGTCTGCTCAACTGAAGTCTTTGAGGCGAAATTGCTCCCGCCGCAACTCCGCCTCGTTTCAGTCTCATATCCAGAGTTGCGCCGTGGTGGTGGTGGAAGGCGCGACTGGTAGATCTATGCACATGGAGCCACCACCATGCTCGCTATTGGGCTTGTTCTCAACACACTCGGCATCGGTCTGTTCTGCTGGGCGATCATTGCGCTTGCCGTGTATGCCCTGCCGTTTTTTGTCGCACTCATTATCGGGATGATGACGTTTCACAGCGACGCCGGCCTCATTGGCGCCATGCTTATCGCGACGGCCGGCGGTGCGCTGACGCTGGTCCTCGGCCAGGTCGCCTTTGCTGTTACTCGGTCCTCGGCCTTGCGCATCGCGATCGCAACAGCATTCGCTGTTCCCGCCGCCGTCGCCGGCTATCATGTGGTGTTCGCCGTGTCCAATATCGGGGTGCCCTCGCTGGCTTGGCGTGAAGTCTTCGCTTCCTTGGGCGCGGTTTGCGTTGGCGGCACGGCGATGACGCGCTTGGTGGTTTTGGCGAAGACCCGCCCGTTCGAGCCCGATGTGGTGGTGGAGAAACCGTCCTAGCCAATTCTTACGGCCGCATGGCCCCAGGGGCGATCGCTTACCGCTGCCATGTCGAATAGCTTCGTTTCGCGTAGATCGGCGCGGTGAACGGGATGATCGAACTTGAGCGCGGAGATCTCGTCCTGCTCGGAATTCATCGATCAAGCTGCCGACATTCGGTCTGGCCCACGCAGCCGCGGCAGAACGATCTTATCTCGATCCGTTCTTGGGAGACGATACCGCCTTTTGCAGGAGATTGTTTCTCTTTCCCCGCTGAATCGTTCACGCCTCTTGTTCATCAAAACCGAGATAGCCACGCTTCTCCAGATATCGTGGTTCAGCACGCGGACGCACGTGGCCTCGTTGATGGCTTGATCTGGCCGAAGACCGGCTTCGCCTCGATCGTCTGAGCCGCAACGCCGTTGATGCGACTTTCTTCCCCTGGGCTTCGCCCATTCCTCGCGAGGCAAGAAAGTCGCCACAACGACGTCCTCCGCTGCGCTCCGGCCCGAGCGGGTGCGTCGCCGATCGTCCTCGGCCCTAGATCGCCATCGAGGCCGCGGTGGTCGCGGGCTCGAAACACAACAGGAGAAGTGACATGGCTAACATCGGTTCTTTCAAGAAGGTCGGTAACGAATTCCAGGGCGAGATCGTCACCCTGAGCCTGAAGGCCAAGGGCGTCCGCATCGTCGCCGAGACCAACCGCTCCAATGACAACGCCCCCAGCCACCGCATCTATGTGGGCCGGGCGGAGATCGGCGCAGCCTGGTCGAAGCGTTCCGAGGAAGGCCGCGACTACCTCTCGCTCAAGCTCGACGATCCTTCCTTCAACGCGCCGATCTACGCGAACCTGTTCGACGACGAAGGCGGTGAAGGCTACACCCTGCTCTGGTCGCGGCCGCGCAAGACCGGCGAGTAGGCCACTTCATCAAGCCCCGTCCGGTCTGCCGGGCGGGGCTTCCCATCCTTCCAGGCGTCAGTGAGCGCGAACCGGCCGCCGGATCGAGCGGCTCGGCTCAATCACTCGGCCTGCCCCCGAGTCCTTTTCTTGGTGCTTGTGGGCGGGCGAGTGAGCAGGTCGGCGGCCTCGACACCCAGGCTGCGAGCGAGCCGATCGACAACGTCGATACCCGCCGCATAAACGCTTCGCTCGAGTGCGCTGATATAAGTGCGGTCAATTTCAGCACGATGAGCCAATTCCTCCTGTGACAAACCACGGGCCTGCCGGAGCTTCCGCAAATTGATTGCAAGTATCTCGCGTATATCCATACGCGAGAGGGCATGTCCTTGAAGAGTATTTCACCACGGAGTATTTTCGACAAAACGCGATCCGGACGGCTTCCGCGACAATTTTGGCGCTTCTGCTCCTTCCTGCCCGCGTGTTAGAAATTGTCTAAACTAAGGCGTGGAGTCTTATGAGGAAGCCGCCGCTCGACCCAGGCGTCGCCGACGCTGCGCCTGCAGATCAAATTCTCACTGCCTACGATGAGCAGCATGTCGTGACCTACATGCGCCTTCTGCAGGCCGAAAGCCAAGGGGCTGACTGGATGGAAGTCGCTCGAGTGGTGCTGCATATCGATCCGGTGCGGGAGCCGGACCGTGCGCGAAGCGCATATCAGAGTCATCTCGCGCGCGCCAAATGGGTGACCGAGCAGGGACGCCTCTTGCGCGGCACCGGCTCAAAATAGAAGAAAACCGCCGGCCGGCGACTTGCAGGCAGAACTATTTTCTTTTGCTGATCGGTGGTCATTCCGGTGCACCACGTGGTGCCAAACTAGGGGCTTCCTACAACCGCCTCGTTCATACCTATTGCGGCGCAATCGTTGTTAGCAGCGTGCAATGGGGCGGAAGCAATGCCTGAATTCGACTGGCGGTCGCCGGAATCCTACAAGAGCCTACAAGACGCCGAAATCACCGACATCGCCTGGGAATGTCTCCGCCGCAACGCCGGTTACCGGCGTGAGTACGAGGTGATGATTGCCAACAGCCCGAACGGCGAAGTGACTGACGAATTCAGGAGGAGGTGGGGCCTCTGCTTTCGCCCATGACCCGCGGCGGTCGTTCGATGAGCAGACGATCTTTTGGGCGCCTGAGGTTCTAGCGGCGGTCGTTCCGGTCAAGGTTGCCTCGGCCGCCGATCGCAGTTCAGCGCCTCAACCGCTGCTTGACCTTGCAGCAGGCCAGATGCGCCGCGCCGCCGACGGCTGGCACGCCGTGCTGCGCATCGGTGCAGTGGATCACCGTGTCTGGTCCAAGGATCCACCGGTGCTTGGCGCGTCATATGCAGCCGAACTGCCATTTGACGGCGATTTCGGCGCGCGTGCGTATGCAGCCCGCCGGCTGTGGCGCGCGATGAATGGACGCGCACCAGGTCCTGCCTTTCACCAACTATCTAAACAGCGGCGCGAACGCTTGAGCGCCGCGATCCGTGCGCTTGATGCTCGCAGCGCCGGCGGAAGCTATCGCGTTATCGCCGAAGCGCTCTTCGGCAAAAAGCGAATCCCCGACCGTGCCTGGAAGACCCATGATCTGCGCAATCGAACAATTCGCTTGGTGCAAGGCGGCCTTGCGTTGATGCGCGGTGGTTACCGCAAACTTCTGCGGTCCGGGCGCAGGGACGAATAGCCCTTCCGGTTGGGGGGTATCGAAAGCGGCCCCCTCCATATTCGGCATCCCCCTCCGAGATCTTGCTTCTCCATGATGACCGCACACACGCCGGCCTAGCCAGGCGTAGTGCGATGTCCTCCTGGAGTCCTCAAATGCCCGATCCGATGGCCGGTCTACCACCGCGATTCCTGCGTACACCTGAGGCCGCGCGCTATCTTGGCCTGTCCGGTCGCACGCTCGAGAAGCACCGCACGTACGGTACTGGACCGACGTATCGGAAGATCGGCGGACGTGTTGTCTACGCCGTCGATGACCTGAAAGCGTGGGCTGACCGCGGCGCCAAGACGTCGACGTCCGATCCCGGGAAGGGGACGGTACTGCCGGCCAAGAAGCAGCCCGCGCTGCGCCCGTATGCGGGCCAGGAACGTCGCTGATTGCCGCGTGAGAGTAGTGACCATGCGGCGCAAACACCATTCGGAGCGCGACCAGCTTGAGCTCTTTCGGGCGTTGCCCGGCGATCTTGCGCCGCGCGACGCGCAGGATCTGATGGCGTATCCGTTCTTCTCCCTCGCAAAGACTAAGCGGATCGTGCCGATCGACTTCCGTGCCGGTGCGATCGCAATTCGTGTCGAAGCCGTGCCGGAACACGGCATGGCGACGATCTGGGATGCAGACGTTCTGATCTGGGCCGCGTCCCAGATTGTCGAAGCCCGTGATGCCGGCCTGAAGACGTCGCGCCTGATGGCTGCAACGCCGTATGAAATTCTGACGTTCGTCGGCCGCGGCACCGGCGCACGCGACTATGATCGGCTGAAGGCGGGTCTCGACAGACTTCAGTCAACGACCGTGCTGACGTCGATCCGTCAGCCGGCAGAGCGGCGACGGCATCGCTTCTCCTGGATCAACGAGTGGAAAGAGACGGCCGATGCAAATGGCCGCCCATTTGGGATCGAGCTGATCCTGCCGGATTGGTTCTACGCTGGCGTCATCGATGACGCGCTCGTGCTGACGATTGATCGCGCCTATTTCGAGCTGACGGGCGGGCTTGAGAGGTGGCTTTATCGTCTTGTGCGCAAGCACGGCGGACGCCAGGACGGCGGCTGGAGTTTTGATCTGGTGCACCTCCATGCCAAGTCCGGCATCCTCTCGCCCCTCAAGCACTTTGCTTACGACGTGCGCCAGATCGTCCAGCGCCAGACATTGCCCGGTTATCAGCTCGTGCTCACGCGCGACCCTGATGGCACCGAGCGACTGAACTTTGCACCCACGCCTGTTGATCCCTTAACGGCCCGCTTGCGCCGGCGCGGTCTCATTCCAAATTCGGAGGACAACCTGTGAATCAGCTCGTGCTATCGGGGACCGCAACCCTCGTGCTATCGGGGACCCGATCCTCGTGCTATCGGGGACCGGAATCGAGCTTAAGAGCTTGTTTCTCCGCGCTTTCCAGCCGCTCTAACTTTACTAACCGGAAATCCTTCGGATTTCTTCTAACGGAGCAGGCCGAAAGCGGCGTCGATGGCGCTCGGCAACGGCAGTCCGACAGGCCAGCCTGCCTTTGCAGGCGATACACACTCTCGACCGAGCCCCAAGCTCACGGCTGCCAGCCCCAGCGTCCGGGAGCCGCCGCATGAGCGATCTCACGGAAGTGGAAGTGTTGTGGCTCGAGAAGCGCATCGAAAACCGCATTCGGTTCGGTCGCATTGTCGGGGAACGGAAGCTTGATCGCCATCGGCGTGTCCTGTCATTCGCGCCAGGCAGCATCTTTGCCTTCGTCCGGTGGACCTCCAACGACTTTGGCACGATCATTTCGCGCATCGACATCTTGCGCGCGGTCGCACTGGGACAGCGCTGCTCGACCGTTCCTTATGTGACGCCCGGCGGTGAGATTCTGCTGCGCCTGTCCGGCTGGCCGAAGGTCGAGCGCGTGCTGCAGATGATCGATGCCGTTGAGGCGCTCGGCGTCGATCCGGCTGATGTCGCTCCCGACCATTGGCATCACGTTCACAACCGTCTGTCCGTTAATGAAAACCCGCGCCCGTATACGAAAGCGCGCCATCAGGCCTGGCTCCATCGCCAAAGGGTGATGCGATGACGGGCCGCCTACCGATGCTGGCCGTGACGATTGGGGTCGCTGCTGCGCTCATCGCGACGATCGTCCTGGAGCCGATTCCGCTATACATCTGGAACGCATCCGCGAGCGTGCCGATCGGTCTCTACCGCCTCCGACCGGCGGACCAATTCCAAGTTACTGAATTGGTCGCCGTGCAGCCGCCGGAGCCGCTCGCGACCTTCCTCGATTTGAACGGCTATTTGCCCATTGGCGTGCCCATGCTGAAGCGCGTGCTCGCCCTTCCGGGGCAGAGTGTTTGCAGAACCGGCCTCACGATTTCGGTCGACGAGGTCGCGGTGGGCGAGGCGAAGGACCGCGACGGACGCGGCCGGCCGCTGCCGAAATGGCAGGGCTGCCGCGTCGTCGGCGACGGCGATCTGTTTCTGATGAACTGGCAGTCGGACGACTCTCTTGATGGCCGGTATTTTGGATTTCTTCCGGCATCCAGCGTGATCGGCCGTGCGATGCCGGTGTGGACGTGGGAGGGGTGATCGTGCGTATTCGACGTGTTCTCCTCGCCATGCCCTTGTTCGATCGATTGCGGGATCATTCCTCCGTCTCGATCGATGTCTGCAAGGCTGGCGCGAGCCCGACCGCGTGCTTGGGTCGGTTGGGCACGCGCGTTTGTGCAGTCGTGCCCGTGATGCTTCTTCTGACCGCGTTCGACGGTGCTGCTTTGGCCCAGAGCGGATCAACCGCCCAGCCGGCGATCAGTCAGACCGCTCACTCATTCATCAATGAAGCCGCACAACGCTTTGCGATTGCGCCGAACTGGATCCGATCAGTCCAACGCATCGAGAGTGCTGGTGACGTGCACGCCAGATCGCCAAAAGGCGCAATGGGCCTGATGCAAATCATGCCAGCGACTTGGGCGGAACTTCGTGTGCGCTACAATCTCGGGAACGACCCCTACGACCCGCACGACAACATTCTGGCCGGTACGGCGTACTTGCGCGAACTGCTCGATCGGTATGGCTCGCCTGGCGTGTTTGCGGCGTACAATGCGGGACCATCTCGCTATGAAGAGCATCTTGCGGGCGGCTCTCTGCCAGACGAGACGCGAGCATACGTCGCAAAGCTTGCAAATCTGCTTGCCGTCGAACTGCCGCCGAGGTGGACGTCCGGCGGACAGTCATCAGCAGCTGCGACGCTATTCGTCACGCGATCCGATCTCATGAAGACGCGTGATCGGTTGTTGGCGCTCATGCCGTCTAGCGGTGTCACGACCGCGTTCTCGGCGCCCGATGTTTCGCCCATGGTCCCCCGGCCAATTGGCATGTTCGTCCCTCGATCGGATTCGGGAGTATCGCGATGACCAGGTGTGCGGGTTCGCAAGCTGATGGTGTATGGGCGATGCCTTCGGCCCGCGCTCTACTCGTCGCTTCGCTCCTCACCGAGCCACCCTTCGGGTGTCTCGGCCCTTCGGGTAACGATCGCTATCGCAAGCGCTCGGAAGCAGTGGGGGCTTCGCGAGTTGGCGGCCAGGTCGCGGTGGCTCTTTCGGGAACCGGCGACCCGGAGACCACGACGGCAGGACGGCGAGATAAAAGGGGCTCGCCGCTCGAACCGCAAGCCATTGACATGGCTTGGGTTCCGGCGTGCCGGTCGGTCGGGGCGCGTGCCGCGCCTTGGATTTTTAAGAATGAGATCAACTACATTTTCGGCACTCTACGCGTTTTGGCGTCCTTCGAGGCGCAGTCATGACCACGGGCGACAGCGATCTGCGTATCCGGCCCGGGCGCATCCGCAGTACCCGCGCGCCGAAGCCGAAAAGCTTCATCAATCAGGTGCTACGCGCGGCGAAGAAAACCGGACACACCTCGGGTCAGACCCCGGCCGGCAGGCGTTCCGCGGCCCATGGGCGTTCGACGTTTGGCCGCGGGCGCCTCGCCTTTAGCCGGGCGAGATTGTTCAGCCCGACGCGGCGCGTTGTGGTGAAGGCGCGCGTGGTTCGCCACAAAGGACGAGCCTTCCGCTCAGCGCCGCTGACGGCCCATCTCTCGTATCTGAAGCGCGATGGCGTGACCCGGAGTGGTGAGCGGGCCGAGATGTTTGATGCCCGCGGCGACGGCGCCGATAGCGCGGCGTTTGCCGAACGCTGCAAGGACGACCGTCACCATTTCAGGTTCATTGTCTCGCCGGAGGACGCCGGCGATATGACCGACCTGAAGGCCTTCACCCGCGACCTCGCCAAGCAGATGGAAGCCGACTTTGGCACGCGACTGGATTGGGTGGCTGTCGATCATTGGAATACCGACAATCCTCACGTCCATCTTCTCGTTCGGGGGGTCGACGAAGAGGGCGCTGATCTCGTGATCTCCCGCGACTACATCAGCCGGGGCCTGCGTTCACGCGCCGAGGAATTGGTCGCGATCGAACTGGGTCCAAAACCGGAGCACGAGATCCGCAATTCGCTGGAGAGGGAAGTCTCGGCGGAACGATGGACGCGGCTCGACCGGGAGGTCCGACTGGCGGCGGAAGAGACCGGGTATATCGATCTTCGAGCCAAGAATCCCGGCAGCGCGGATCCTGAGATCCGCCGCCTGATGGTTGGCCGTCTTCAGCACCTCGAGAAGATGGGCCTTGCCGCATCCGCCGCACCAGGGGAGTGGATGGTCGGACTCGAGGCCGAGCGCAGCTTGCGCGACCTCGGCATGCGCGGCGACATCATCAAGACCATGCACCGCGCCTTTACCGAGCGCGGGGAAGCGCGCGGCGTCGCCGACTTCGTCATCGAGGGTGGACAGCCGACGTCTCAGCTTATGGGACGACTGGTCGAGCGTGGATTGCATGACGAACTGACTGGCGAGGCCTACGCCCTGATCGACGGGACCGACGGACGCGCGCACCACGTGCGCTTTCGAGGTATCGAGGCCTTCGAACATGCTCCGCCCGTTGGGGGAATCGTCGAAGTCCGACGCTTCGGTCAAGCCGGCGATCCACGGCCGACCGTGGTGCTCGCCATCCGCTCCGATCTCGATCTTGCCGAGCAGGTCACCGCAAAAGGCGCGACCTGGCTTGACCACAGGCTGGTCGAACGCGACTCCATGCCGCTTGCCATGGGCGGATTCGGCCGAGAGACGCGCCAAGCCATGGAAGCCCGTACCGAGCATCTGATCCGGGAGGGCCTAGCGCGGCGGCAGGGCCAACGCATCATCTTGCAGCGCAACCTCCTGAACACGTTGCGCCAGCTTGAACTGGACCAGGTGGCCGCAAAAGTCTCGGCCGACACCAGCCTCCCTTACGTGAAGTCCGAATCCGGGGAGCATGTGGCGGGGACATATCGCCAGCGTCTGACGCTCGCCTCGGGACGCTTCGCCATGATCGACAATGGGCTCGGCTTCCAACTCGTGCCCTGGTCGCGCGAACTCGAAAGGAGGCTCGGCCAACACGTCACCGGCGTCGTGAAGGACGGCGGTGGAATCGAATGGGGCTTTGGTCGCAAGCGCGACCTCGGTCTCTAACAATCGCACCAATCCAGCTGCGGAAGGGCGTTCGGGATGTCCGGAACCAAAATCCTTTGGGGGCAGGTGATCGTGGTCGGCCTGATCGTTTTGCTGGCCATCTGGGGAGCAACCGAGTGGACGGCCTGGCGGCTCGCCTGGCAACCGGAGCTTGGGCGGCCCTGGTTCGAACTGTTGGGCTTCAAGGTCTATTACCCGCCCGTCTTCTTCTGGTGGTGGTTCGTCTACGACGCCTATGCGCCACGGGTCTTTGTCGAAGGAGCCTTCATTGCGGCGTCGGGGACCTTCGTTTCGATCGCGGTGGCGATCGGCATGTCGGTTTGGCGGGCGCGCGAAGCCAAGAATGTCGCGACCTATGGGTCGGCGCGCTGGGCTGGTGCGGACGAGGTTCGAGCGGCGGGACTTCTCGGTCCGGATGGTGTGGTGCTCGGCAAGCTCGACCGCGACTACCTTCGCCACGACGGGCCGGAGCACGTGTTGTGTTTTGCACCCACCCGATCCGGCAAGGGTGTCGGTCTTGTCGTCCCCTCGCTCCTGGCTTGGCCCGGCTCGGCCATCGTTCACGACATCAAGGGCGAGAATTGGCAACTGACCGCGGGCTTCCGCTCGCGACACGGCCGCGTCCTGTTGTTCGATCCCACCAACCCAAAGTCCTCAGCCTACAATCCGCTGCTCGAGGTCCGGCGCGGGGAATGGGAGGTTCGCGACGTCCAGAACGTGGCCGACGTCCTGGTCGACCCCGAAGGCTCCCTCGACAAGCGGAACCACTGGGAGAAGACCAGTCATTCGCTCCTGGTCGGCGCCATACTCCACGTTCTCTATGCCGAGGCGGACAAGACCTTGGCCGGCGTCGCCGCCTTCCTGTCCGATCCGAAGCAGCCGATCGAGACCACGCTGAGGGCGATGATGACTACACCGCACCTTGGCGAGCAGGGCGCCCATCCCGTCGTCGCCTCGACCGCGCGCGAACTCCTCAACAAATCCGAAAACGAACGCTCCGGCGTCCTATCCACCGCGATGTCGTTCCTCGGGCTCTACCGCGATCCCGTCGTGGCCCAGGTGACCTGTCGCTGCGACTGGCGGATTGCCGATCTGATCGCAGATGGTCGCCCGACGACGCTTTACCTCGTGGTGCCGCCGTCGGATATTTCTCGGACCAAGCCGCTGATCCGTCTGGTGCTGAACCAGATCGGCCGGCGCCTGACCGAGGATCTACACGCCCGCGACCGTCGGCATCGAGTGCTAATGATGCTCGACGAGTTCCCGGCGCTGGGGCGGCTGGATTTCTTCGAGTCTGCGCTCGCCTTCATGGCGGGGTACGGCATCAAGAGCTTCTTGATCGCGCAGTCGCTCAACCAGATCGAGAAGGCCTACGGGCCTAACAACGCCATCCTCGACAACTGTCACGTCCGCGTCAGCTTCGCGACCAACGACGAGCGGACCGCCAAGCGGGTATCGGACGCGCTCGGGACCGCGACCGAGATGCGGGCCATGAAAAACTATGCCGGCCATAGATTGAACCCGTGGTTGGGGCACTTGATGGTCTCGCGGCAGGAGACGGCCAGACCTCTCTTGACCCCGGGCGAGGTCATGCAGCTTCCACCGATGGACGAGATCGTCATGGTGGCGGGTACGCCGCCGATCCGGGCGAAGAAAGTTCGCTACTACGAGGATAGGCGGTTCACCGAGCGGGTTCTGCCGCCGCCAAATCCGGCGAGCGCCGGCCGATCATCGAGAACGGACGGTTGGTCAGCGCTAGGACCATTGAAGCCGACGGCGGGTCCAACTGACAAAGCCGCGGAGGTCGAGGAAGACACGGCGAACAGCGGACTCCGTCGCGAGCCCGAACTCCCCGATCACGTCGCGATCGCCAAGGAGACGACCGAACCGACGCCGGCAGAAGAATTTGCCGCCGTTCTTGACGATGACGAGGATGGGGTCCGCCAGTCCCGGCTCATACGCCAGCAGATGCGCGGCGTTGCGCGTCAGGTCGCCATGGACCCGAATGACGGTATGGAGCTCTGAGGCATTATGCGCGACCGGATGAACGTCTACTTCCCGCCAGAACTGCTGAAACAGATCTCAGAGCTCGCCGATCGCAAAAGACTTTCTCGGTCGGCGATCGTGGAAGCGGCAGTTGTTTCGTTTCTGTCCCCGGATGGAGCGGACAGGCGAGAAGCGGCGTTTACCCGGCGCCTCGATCGGCTGTCGCGCCAGATGCAGCGGCTGGAACGCGACGTGGGCTTGACGGCCGAAAGCTTGGCGCTCTTCATCCGCTTTTGGCTGACGATCACGCCGCCGCTACCCAACGACGCACAGGCTGCCGCGCAGGCAAAGGGCAGGGATCGTTTTGAAGGATTTGTCGAAGCACTCGGGCGCCGTTTGCAAAAGGGGCAAAGCTTTCTCCGGGAGATTCCAGAAGACATCGGTCGTCAGGAACCGGCCGAAGAAACTTGAGAGAGCCACGTAGACAGACCATTTCGCGGATCCTTCTTATTCTACGCCACCCTACGACCGCAGGGATTTACCCGAACTGACGAAAAGCTGGTCGCGCTATCGGCTCGCACGAGCTGACAGCAAGAGGGCCAGCATGCAAATTTCCGGGACATGGCGTCTCATCTCGCGCGTTTTTCTCCCGTTTGCTGCTGGATACTATCTTTCGTATCTGTATCGAACGATCAACGCTTTGATCGCCAGTCATCTCAGCTCGGATACCGCGCTCGGGACTGCCGACCTCGGGTTGCTTACGTCAGTCTATTTCCTGATATTCGCGGCGGCTCAGATCCCTGTCGGTATATTGTTGGATCGCTTTGGTCCGCGTCGCGTCCAGAGTGTTCTGCTCTTGCTAGCCGCAGCGGGCGCCGGACTCTTCGCGATATCGACCGGTTTCCTGTCGCTTTTGATCGCGCGTGCAATGATCGGGCTTGGCGTGGCGGCGGCGTTGACCGCAGGACTGAAGTCGATCGTCCTTTGGTTCCCCAGAGAACGAGTTGCCTTGCTTAACGGCTACATGATCATGCTGGGATCGCTAGGAGCGGTGACCGCTACGGTTCCCGTAGAATACCTACTCGCTTGGATGAGCTGGCGGCAGCTCTTTGAGATCCTAGCGGCGGCGACCGGCGCGACGGCCATTTTCATCTATGTCGTGGTTCCCGAGCGGGGCATTGTCCCATCAGCAGCCTGCGCCACTCTTAGCTCCGTTTTCAGCGATCGGCGCTTCTGGCGAATGGCCCCGTTGTCGGCGACTTGCGTCGGATCAGCCTGGTCTCTGCAGGGGCTGTGGGCATCACCGTGGCTGATCGACGTGGAGAGGCTTGATCGCACAAGTCTCGTCAGACAGCTGTTTACAATGTCCGTCGTACTAAGCGGCGGTGCCTGGTTGTTCGGTATGGCCGTCCATTACATCAAACGCAAAGGAATCGGAGCGGAGGCTATATTAGTGGTGGTTGCAGTGCTGTTCATCGCAGCCGATTCAGCCTTGATCTTGCGAGCGCCCCTGCCGTCCATCCTGCCCTGGTCGGTTGTCGCAATTGCCGGAACGGCAACCGTGGTCAGCTTCGCGGTAATAGCGGATTACTTTCCGCCGGAGCTTGCTGGTCGTGCCAACGGCGTCTTGAACGTCCTGCACTTTGGTTGGGCATTTCTGGCACAATACGCGACAGGCCTGATCCTGGAGCAATGGCACACGATCGATGGCCATAGGTCCGTCCAGGCCTATCAGGTCGCGTTCGGCCTCAACGTAGCGCTGCAGATCGCAGCCTTGGTCTGGTTCGCGCTGCCTTGGCGTAGAGTCTGCGCTTCATGGATGAGTTTAACTTCCCGCTCCACGCCAGCCTCTGTTTCCAATGGTGTCAAGTCGGTCGGCTTGTACGAGAATTCGCCCATCCTGATACCCGCGGACGACGGCGCGGAG
The DNA here is from genome assembly GCA_963204905.1 of Pseudomonadota bacterium. GTDB lineage: Bacteria > Pseudomonadota > Alphaproteobacteria > Rhizobiales > Xanthobacteraceae > 62-47. The sequence continues at coordinate 21,046 of CAUJJN010000207.1, forward strand.
TGGTGAGCGATAGCTCTTAGCGGACTGGTACGATTGAGCAGGAGTCCAATATCAGTTCTCAGTCTTCCTTTTTCTACGCCAGTCTACGATCACCGAAAGCGCTTGTTGCGCCAACTCCATAGGTGCTTTTTCTAATCATCCCATCTGAGGGCCCTTTGCGGACGCTCTCACTGGGTGGGGACGACGGTGCCAAGCCATTCCATTCAATCGGAAGCGAATTCGCGCGGCGCGCGCATGCTTCGTAGTGCGCTTGGCACAGCGATTGCCGGCTACCTCGAAGATGAAGCGATCATCGAGGTGATGCTCAATCCGGATGGGCGGTTGTGGATCGACAGGCTGTCGAGTGGCTTGATCGACACAGGCAAAACTCTCTCCGCAGCGGATGGCGAGCGCATTGTTCGCCTGGTAGCGCACCACGTAGGTGCGGAGGTGCATGCCGGGGCGCCACGGGTTTCGGCAGAACTGCCTGGAACTGGTGAGCGCTTCGAAGGCCTTTTGCCTCCGGTCGTTGCCGCCCCGGCCTTTGCTATCCGCAAGCCAGCGGTCGCGGTGTTTACCCTCGACGATTACGTCGCCAAGGAAATCATGACCTCGGAGCAGGCCGAGATCCTGAAGAGCGCGGTCGCCGCACGGAAGAACATCCTCGTCGCCGGGGGAACGTCGACCGGCAAGACGACTCTGACAAATGCGCTCCTGGCCGAAGTGGCAAAGACTGCCGATCGGGTCGTGCTGATCGAAGATACGCGCGAACTGCAGTGCACAGCGCCCAACCTTGTCGCTTTGCGTACCAACGATGGCGTGGCGACGCTATCGGACCTCGTTCGCTCCTCGCTGCGACTGCGTCCTGACCGTATTCCGGTCGGCGAGGTCCGCGGTGCCGAAGCCCTCGATCTGCTCAAGGCCTGGGGTACCGGGCATCCCGGTGGCATCGGGACCATTCATGCTGGTACCGCGCTCGGTGCCCTGCGGCGGCTTGAGCAACTCATTCAGGAAGCCGTCATCACGGTTCCGCGTGCCCTGATCGCCGAGACCATCAACGTTATCGCCGTGCTGGCGGGGCGTGGCGCTGATCGTCGCCTCGTTGAGCTCGCGCTCGTCCGGGGGCTTGGAGCTGCCGGCGACTACAGCCTTTCAACAGCAGGAGACTGACATGCGTCAGCAAATTCGTTTTCTTCGAGGTGCATCGGTGGCCGCCTTCGGCACGGTGCTTTTGGCGGCGGCGCCGGCATGGGCCGCTGGTTCGAATATGCCATGGGAGCAGCCGCTCAATCAGATCCTGCAATCGGTTGAAGGTCCGGTTGCCAAGATCATCGCGGTCATCATCATCGTCGTGACCGGGCTCACGCTCGCGTTCGGGGATTCGTCGGGTGGTTTCCGCCGGCTGATCCAGATCGTGTTCGGCCTGTCGATCGCATTTGCCGCCTCGAGCTTCTTCCTATCGTTCTTCTCCTTCGGCGGCGGCGTGGTGGTTTGATGGATGAACCGGTCACAGGTTTTGTCGTGCCCGTTCACCGCGCACTCACTGAGCCGATTCTGATGGGCGGCGCGCCGCGGTCCGTCGCGATCGTGAACGGCACGCTTGCTGCGGCCCTTGGACTTGGATTGCGGCTCTGGATCGCGGGTCTCATCCTCTGGTTCATCGGCCACATGGCCGCCGTCTGGGCCGCCAAGCGCGATCCCGCATTTGTCGATGTCGTGCGCCGACATCTGCGCATTCCCAGCCACCTCAACACCTGAGCGCTCCGCCATGATGAACCTTGCCGAATATCGTCATTCCAACGCGCGTCTCGCCGACTTCCTGCCCTGGGCAGCTCTCGTCGACGAGGGAATCATCCTGAACAAGGATGGTTCTTTCCAACGGACAGCAAAGTTCCGGGGACCTGACCTCGACAGCGCGGTGCCGGCCGAACTCGTTGCCGTCGCCGGTCGTCTGAACAACGCCTTGCGCCGCCTCGGATCCGGCTGGGCCGTGTTCGTTGAGGCGCAGCGTCATTCTGCGGGCGCTTATCCTCCAAACACCTTTCCGGATGTCGCGTCTGCGCTGGTCGATGCCGAACGCAGAGCGCAATTCGAGGAGGCAGGTGCCCACTACGAGTCCAGTTATTTCCTGACCTTCCTCTATCTGCCGCCGGAGGAGGGAGCGGCTAAGGCGGAGCGATTGCTCTATGAAGGTCGCGACCGCACCGTTGGAGCAGATGCCCGGGAGGTGTTGCGCGGCTTTATCGATCAAACCAACCGCGTGCTGCAACTCGTCGAAGGGTTCATGCCGGATTGCGCCTGGCTCGATGATCAGGCCACGCTGACCTATCTGCACTCGACGATCTCGACTAAGCGTCACCGCGTTCGCGTGCCCGAAATTCCCATGTACATCGATGCGCTTTTGGCCGACCAGCCACTGACCGGCGGGCTTGAGCCGATGCTGGGTTCAGCGAACGTGCGGGTCTTGACGATTGTCGGCTTTCCGGGCGCGACGACCCCGGGGGTCCTGGACGACCTGAATCGCCTGGCATTCTCGTATCGTTGGTCGACGCGCGCAATCATGCTCGACAAGACCGATGCCACCAAGCTGCTGACCAAGATTCGGCGGCAGTGGTTCGCCAAGCGAAAATCCATTGGCGCCATTCTCAAGGAGGTCATGACCAACGAGGCGTCGACGCTGCTCGATACCGACGCCCACAACAAGGCGATCGACGCCGACGCGGCGTTGCAGGAACTGGGGTCGGATCAGATCGGACAAGCCTTTGTTACGGCCACCCTCACTGTGTGGGACCGAGATCCCAACGCTGCCGATGAAAAGCTGAGGCTGGTCGAGAAGGTCATTCAGGGCCGCGATTTCACCTGCATGATCGAGACGGTGAACGCTGTCGAAGCCTGGCTCGGTAGCCTGCCGGGACATGTCTATGCGAATGTGCGGCAGCCACCGGTCTCGACGCTCAACCTCGCCCATATGATTCCGATGTCAGCCGTGTGGGCCGGTGAGGCGAGGGATCTGCACTTCAAGGCGCCGGCACTCCTGTTTGGCAAGACTGAGGGATCGACGCCCTTCCGATTCTCTCTCCACGTCGGCGACGTCGGCCACACCCTCGTGGTGGGCCCGACCGGCGCCGGAAAATCCGTTTTGCTGGCTCTGATGGCGTTGCAATTCCGCCGTTATCCGAACTCTCAGGTCTTTGCGTTCGACTTCGGCGGTTCAATTCGGGCGGCTGCGCTCGCCATGGGTGGCGACTGGCATGATCTCGGCGGTGCATTGTCAGACGGGGACGAAAACCCCGTCGCCCTGCAGCCGCTGGCCTGGATTGAGGATCCTTCCGAGCGCGGATGGGCGACGGAATGGATCGGCGCGATCCTGGCACGGGAAAAGGTCGAGATCACCCCGGAGGTCAAGGATCATCTGTGGTCGGCACTGACATCTCTCGCTTCGGCGCCGAGGGAGGAGCGGACCCTGACGGGCTTGTCAGTCCTGCTCCAATCGAACTCTCTGAAACGCGCCTTGCAACCTTATTGCCTCGGCGGACCTTCCGGGCGCTTGCTCGACGCCGAATTCGAGCGCCTTGGCGAAGCCTCGGTCCAGGCGTTTGAGACCGAAGGTTTGATTGGAACGGGTGCTGCGCCGGCCGTGCTGTCGTACCTCTTCCATCGCATCGGGGGCCGTCTCGACGGCCGGCCTACACTCCTTATTGTCGATGAAGGTTGGCTTGCCCTCGATGACGAGGATTTTGCGGGGCAACTCCGGGAATGGCTGAAGACGCTTCGGAAGAAGAACGCGTCCGTCATCTTCGCCACACAGTCGCTTTCTGACATTGATGGCTCCGCGATAGCACCGGCGATCATCGAAAGCTGCCCGACGCGCCTGTTGCTGCCGAACGAACGGGCGATCGAACCGCAGATCACCGCCATCTACCGCCGCTTCGGACTCAACGATCGCCAGATCGAACTTCTGAGCCGGGCAACGCCAAAGCGCGACTACTATTGCCAGTCTCGTCGCGGCAACCGGATGTTCGAACTTGGCCTTGGTGAGGTTGCGCTCGCCTTCACCGCAGCCTCTTCCAAGACAGACCAGGCAGCCATCGCGCAGCTCCTTGCCGAACATGGACCTGACGGCTTCGTGCCCGCCTGGCTCCAGCACCGCGGCGTCGCCTGGGCCCTCGACCTGATCCCCAACCTCGTCAATCTGGAGAAATCGCAATGAGACCTCTTGGCCTATTGGCGACCACGGCCGCCTTCGCGCTGCTGCTTGGCGTCACGGTGCCTGCACGGGCGCTGATCGTCTTTGACCCCACCAACTACGTCCAGAATGTCCTGACGGCCGCGCGGGAGCTCCAGCAGGTTAATAATCAGATCACCTCGTTGCAGAACGAGGCACAGATGCTGATCAATCAGGCAAGGAATTTGGCAAGCCTGCCGTATTCATCGCTGCAGCAACTGCAATCATCGATCCAGCGGACCCAGCAATTGCTGGCCCAGGCCCAGCGGATCGCCTACGACGTTCAGCAGATTGATCATGCCTTCTCGACAAGTTACGCGCCAGCGACCAGCAGCCAATCGAACCAGTTGCTGATCTCCAACGCTCAGTCACGTTGGCAGAATTCCTATGCCGCAACGCAAGACGCGCTTCGCGTCCAGGCGGGCATTGTTGGCAACCTCGACACCAATCGCATCCAGACATCCGCGCTCGTAACGTCAAGCCAGGGTGCCAGCGGCGCGCTGCAGGCAACGCAGGCTGGCAATCAGATTCTCGCGCTGAACGCGCAGCAGCTCGCCGACCTCACCGCCGTCGTGACGGCGCAAGGTCGGGCGCAGAGCCTTGAAGCGGCTCAGCGCGCCTCGGCCCAGGATCAGGGACGAGAACAGCTTCGTCGGTTCCTGACTCCGGGACAGGGCTATCAGTCATCCAACGTACAGATGTTCCACTGATGACGGACATAAGGGCATTCAAGGCGTTGTCGCTGCTTACGACAATCGGCGTGTTGGTCGTCACTGCCTGCACGATTCAGCTTCGCGGTGGTGACGAGCAGCCCGCGCTGCCGAAGGCCGCGCAGACGACAGATGCAACCAGCTCTGACCTCGCACGCTGCCGCAGCGTCACTGCGGAGGAAACGGCAGGTTATCAGCATTGCAGGCAGGTCTGGGCCGAAAACCGGCGACGCTTCTTGGCCAAGAAATCTGGTGCCGCGGTTCGTGGCCAAGAAGAACCCGCCGCTGCGTTGGCGCCGGCCCCAAAGGATCAGAGCCGGATCCCGCAGGGATATCTGCTACCGGCGACACCTGAGGCGAGCAAGCCATGACGGGTACGGGGATTATCGACCAATTCCTGGAAACGTTCACGCGATATATCGACAACGGCTTCGGCCTGCTCGGTAGCGACGTCGGCTATCTCGCAACGACCCTTGCCGCGATCGACATCACGCTTGCTGCGTTGTTCTGGAGTTGGGGGCCGGACGAAGACATCGTCGCGCGCCTCGTCAAGAAGACGCTCTTTGTAGGCGTCTTTGCCTATCTAATCGGTAATTGGAACAGTCTGGCACGCATCGTTTTCGAGAGCTTTGCCGGCCTTGGGCTAAAAGCATCAGGCGCAAGTCTCTCCGCGTCGGACTTCCTTCGGCCGGGAAAGATCGCTCAAGTCGGACTTGACGCTGGCCGACCGCTGCTCGATTCGATCTCCAATCTGATGGGCTACATCAGTTTCTTCGAGAATTTCGTCCAGATCGTCGTTCTCCTGTTTGCCTGGATCGTGGTGCTGCTCGCCTTCTTCATTCTGGCGATCCAACTCTTCGTCACCCTGATCGAGTTCAAACTCACGACGCTGGCCGGCTTCGTGCTCATTCCCTTTGGGTTGTTTGGCAAGACAGCCTTCGCGGCAGAGCGGGTCTTGGGCAACGTCATCTCTTCAGGGATCAAGGTCTTGGTCCTGGCCGCCATCGTCGGCATCGGCTCGACTTTGTTCTCGCAGTTCACCGCTGGCTTTGGTGGCAATCAGCCGACCATAGAAGACGCGATGACCCTGGTCCTTGCGGCGCTCTCCTTGCTTGGCCTGGGCATCTTCGGTCCTGGAATCGCCAACGGCCTGGTGTCGGGTGGGCCTCAGCTCGGTGCCGGTGCCGCGGTTGGAACAGGCCTTGCTGCCGGTGGCATTGTTGCGGCGGGCGCGGGTCTTGCCGCCGGCGGTGTTGGTCTCGCTGGCGGCGCGATTGCGGGCGCCGCGCGCGGTGGTGGCGCTGTCATAAGGGGAGCGTCAGCCGCCTATCGAAGCGGCGGCCTTGCTGGCGTCGCTGAGGCGGGCAGCTCGGCTGCCATGAGTCCATTGCGTCGTGCAGCGGCTGCCTTCGGGGGCGAGCAAGCTGGCGAGCAGGCCGCAAGCGCTTCGGCCGAAGGGCTGCCCGATTGGGCGCGCCGCATGAAGCGCGCCGAGACTATTCGGCATGGTGCCTCGGCTGCTGGTCACGTCCGCTCGGGCGATCATGGTGGCAGCGGCTCCTCCGTCGATTTGTCCGAAGGAGAGCGCTGAGACGCATCACCGCACTTTCGCCACCCGCCACGCGGCAGCGCCTCAAACCCAGACACTACACGGCTCAAAGCCGATCACTTGATCTCAGGGGCAATCATCAATGATCAAACGACCATTAGTTCACTACGGGCGCATGCCCGAACCGATCACGCCTTATCAAAAAGCAGCCCAAGTTTGGGACGAACGCATTGGATCCGCCCGCGTGCAAGCCAAAAACTGGCGGCTGATGGCGTTCGGTTGTCTCATACTGTCAGCCGGTCTCGCTGGTGGGTTGGTCTGGCAATCAAGCCATGGGTCGATCACGCCCTGGGTGGTCGAAGTCGACCATCTTGGCCAAGCCCAGAGGGTTGCGCCGGCCAACTTCGACTATCAACCGACTGATGCGCAGATCGCCTACCATCTGGCGCGCTTTATCGAGGATGTCAGAGGTCTGCCGGCCGACGGCATCGTTCTACGCCAAAACTGGCTCCGGGCCTATGATTTTACGACCGATCGCGGCGCCGCTGCGCTCAACGACTACGCGCGGAACAATGACCCTTTTGCCAAGCTGGGTAAGGCGCAAATCTCCGTCGACGTCTCGAGCGTCATTCGCGCGTCGTCGGAAAGCTTTCGGGTCGCATGGACCCAGCGCACCTATGACAACGGTTCGCTGAGCTCGACCGAACGCTGGACCGCAATTCTCACCATCGTGATCGAGATGCCCCGCGATGCCGAACGCCTGCGCAAGAATCCCCTTGGCGTTTACGTCCGCGCCATCAACTGGTCAAAGGAGTTGAGTCAGTGACCAAGACGCCGTTTGACGTTTATTCGAAGCGCCCCGCGCCGGACTGCGGGATCGGTCCCACTTGGCCCGCGTTCTTGACCGCGAAGCGAGCAGTTTTGTTTGCTCTCCTGCTTGGTTCCTCGGCGCTCGGTGGGTGCGCGACCTACATTCCTCCGGAGATCAGCTATGACGCCGAAGTGCCTCCGTTACCGGCTACGCCGGTGGCTCTCGACGACAGATCGCGACCGCTTCACATTCCACCCCTCTGGAAGCCGGCTCTCGGCGGCAAGTCGGGAGGGAAGGAAGACGCTGAACCTGTGAGCCGGGTTGAGACAGCAAATAGCGCGGCCCGGGTCGAACCGCGCAAGCGAGGGTATTTCAACGCAGCGCAAATCTACGCCTACAGTCCTGGGGCGCTCTATCAGATTTACGCCGCGCCGGGGCAGATCACGGATATCGCGCTCGAGGAAGGAGAACTTTTGACGGGATCAGGGCCGATCGCGGCCGGAGATACCGTACGCTGGGTCGTGGGCGATACCGAGAGCGGGAGCGGCGACACACGGCGCGTCCATATCCTGGTCAAGCCGACCCGAGCCTCGATCGAGACCAACCTGGTGGTCAATACTGACCGGCGCACCTACCTGATTGAGCTCCGCTCTCGCGAGCGGCCGTACATGCCATCCGTTGCTTGGTACTATCCTGAGACGGTACGCGAACGGTCGCGTTCAGCTGCTCTGAAGCCCGTTCTTCCGGACCCAGCGCAGCGTATCTCCCGCTATTCCATCGAAGGCGACAGTCCTCCCTGGCGGCCGCTAGCCGCATATGACGATGGCCGCAAGGTCTACGTCGAATTCCCGCTCGGCATCGTGCAGGGCGAAATGCCTCCGCTCTTTGTCATCGGCCCAGACGGCAAGACAGAACTCGTCAACTATCGCGCCTACGGCAATGTGTTGATCGTCGATCGGCTGTTTGCGGCCGCCGAACTCCGGCTCGGCGGTGAGCACCAGCAGAAGGTCAGGATTGTCAGGACCGACGGGAGACCGTCGTCATGAACACCCGGAATGAAAACGATCACGAGCAAGCAGTTCCGCCGGAGACACAAGCGGAGCAGTCCGAAAGTTTCCGCTTGAGAGCGGAGCATCCGCGCGTGACGCGGTTGTCGCGGAAGGTCTTGGCTGGCGGGAGCGCGGTTGCCCTGCTTGTTATCGGCGGAGCAGTGTTGTGGTCACTTCAGAGCAATCGTGCTCGAAATCAGGCGGCCGATGAGCTTTACAGCACCGACCATCACAATGTTGCCGACGGCATTACGACCCTGCCGAAGGACTATGCTGGCGTTCCGCGCCAGCCAATCCCGCAGCTTGGTCCGCCGCTCCCCGGTGACCTCGGTCGACCGATCCTTGCCGCTCAAGGCCAGTCGCCGACGAGCGGCGCTGATCCGGACCAGCAGCGCCGGGATCAGGAGACCGAAGCAGCCCGCATCAGTCATCTGTTCGCTTCGACCAATGGACGAGAAGTGCGTCCGTCCGCGACTGCGGCTGTTGGAAGCGAGCGGGTCGTGCCACCGAACGCAACGAGCACCGGCGACGATGGATCTGTGCAAAACGGTCAGGACCGGAAGCTTGCCTTCGTCAACGCCTCTGTGGACCGTCGCACGGTAAGCCCTGACCGCATCACCAGGCCGGCCTCACCGTATGTCGTGCAGGCTGGGACGGTCATTCCGGGTGCCCTGATCACCGGGATCCGATCAGACCTTCCGGGCCAGGTTACAGCGCAGGTAACCGAAAATGTTTTTGATACCCCGACCGGCCGCTTTCTGCTTGTGCCTCAGGGAGCGCGTCTGATCGGCATCTACGATAGCCAGGTCACTTTCGGCCAGTCCCGCGTCCTGCTCGTCTGGACCCGGCTGATCATGCCGAACGGACGTTCTATCGTTCTCGAGCGGCAGCCTGGCGTTGACGCTGCCGGGTATGCAGGCCTCGAAGACCAGGTCGACAATCACTGGGGTGAGCTGTTCAAGGCTGCGGCCCTATCGACGTTTCTGGCGGTCGGGACCGAACTGGGTGCCGGCTCGGACACCAACAGCAACGACAGCGCAATTATCCAGGCCTTGCGACACGGCGCCTCGGACTCACTGAATCAAACCGGACAACAGGTGGTTCGGCGCAGTCTCAACATCCAGCCGACCCTGACGATCCGCCCGGGTTTTCCGGTTCGTGTCATCGTCAACCGGGATCTCCGCCTCGAGCCTTACACAGGATGACAACCTCAATGACGAAGCTGAAGATCGCCGCCGTCCCAGACGACAAGCCGGTGAAGGTGACCGCGGAGTTGCCTGCATCCGTCCACCGGGACCTTGCTGCGTACGCGGAGGCAATCGCGCGTGAAACGGGTCAGCGCGCCGATCCAACAAAATTGATCGCGCCGATGCTGGCGCGGTTCATGGCGGCTGACCGAGGATTCGCCCGTCTACGACGCGCGTGTCAATCGCCGAGAGATGGGGAGGAATAGCGCTCCGCCAGCATTTCGAGAAAGCGGTTGAGGGCTGGATTCTCGTTGTCAGCGCACCAGTGTGCAGAAAAGCCGATATGGCTTGATCCTGTCCCGTCCCGTAGTTCGCGATATTTCAGTCCGGCGAAACTC
>CAUJJN010000208.1 GCA_963204905.1 Pseudomonadota bacterium
GCAAGGCCGCGATCACCGGCACCCGGCAATACTGGATTTTGTCGAACACCCGGTGCCACATCTGGGAATGCATCAGCCCACCGGTGGCGTCGCGCTCGGTCAGTTCGGACAGGTCGAGCCCGGCGGAAAAGTGCTCGCCGACGCCATGCAGCACGACAGCGCCGACGCTGTCCGGCAAATCGATGAAACAGTCGTGGATCGCTTCGATGATCGAGTCATTCAGGGCGTTGCGCTTGGCCGGACGATTGAGCCCGACACTCAAGATCGGGCCGATCTGCTCGATGGTCAGCAGCGGCGCAGGCACAGTGCTGGAAGCGGAGGCGGCGGCGTTTCCCATGAGCTTATTTATGTCCTTGATAGAATAGTTATGTTTTATAACAGATCGGCAAGGAGTCAACAGCCCCGACGACGCCGGAACGGGTGAATCCGTTCACGTCGGCCAAGGCGCGCGTGTCTTGTCAGATAAAGGGAGCGTCCCCTTCCCGTCATGGCGGGATTTTTTCAGGCCATGATGCCTCGCACTTTGCGAGGCGGCTACAGCACCTGATGCACGTCGATGACGACGCGGTCGGCGTGACGCGCGGCGGAGCCGACGAACAGGTGTTGCATCAGCCAGCGATACTTCTCGCTGCCGGTCTCGAATTTCGGGGTGGTGCGGAAATAGATCAGTTCCGGGTCGACCGGCTCATTGCGCTTGAGCTTTTCAAGCAAGTCCTTCGGCCCGAACCGCAGCCCGGTGTTGACCACATAAATCACCGCGCCATCATCGGTTTCGATGGCGTATTTGGCTTCGAGATCGATCAGTTCGTCCGGTCGTATGATCTGGAAATCCGCGCCGAACGCCAACACCTTGCCGTTGATGCCCGCGCCATGCACCTCGCCGCCGATGATCGGAATGATGCGCCGCACGCCGTAACCGGTATCGCCGGCCGAGGTGACCGCGCCGATCCGTGCGGTGACGGTGAAGACATATTTCGTTCTGAGAACAGGCGTCATGGCACTATCCCATCATGTGCATCGGCAGCCAGGTGGCGATCACCGGGAAGACGATCAGCAAAACGAGGCGCACCAGATCGGTCGCCACGAATGGCAGCACGCCGGCGAAAATCGTCGACATGCTGACGTCCTTGATCACGCTCTTGATGACGAACACGTTCATGCCGACCGGCGGGTGGATCAGCCCCAGTTCGACCGTCATCACGATGATGATGCCGAACCAGATCGGATCGAATCCCAGTTCGGTGATCACCGGGAACACGATCGGCACGGTGAGAATGATCATCGCCATGGCGTCCATCAGGCAGCCCAGCACCAGATACATCAGCAGAATGAGCGCCAGCACGCCGTAGCGGCCGATGCCGAGCCCGGTGAGAAACTCCGTGACGTGCTGCGGCGTCTGGGTAATGGTCAGGAAATAGCCGAAGCACAGCGCGCCGATCAGCACGGTGAAGACGGCGGCGGTGGTGCGGGTCGCCTGCAACAGCGCCTCGAGAATGCCGTCCCGCGACAGCTTGCGACGCATCACCCCGATGATAAAGGCGCCGACCGCGCCGACCGCGCCGGCCTCGGTCGGAATGAAAAAGCCACCGTAAAGCCCGCCGATCACGAAGAAGAACAGCGCCAGCGGCGACCACACGTCGCGCAACGCCAGCAAGCGATCATGCCAGCTGCTGCGCGGACCGGCGGGCAGGAAACCGGGGCGCACCGCGCCGATGATGGCGATGGTGATCATGTGCATGGTGATCGCCAGCAGTCCGGGAACAACGCCGGCGATGAACAGCTTGCCGATATCCTGCTGGGTGATAATGCCATAGACCACCAGCACCGTGGACGGCGGCAGCATCGCGCCGAGGGTGCCGCCCACCGCGATGACGCCGGCGGCGAAGGACTGCGGATAGCCAAAGCGGCGCATTTCGGGATAAGCGACCGCGGAGAACGTCGCCGCGGTCGCCACCGACGATCCCGAGATCGCCGCGAAGCCGCCGCATGCACCGATGGTGGCGATGCCGAGACCGCCCTTCCAGTGCCCGACGAAGGTGTTGGCGGCGCGGAACAGTTCACGGCTGATGCCGGACACCGACACGAACGCACCCATCAGCAGGAACATCGGGATCACGCCGAACGAGTAGTCCGTCACGGTGCGCATCACGGTCTGCGCCACCAGTTTCAGCGCGGGCTCCATGCCGGTGAGATAGCCGAAGCCGGTAACGCCGACGAGGCCCATCGCCATGCCGACCGGCACCCGCAACAGCATCATCGCGAACAGGCTGACGAAGCCGATCAGGGCAACTGCCTCGTTGCTCAATTCCATGATCGCTACTCCGCCGTCTTGATCTTGGGTTCGTGCAACTGCTCGGGGTGGAAGATCAACCGCCAGGTGCGAAACGCGATCAGGATCACCGCGGAGACATCTCCGACCCACGCCACCGCGTAGAACGGCCAGATCGGCAATTGCAGGTCCATCGTCAGCACATGGTCCTCGCGGGTGGTGATGACCTTGTCGAGCAGCGTGTAGGTCTGCACCGTCACCACGAACAACAGCACCAGCGTCGCGAACACGTCGATCCAGCGCTGATACTTCGGCGACGCATTGGCCCAGACCAGATCGACGGTGATATGCGTACCGCGATAGCTGGTGGCAGCGATCCCCCAGAAGATCAGGATGCCGAGTAGGAACTGACCGACATTGTAGTAATCAGGGATCGTCACCGAAAAGAACTTCCGCATGAACACCGCGACGAAGGTGTTCAGCGCGACGACGCCGACGAAGAAGGCCGCGACCCATTCGATCGAGTCGATGAACTTGTCCATGTAGTTCTTGGAGACGGGCTCGGGCGGCCCCGTCAGGACACCATCGGGAGTGACTTCAGGATCAGCGGTCATGATTTCCTGCCGAATGCCGATTGAAAGCTTCCGTCATGGCCGGGCTTGTCCCGGCCATCCCCGCATTTTTGTTGAGACAAGATAGGGATGCCGGCGCAAGGCCGAGCATGACTGCCTGCTTCTACAGTCCCGCGTTGTGCTTCTTGATCACGGCCTGAAGGTCGGCATCGATCGCGACCGGGTCACCGCCTGCCTTCTTGACGTCGGCGGCCCAACTGTCGTGCAACGGCTTCGCCGCGGCTTTCCACTGCGCGAGCTGTTCGGGCGTCAGCGTGTAGACCTCGTGGTCTGCCAGCGCCTTCATTTTAGCGCGACCATTGAACTCGAACTCGCTCCACGGATCGGTGACCTTGGACGCCCATTCCGGAGTGCAGTGATCGTCGATGATCTTTTTCTGCGCCGGGGACATCGCGTTGTAGCTCTTGAGATTCATATTGTAGGTGAACACCGTGGTGTAGAGCGGCACGTCCATCGCGTATTTGACGGCCTTCTCGATGCCGAACAGGAACATCGAGCCCCACGGGAAGGTGATTTCGTCGGCCACGCCGCGCTCGATGGCGTCGCGCGCCTCGGGGGCCGATGCCTGCACATTGGTGCCACCGGCCATCTTGACCATTTCACCGATGGTCGATTGCGCCGGGCGCACCTTCAGGCCCTTGAGATCCACGGGCACCAGCACCTTCTTCTTGCCGAACAGCGCGCCGGGATCGTGGATGAAGGCGAAGCACAGCTTGGTGTCCTTCATCTCGGTGGGCGCGTACTTTTGATACCACTCGTTCAGCGCCAGCGTTCCCTTCTTGCCGTCGCCGAACAGGAACGGAAGCTGTCCCGCGGAGACGATGGGGAAGCGGCCCGGCTGATAGCCGGGATTGACGTAGGTGATGTCGGCGATGCCGTCGCGCGCCATGTCGTAGTGGTCGAACGCCTTGCCGAGTTGCTGCGAGGGGAACACCGTCAGCTTGATGCTGCCACCCGAAGCCTTCTCGATATCCTTGGCCCAGGCGATGGTCGCCGGCACCAGCGGATGAGCGGGCGGTACCCACAGCGAGACCTTCAGATTGACGGTCTTGTCCTGGGCGGTTGCGGGCGTCATCGCGAGCCCCGCGCAACCGGCCATCAGCAGCGCCAGAAGTGCCTTCCGCATCGTCGTCTCTCCCTCTGATGATGACCGGTTCTCCGGCCTGCTTTATTTAACATGTTATCTAGCGTCGTTCGCCATGCAAGCGATTGCGCGTATTTTCCACGCCTGCACGGCAAAGACCATTGCAAGATTCCCGGCTGAAATGGACTTTTCAGATGCAAATACGAATTCGGCGCCGCCCCGACGGTCGCAGAAATGATTATGCACTGTAATTATCTGCCGTAAACGACTTTGCCCGGCAGGGCGCAGGCGCATCCCCGTTGTGATAGGCGTGACATCCATTCGACGAGCCGCTCGTCCCGAACCGCCGGAGCACCTGATGAACGACCCCGCCATTCCGCCCGGATTCGTGCGCAATCCGCGCAAGAGCCCGCTGACCGATCCTTGGGAGCCGATCTACTGGAAGCAGACCGAGGACGCGATCGTCATCGGGCTCCGGCTCGATACGCCGCACACCAACGCGCGCGGATTGATTCACGGCGGGTTGATCGCGGCGATGGCCGACAAGGCGATGGGCCATAGCTGCGGCTACAAGCTCGGGCCGGCGTTCTCGCTGGTCACCATCAATCTCTCGGTCGACTACATCGGCAGCGCCAGCATCGGACAGTGGCTCGCGGTGGACAGCGAGGTGCTGAAAAGCGGACGCACCATCTGCTTCGTGCAAAGCATCATCACCGCCGACGACGAACCGATCGCGCGCGCCAACGCCACCTTCCGCGTCGTGCCGCGATCGCAGCAAAAACCGGCTTAGCGCCTGGCGAAGTGCCAGTCGCAGTCATGCAGCACCAGATCGACGAAGGCGCGCACCTTCGCTGACAACAACCGCGACGTCGGATAGACCAGATGGATCGGCAGTGGTGCGATCTCGTAATCGACAAGCACCGCCTTGAGGCGACCGCTGGCGAGCCCTTCGGCCGCCTGATACGCCAGCACGCGCGTGAGCCCGCCGCCCTGCTCGGCGTGATAGATCGCGGCATCGGCGCTGTTGGTGGTGAAGCGCGGCGCGCAGGCGACGCGAATTTCTTTCCCGCCTTCGACGAAGCGCCAGTCTGGCGCGGCGCTCAGCGCGCCGAAGTGCACCACGCGATGCGCCGCAATCTCCGAAGGATGACTCGGCTCGCCATGCGCCGCCAGATAAGCCGGCGCCGCCACCACCATGCGCCGCATGTCGCCAACCGCGCGCGCCACAAGACTTGAGTCCGGCAGATGGCCGATGCGCACCGCGAGATCGACGCCCTCCTCGACCAGATTGACCGTGCGATCCGACAGGCGCAGATCGCCGGCGACCTCGGGATAGCGTTTCAGGTAGGTCGACATCAGCGGCGTGACGTGGCGGCGGCCGAAGCCGAGCGGCGCAGACACCACGAGGCGGCCGGTCGGCTGCGTCCGCTCCGCCTGCACCGCGCCTTCCGCCTCCTCGACATCGGCAAGGATGCGCCGCGCCCGTTCGAGAAACCGTTCGCCGGCATCGGTCAGCATCACCGAGCGGGTGGTCCGTTGCAGCAGCCGCGCGCCGACCCGCTCCTCAAGCGCGGCGACCATCCGGGTCACCGCCGACGCTGACAGCCCTAGCTTGCGCGCCGCCGGGGCAAACCCCTTGTGGTCTGCCACGGTGACGAAGGCCTGCATGGTTTCGATGCGGTCCATGGCATTATTTCTGATGTTGCAACAATGTCGTGTCAACGGCGCTAATTGCTCAAAGCCGGGCAACGAACCATGTTCATCGGATCAGACGCCGGATGCTCACCCGGAGACGACGATGTCCACACTCCACGCTTCGCCCAGCGATATTGCCTTCAGCCCCGCCGTCAAGGCGATCCAGACCATCAAGGGATCGCGCGAGGCCTATTCCGGCCCCGAAGCGGACGCCGGCTGGCCCACCGAGATCGACGACAATCTCGCGACGTTCCTCGCGGCGCAGACCAGCTTCTTCCTCGCCACCGCCAGCGCCGACGGCCAGCCGACCATCCAGCATCGCGGCGGCCCCCCCGGCTTCCTCCATGTGCTCGACAAGACCACTATCGCCTTCGCGGATTTCGCCGGCAACCGGCAGTTCATTACGCTCGGCAACCTGTCGGAAAATCCGAAGGTGCACATCTTTCTGCTGGACTACGTGAATCGCCAGCGCGTCAAGATCTGGGGCGAAGCGCGGGTCATCGACGACGATCCGGCGCTGCTGGAAGCCTTGATGCCGCGCGGCTATCGCGCACGACCTGAACAGGTGATCCTGATCAAGGTGTCGGCGTGGAACACCAATTGCCGCCAACACATCCCGCAGAAATTCGACGCCGCCGACGTCAAGGCCGCGCTCGAACTACGCGAGACACGGATCGCCGAACTCGAAGCGGAAGTGGCCGCGTTGAAGGGAACGCCGCTTCCCGCGACGTAGACGCAGTCCATCGCTAACGCATCTTCGGTTTGATGGAAAATCTACCACAAAACGATGCGTACTCCCTCTCTCATTTGGGAGAGGGTCGGGGTGAGGGGTTACAGACTCAATAACGGTCGATCCCCCCCACCCGGAGCCTTAGGCTCCGACCTCTCCGAATAGGAGGGTGATACATCGACCGGGTTGATTACGATCCTTAAAGTATCAAAGGCAGAAGGATGTTGACCGGCCTCCGTCACGCGACATCCGGCGGATGACAGCGGTGGCCGTCGCGGTGGCGACGACCTTGCCGTTCTGCAACAGTTCGGCGGCCAACTGACAAACCTCCTTGCCGCGCATCGTCACCCGGCCAAGACCTTTCAGCGGACCGGGCTTCGCGGGGCGATGAAACTGGACGTTGAGACTGACGGTCGGCGCGAACTCACCGGCGTCGAGGGTGGCGACCAGCGCCGGCCCCATGGTGTCGTCCAGCATCGCGGCGAGAAAGCCGCCCTGAATGTTGCCGACGGGATTCAGAAACTCCGGCTTGCCGTCGAAATCAACTTCGATGGTGCCGCGCTCCGGATCGATGGCGCCGAACGCGAGGCCCAGCGTTTGCGCGCACGGCGGCGGCGGCAACCGGCCGTCGACCATCTTCCAGAAGAACGAATCCTTGTCGGCCATATTCACGCTTCTCCCTGCGCGCGTCGCGGCTTACGCCACCGCCGCTTCCGGCGCACGCCAGACGTGGTCCGGGTAGTAACGACCCATCATCCGCTCGACGTAGGCAACAAGATTGGTGAACTGCTCCGTGCGATGGCGCAATGTCGAATCGAAGAACGGCGACAACAGTCCGGCCACCGTGCCGAACAGAATCGCGTCGGTGCCGCACGGACGGTCGCCCATCAGATACGGCTTGTCCGCGAGCAGCACCGACAGCGCCGACAGCGACCGCGTCGCAAGTTCGACAACTTCCTTCGGGGTGTGCCGGCCAAGGCCGGTGAGCCGGTAATTCTCGACGACCCGCGTGCGGGCACCCTCGCGGATATCATTGCGCAGATGCTCCGGTGCGGCGTCGAAGAAGTGAGCAGGCCCCTTGGCGAAGTTCACCGGATCAATCCAGCGCACACCGACCAGCGCCCAATAGACATGGTGCTCGATCATGCGTTCGACGACCCAGGCTTCCGCCCGCTGCGCGGTATCGAGCCCGGCATCGAAATCAAACCCGTACTTGCGCTCGATATGGGCGCGAATGAAGGTCGAATCGGCGACCATCTCGCCCGCGTCGTCGATATAGGGCATCTGTCCCTTGGGCGAGGAATCCGGCAGCGCAAACACCTTGCGGTACGACAATCCGGCCATCTTGAGTTGCACCTCGGTATTGGTGACGAAGGGGCTGATTTCCGGAAGGCCGAAACCTTCGCCAAAGCCGTAAAGAATAATCATCGCAGGCACCTCT
>CAUJJN010000209.1 GCA_963204905.1 Pseudomonadota bacterium
TTCGAGCCCGCCGGTCAGATCGAAATAGGCGCGGTCGATGGTGAGAACGAGCGCGTCATCGAGAACGGCGCGATAGAACCAGTCCGGCAGGATCAGCTCGACGCCGACAGGGCGACCGTCGCGATCGGTTCGCTCCTGCCACTCGTTGATCCACGAGAAGCGATGCCGACGGCCTTCCGCCGGTTGGCGGATCGAGGTCGCGACGGTGGTGGATTGGAGCCGGTCGAGCGCGGCCTTCAGGCGCTGGTAATCGCGCAGCGATACACCGCGGCCGACGAAGGTGAGAATCTCATAGGGCGTCGTCGCCATGAGCCGGGAAGTGCGCAAGCCCGCGTCGCGCGCCTCAACGATCTGGCTCGCGGCCCAGATCAGGATGTCGGCATCCCAGATGGTCGCCATGCCGTGATCGGGCACGGCCTCGACACGGATGGTCACATCGCCTGCCTTGAAATCGATGGGTGCGATGCGTTTCGACTTGGCGAGGGAGAAGAACGGATAGGCCATGAGATCCTGCGCGTCTCGTGGCGCGAAATCGCCGGGGAGCGCCCGGAACAGATTGAGCTGTCCGCGCTCCGAAGAGGACTGATGCCGCGCCGCCATTCGGGAAATCGTGCGCCGTCAGCGTGCGTATCGTCCTGCGCGCGCCGGCGACGTCGGCGACTGGCGCTTGGCGGGAAGAACCGATCCGCGGGGATCGGAGGTCGAGGTGACGGCGCCGCGATCGGCCCAGGCTTCGAGATCGTCGATGGCATAGACGACGCGGCCGCCGAGCTTTCGGTAGGCCGGGCCGGTTCCGTAGGTCCGGTGCTTTTCCAGTGTCCGGGCGGACAGGCCGAGGAATTCGGCGGCTTCCTTGGTGCGCAGAAAGCGCGGCGGGAGAACGGCGAGTTCGGGTCGCATGGATCGGCCTTTCGTGGTGTTCACGTGAGCCGCTGGAAATCAGCGGCGGGCGAAGACCACGATGGCGAAGCGAAACAGGTGAGATGGAGTGGGATTTTAGGGGGACCTGAAATCCCACATCACGTCCGCCGAGTCCCCCGGGGCGGGTGGACAGCAAAGACGTGTTCGCGGCGGATGGGAGGAATTTTGTGAGAAGCGTTTCGCTGTCGGCCTTGTACGTCAGCGGTTCGCGAGAAGCGGGCAACGCATCCGCAGGAGTCCTACGATCATGCAACGGCGACGTTGTGACTTCATTGTTGATCGTTTTCGGTTCGCCTGGTTCGCGAACCCTGGGATCGCCGGTGGCGCAGCAGCGTTCGATAGCCTCCAGCAGCCATCGCGTGGGCATCGCGAAGCAAAGCCATGACGGTATGGCGAACCGAGGATATCTGCCAGTCATCCCGCTTCATCCGCGGAAGACGGAAGATGATCCGGGCGATCTCCTGTTGGGTGGCGCCATCCCGGAACCCGTCGAACGCTTGCAGCATATGGCGCATCCGTCTGCGTTTCTGCCGCGTGAGGCGCGTGTCCGGCGGCACAGCGCGGCCGTAGAGCGATGCAAGAAGGCGGTAAATGGACTCTACCCGATCAAATCCTTCCAGACCGATCGGAACCATGGCAACCAAAGGAACCGCAGGCGAATGGCCGGCGGGCAGGATGAGCTGGAGGTGCTGATTCTTGCTCAGCTCGTAGAGGAGGAGCGTTTCGCCACCCTGTTCGATCGATTGAGCGATATCGAATGCGGCTCGTACATCGCGATCCAAAGAGAAGATCGGAGGAGCCGCCGCCAGCACGACTGTGCTGGTGTCGGCATGCGGAAGCCAGAACACCTGCGCCTTGGGAGGAGCTTGCTGCGGATCAAGCGGGAAATCGCAGTCCCCAACGCTGCCGAATCCTGTCGGTCAGCGATTGAGGATTTTCCTTGTTGCGCGAGTACGCATCGAAATCATGATCATACGTTTCGTTGCGACGGAGCCATTCCCAAGCGATGTCAGAGGCAGCAAGCCCGTCAACGTGGAGGTAGAGCGCCGAGGAGCGCCATCCTGAAGCGTCCGGTACCATGGTCAGTCCTTCCTCCGTCAATTTGCGGAGGAGCCAGCATTCCCGGAACGATTGTGATGCTGAAGCCGCGAAGTTTGGCGGGGGCGATGCCGCAGCGGCATCGCGTGGATCAGTGACACTGACTTTCGCGCACCAACTCGCGATAACCGTGCTCGGTCATCCAACGGGCACGCGCAAGGTGAGTGTCGTGGATCCGACGACAGCGATGCGGATTGCTTTGTGGATCGAGGCCGAACAGGATTTGAACGGCTTCCTGCCAATCGGCGCCGTCACGCGCCGCATCGAGTAGCCGCAAATAGAGAACCATATGCTCGCGGTCATAGCTGGTGAGCCGCCGACTTATCGGCGGCTCATCCAGGAACGCGAATGTCGATGGTTCCGTCATCGCCGGACATTGGCATGGTTACGATATTTTAACCATCGCCCGGTGCGTGCATCTTGGAATGATGGTGCATGGCCCGATGGCGCGGAACGACTATCGATGGGCCTGGCGGTTAGACGTGTCATGATGCAGCAGAACCCCTTGCCCTTTGTCGGTGGAGAGCAGAACGATCCCTGCCGCTTCAAAGGCCCTGCGCACCTGATCGCGCGTCGTTTCGTAAACCTCGAGGTCGCTTTCGGATTCGAGGCGTTTCAACGCGGTCAGCGATATGCGGGCCTTGTCAGCGAGCGTCTCCTGCGTCCAACCCAGCAACGCGCGTGCGGCCCGCGATTGTCGGGAAGTGATCATGCATGATCACCTCCCACCGACGCGAACGCACCTGCCAGAACTACGACTATAATAGTCGTTCTTGGCGCCTCCATCCAGCCGAAAGTCACCTCGAAGCGCTGCGACGAGAGTAGTCGGCCGACGACTGATTCGGTCGTGCCGCCATGCCGAAGGCGGGGCCGAAGCCCCATCCGGCTCAGGCGAACGGATCGATCTCGCCGACGATGGTGTCGGCATCCCCATCATATTCGGCGGCGGGCATGACGCTCATGGTGCCGTCGCCGGCGCGGTAGATGATGATCGTGACCATCAGGGTGGCGGCGAGGCTGAAGGCGAAGGCGTGAGCGTCTGCGAGGGACATTTTCGTAGCTCCTGTCTGGAGGCGGGGACCATCCCCGCTCGACAGGCGCCCGAGGTGTTTCGGTCGCGGCCGGGGTCATCAGAGAGGCAAAGCCGACCTGACCGCACGCTTCGCGTAGCGGACCCCATGAGGGTTGACCCCACGAGGCCGGGATTGAAACCAGGGTCAGCCTCAAAGAACGGGGATGGTGCCCGCCGACCGGAGCGGAAATCCTCGCGTTGGGCGCTGCCGTGGCCCTGCCTTCACCCTGACGTTGCGACGCCGTCGAGATGGGGCGCCGCTGCATGTCCGCAGCCGAAATGGTGGGAATGGAGTCGGGCGCGGTTTTTCGCCTGAGCCGGATGGGACTTCGGCGCCCATGGCCAGAAAGGGAAGCGCGTGGCAGCCGCGATCCGACGCGAACATGGAAAAGCCCGGCGGCTTTCGCCGCCGGGCTTTCCGGTATCCCGCCCGTTAGAACGGGATCTCGTCGTCATCGACGGTATTGCCGTCGTCGTTCTGGGTCTGCTTCGCCCGGCTCAGGAAGTCCACCGTCTCGGCGATGATCTCGCAGCCGTAGCGATCAACGCCCTGCTGGTCGGTCCATTTCGTGTAGTGGATGCGGCCGCGCACCAGAACCTTCATCCCCTTTTCGCAATGTTGCTGGATCGTCTTGCCGAGGCCGTTGAAGGCGGTGATACGATGCCATTCGGTGTCCTGGACCCGGTAGCCGTTCACGTCCCGGATGACCCTGCCTTCCGAGTAGCGGGGACGCGAGGTGGCGAGTGTGAAGTGGGTGATGTCGGTGCCGCCGTTGGTGGTGCGGGTTTCAGGGGCCTGACCGATGTTGCCGGCGAGAATGACGATGTTCTGCATGGTAAGTCTCCGTTGCTTCCCGGAGGGACCATTCCCTCCGACGAGACCCGGCCAAGGCCGTCGGGAGACTCCTGCACTGGCGCTTTCGGCGCCAGCTTGACCCCTAAGGCCCGAAGTGGTGCGGGCAGGCGCGTAGCGCCAACACGGTTCGGAGCCGCGGGGGTTGCTGGTGGAAACAGAACGGACTTAGGGGATCAGTCAGTCGGAGGAATTGGCGCCTCTCGAAAGCCGGGAGACGACACGCAGCCAAACCATCGGCCTTGCTGGCAAAGGCGCCCGATCAGGCCCATCCGCCACGCGGACACACCATTCAGAACCCTCTTAGCCTCCTCATGCGTCGTTGCAGGAAAGGCAGGTTGGGACGAGATCGGTAAAGCTATCGGGTTTCGGGCGCATGGCGCTGCCCCACCGTATCAGCGCGAAGAGGAGATGCATGCGGATCTGCATGGGGCGGGATGAAGGTGTTCACGACTATCTCCGCACTAATATAGGACAGGCCACCCCGGGGGGCGGTGATCGCTACGGCTGCGGGATTCGCTGTCAGACGACGCTTTTCGAAACGGGCGATGCGGATCGAACGTGCGGGCGAACGCGTCCCTGACACGGTCGTTCTTGTTCTGAACGGGATATCGGAAGCCAGCGGCGAAAGCCTTCGGGGTGTCTCGTGGGAGCGCAGGATCGCGGCCGTTGCCTCAGCGCGTAAGGACGGCCGTTCCGACCGCGTAGAGATTAATCATCGCCGCGATGCCGATGAATAGACCGCCAGCGCCGCACAGCAGATTGAGGACGAGACCTCCGTCGATCATGTGCTTGGCGATGCCGTGGACAACCGTGGTGCCGGCGATCACGGCGGGAATGGCGAAGATCGCCAGCGCGACAAGACGCAGAGCCGGATTTTTCGCGAAACCGACGACGGCGATGACCAACGCGATCGAGCCGAGCGCGGCGCTGATGGCGGCAAGGCCGGAGATGAGAGAACTTGCATCCGCCGCATAGGCATATTGAAACGCGGTCAAACCGGCCGCGAAGGGCAAGGCGTAGATCGCGAGGTTATAGGCGAGCACGCAAAACGCGATCGTCAGGGAGATGGCGAGCAGAATCAGCGTCATGAAAGCCTCCGTGCAAACGGTTGAGGATCACGACAGGCTGCCGGGAGATACGCTCCGCCTGCGACTATGCTGCTTCGCCGGTTCTGCAAGAATGCTGATGTATTCTGAACGAGAGCGTTTTTCTCGTAAAGACAATTATTGCTGCCGCGAGGCGGCGGCGCGTTATGCGCCGCCATCGAACTTCATGACGGGGATACCGAGTTTCCGGGCCTTGTCGGCGAGGTTTTCCTGAATCCCGGTGCCGGGGAAGACGAGGACGCCGACCGGCAGAACATCGAGCATCGCGTCGTTGCGCTTGAACGGGGCGGCCTTGCCGTGTTTGGTCCAGTCAGGCCTGAAGGCGATCTGTGGCACCTTGCGGTTGTCGGCCCATTTGGCGGCAATGAGTTCGGCGCCCTTCGGGCTTCCACCGTGCAGCAGCACCATGCCCGGATGCTTGGCGTGGACCTGATCGAGCCTGGCCCAGATCAGGCGGTGATCGTTGAAATCGAGACCGCCGGTGAAGGCAACCTTCGGGCCGGGAGGCAGGAGCACCTCGGCCTCGGTGCGACGCTTCGCGGCGAGGAAATCGCGGCTGTCGATCATCGCGGCGGTGAGGTTGCGATGGTTGACCATCGAGCCGGTGCGCGGCCGCCAGATCGAGTGGGTGTTGCGCTCGAAGTGCTCGGCGGCCTGGTCGCGCATCAGTTCGAAGGCGTTGCGCCGTTCGAGAAGGGTCTGGCCCTGTGCCGTCAGGCGTTCGAGTTCGACAGACTTGACCTCCGAGCCATCCTGTTCGCGCTGGAGGCGCCGCTGGGCGATCTCGTTGTCGTCGAGTTCGCGTTCGATCCGGTCGGTGGCGCGATGGAAGAGGTTGACCGTGCCCCAGAGCAATTCTTCCAGATCTGGTTCGAGGCGGGTGTCGGAGAGCGCCACCACGAGGGCGTCGAAGATGTCGGCGATGCTGCCGGCGATGACGCGGCCTTCCGGAAGCGGTCGCGGGTCGGGTTCGTCTTCGAAGGGACGGTAGCCGTAGAGCTGGAGTTCCTGAAGCAGGTGATCGGTCGGAGAGGAATCGTGGTGCGGCTCGTATGCGGTGTCGTGTCCATCGGTCATGGCGACTTTCCTTCGCGGTGTGGCCGCGCCCATCGCGGCCTTCATGGCGACGAAGGCGACGGGCGGGCCGGACCTGCACCCGCAGCAAAGCGAAGGGCCGGAACACTGTGGAGGATGCTGGAGGCCGGCGATTTTGCCTCGCGATGCAAAGCGCCCCACGGGGGCGCGGCGGAAAATCGTCGGCCGCAGGCATTGCCTGTCCGGCCCGGCTGACGCCCGATCGCCCTCTCAGAAGGCCGTGGGTGTGGCCTCTCGACCCCGGAGGTCTCGCGCCATGATCGCAGCCTGTCACGCACCGCCCTGCCGCACCTTCCCTTGCCAGTCGATCAGACCGCCAGGGACATGAAGCGGGCGACGTCCTCCGAGGCGACCTGTAGACGCAGATGGGCCGCAAGGGCGTCGAAGCCGAGCAGCCGGAGATCCTCGTTGAAGTCCCCGAGCCGTGGCGTGAGCACGACCGCCTCGATCCCGACGGCGCTGGCGCGCTCGATCAGCACGGTCATCGCCCTGTCACCGGCCGGATCGTTGTCGCGCGCGACGTAGAGCCGCCGCAGCGTCCGCGGGAACAGAATGGCCGAGAGGTGCGCGGCCGAGAGCGCCGCCATCGACGGCATCTGCGTCAGGACCGATCGGACAGACAATGTCGTCTCGATGCCTTCGCCGGCCGCCATTACCTCGCCGCCCACGCCGAAGCGCACGGCCTGCCCGAGGAGATCGCCCATCGCACGCCGCGGCGTCTCGATCGGGGCACGGCCGAGATTGGCCTCGCTGAATCCGCCGGGGTCGAGCCAGGTGCGATGCGCGCCGGTCAACTTGCCGGAAAGGTCGGTGACGGCAGCGATCATCGCGGGCCAGGTCTCGGTCGGGCTATGCTCGTCCGGCCGATAGTAGCAGCGCGGATGGAAGCGAAGCGCGCCGGTTTCGTGCAAAGTCGTAATGCCGCGTTTGCGCAAAACCGCTTCGACGAGGGTTCCGCCGATCGGCTGCGACATGGCAAAGAGCCGCCGCGCCGCTTCGGGTGAGCCGGCGCTGATGGACTGTCTGCCGGCCAGCATCCTGGTCCTTTCCGGTTCAGGATGCGGGAGCGCGAGGAATCGGCGCGCTTCCTTGGCCACATCCTTGAAGTCGACAAGGCCACAACTTTCGCGAATCACGTCGAGCAGATCGCCATGCTCGCCCGACGCCGCGGCATCGGTCCATTTGCCGGCCGGACCTTTCGGCGAATCCTTCAACCGCACGAACATCGAGCGGCCCGGCGTGTTGCGCACATCCCCGACCTGCCAGTAATTGCCCTGACGGCGTCCGGCAGACAGATAGTGACGGCACACCGCCTCGGCCTGCCGGCCAAGACGGTGTGCAAGTTCTGCGGCATTGTGACGGGGCATCAAGCCGCCTCGCGCTCGCCGATGCGCTCGACCGGCCAGCGGCCCAGCACGCGCTCGAGCACCGCCGGGCCGGATGTGTCGGTCGGCACGAACATACGCAGCTTCCACGCGATGATTTCGTGGAAGAGGCCAAAGGCCGAGAGCCGTTCGCGCATCGTGTCGGTGAAGCCGGACAGCTCGATGCGGTTGGCGCCCATGACACGGCAGCGGCGAAGCTGGAGGCCCTCGGCGAGATCGAGGATCGTGCGACCCTCCATCAGCGCCATGAACGCGGCGTCCGGCGTCAGCGAGGAGGCGCCGGTCGTAGTCGCGTTCGCCGCCCAGGCCGGCGAGACCTTGCGGCCGACGATCCGCTCACCCTCATCGGTCTGAAGCCGATAGACGCGAGTGGATTCGTTCGGCAGCCGCTTCCAGATCGGCAGTAGCAGGCCGGTGACGACATGGATCGTGCTGTCGGCAAATTCCGGCACCTCGGCGACCTCCGTGGTCCAGGCTGCGGCGAAGGCATTCCGATCGGCGTCGAGCCAATGGGTCTCACCCATCATCTTCACCGGAACATTATGCGCCTCCATCGGCCGGATCAGCTGGACGCGCCGCTCGATCTCGCCGTCGTCGAGCATGATGCTCGTCGTCGGAATCTGCACGGCAGCGCGTCCCGACCGCTCGTTGACGAGCAGCTTCGCTTGGCGGTCATCGAGATGGCCGAGCGCATCATCGAGCGTCACCGGACGATTGCGCTCGCGCTGCGTGATTGTGAGCAGCCGGGTTTCCGCGCCGGTGCCTGGATGGGTGTAGATGATCTGGCGATCGGTGACGGTGAAGCGTTCCGCTGTCAGCGTCTCCAACCCGACATCATAGGCGCCGCTGGCGATGGCGCCCTCGATCTTCGCGTTCAGCAGTTGCTCGAACGCAGTGAACAGGATGCCTTGAAGCTCGATGGTGAGCGCGAGCAGCCGATTGAGGAAGGTGATGATCGGCGGCAGCTCATCCTTGATGCCGGTCGAATCCATCAGCTTCAGGCCAGTGGCGGACTCAAAGCGGTCGAGCGAACAGCCCTCGACCTTGCCGCGCACCAGGAGGAGATAGAGCTGGCGCAGCGCATCGCGGGCATAGGCGCTTTCCAGATTGTCCTCCGGCCGGAACAGGCCCTGGCCGCCGGTCTGGCGCTGGCCGCGCGTGATCGCGCCCAGCGTGTCGAGGCGACGGGCAATGGTCGAGAGGAAGCGCTTCTCGGCCTTCACGTCGGTCGCGATCGGTCGGAACAGCGGCGGCTGCGCCTGATTGGTGCGGTGCGTCCGGCCGAGCCCCTGAATGGCGGCGTCGGCCTTCCATCCCGGTTCGAGCAGATAGTGGACGCGCAGCCGCGTGTTCCGCGCTGACAGCTCGGCATGATAGCTGCGGCCGGTCCCGCCCGCGTCGGAGAAGATCAGGACACGCTTCGCGTCGTCCATGAACGCCTGCGTCTCCGCGAGATTCGCGGAGGCGGCGCGATTTTCGACGGCGAGACGGTCGCCCTTACGGACGATACGCCGTGAACGGCCCGTCACCTCCGCTACCATATCGGTACCGAAATGCTGGACGATCTGGTCGAGCGCGCCGGGAACAGGTGGCAGACTGGCGAGCTTGGCGATCAACTCGTCGCGGCGCGCGACAGCCTCGCGGCTTTCGACAGGCTGACCATCTCGGGTGACGGGCCGTGATGACAGGTTGCCCTCGCTGTCCGTGAAGGGCTCGTAGAGCTGCACCGGAAAGCTCGTCTCCAAATACGATAAAACGTATTCGCGCGGCGTGATGTCCATGCGAACGTCGTTCCATTCCTCGGTAGGCAGGTCGGCCAGGCGGCGTTCCATCAGCGCCTCGCCGGTCGAGACGATCTGGATGACGGCGGAATGGCCTTCATCGAGATCACGGCTGATCGAGTGGATCAGCGTCGGCGTCTTCATGCTCGTGAGCAGGTGGCCGAAGAAGCGTTGCTTGGCGCTCTCGAAGGCCGAACGCGCGGCGGATTTGGCCTGCCGGTTCAAGGTGCCGGACGCGCCGGTGATGTTGGCCGCCTCCATCGCCGCGTCGAGATTGTTATGGATGATGGCGAACGCGCCGGCATAAGCGTCATAGATGCGCGTTTGCTCCGGCGTCAGCGCATGCTCGACCAGCTCATATTCGACGCCGTCGAAGGAGAGCGAACGGGCGGTGTAGAGACCGAGCGCGCGCAGGTCGCGGGCCAG
>CAUJJN010000210.1 GCA_963204905.1 Pseudomonadota bacterium
ATCGCGCGGCGCAGCAGCGGCAGCGTGTCCAGTTCCTCGAAATGCTCCTCGGCCAGCTCCACCCGCGCCAGCAGGGTGGGGACGTGGTCGGGCGCCAGCGCCAGCGCCGCATCCAGCGCATGCGCGGCCTCGCCGGGCCGACCCAGCGCGTTCAGGCAGCGGCTGCGGTGGTAATGCAGCGGCGCGGCCTGGGGGGGGGCGGCCGAGTCCCCCCGCGACTCCGGATCTGATCGCATCGCCGCTGCACAGAACGATGCGCCATTGGCCGGCGGCTTTGCGAAGCAGCGCGCGGCCGCCGCGGTCGCCCTGTGTCCAGCCCGCGACGGCATGATCCGCGACGACAACGATCGGGTCGACGACAAGCCGGCTCTCCGGCTTGTCGAAGCTGTCATGCAGCAAATGCCCGATTGCGTCCTCGTCTGGACCGGCGAGGGCGTGCGACAAGCCCGCGAGCAACATCACAGCACCCATGATGATCCTGATCATGGAACGCCCTCCTACATGCGATAGCGCAGGCCGCCATAAATCGCGCGACCCATACCGGGGTTGAACAGTTCCGAGGCGGCGGTCGCCGTTCCGGCGGCGATCGCCGTCGAGATGTAGCGGGTATCGAGAAGATTGCGCGCCTCGACGTAGCCGGACCAGCCTTTGCCGGCGTCGTAGCCGATCCTGAAATTCAGGAGGGCATAGGGGTCGACCGTCAGGCTGTTGGCGTTATCGGCGAAAAATGCGCGTGGCATCCATTCGACATTGGGTCCCGCATAGAATCCGCTGGGGTGCTTGTAGAGCAGTTCGGCGCGAACATAGTGCGGAGGCACGGCCGGCAGACGGTTGAAGCCGTAGCGGGCATCGTTGTCGAAATGGAAATCGCTATAGGTATAGGCAATATTCAACCAGATGCGGTCGTCCTGAGCGAAGGCCGACTTGAGAAACGCAACGCCCAATCCGGCTTCGATGCCCTGATGGACGGTCCGGTCGGCATTGACCACCGTGCACGGACTCCAGGGCGCCGTGGTCAGGCACTGGAATTCGTTCCTGAGCTGGGTGCGATACAACGAGATATCCCAGGTGAAGTCGGGCTTGCGGCCACGCGTGCCGATCTCGTAGGTCGTGCCGGTCTGGGCGTTGACGCTTGAACTGGCAGGCGACTGGAAAGAGTTGACGTCAAAGGTCGGGGCTTCGGCGTTGCGCGATACGTTGGCATAGACCTGCGACGCGGAATCGATGTCCCAGAGCACGCCGACCTTCGGGCTGAACAGATCCCAACTGCGGCTGCCGGACTGGTCGCCGTCCGACAGGAAGCGATCCTGTTGATCGCGGGAGGCGTGGAGAAATTGCCCGCCGGCCACGAGTGCCACATTCGGCAGGACATAGAGCGAGTTTTCAGCATAAGCCGTGATGTTTTTCGACTTCCAGCCGTAGGACGCGACGAGCGGGCCCTTCACGGCGTTGGCGAGATTGGTGAAGTAATCGATGTCGATGGTGCCGTTCTGGACGTTCACCCCGCCGACCAGACGGTTGCGGAAGCCGCCGATGACGCGGTCGTCGGTCGCCCGCGCAAAGCCGCCGTAATCGTGAACACGGAAATCCAGCCACTGATAGATCGGATGCATGACGTGGCGTTCGAGTCCGTAGAGGCCGAAGTCCACTGTGGTCGAGTC
Organism: Pseudomonadota bacterium; assembly: GCA_963204905.1. Lineage (GTDB taxonomy): Bacteria > Pseudomonadota > Alphaproteobacteria > Rhizobiales > Xanthobacteraceae > 62-47. Next base: position 1,662 of record CAUJJN010000210.1, read on the forward strand.
GAACCGTAGCGTGGTCTTGTTGGCGATGCGGATCGAATCGATATTGCGTTGCTGATCCTGTTGAACCCAGACCGGATTGGCGCTGCGCGGCGAATTCATCGCCATGTCCTTGGTCAGTTCGCCCGGAATCCGCGCCCGCCAGGAGTTGGCGTTGATATAGAAGCGCGTCTCGACGTCAGGTGAGATCTGGTAGCCGAAATTGGCGTTGAGCCGCTCGACATGGCTCTGGCTGTGCTCGCGATAACCATCCTCGCGCTGCGCCGAGGTGGTGATGAAGTAGTCCGCCGGACCATAGGCGCCGCCGGAACTGACCTGCGTTTTGACGTAGCCGAAACTTCCGGCGTCAAAGCGGGCTTCGAACGGTGAGGCGTCGCGGCCGGTGGGCATGACGAAATTGATCGCCCCGCCGAGTGAGTTGGCGCCATAGCGTAAGGCGTTGGCGCCCTTGAAGACCTCAACATAACGATAGGCCGTGGGATCCACTTCGTAGAGATCGAACAGGCCGTCGGAGGTGCTGATGGGAATCCCGTCCATCATCGGATTGATGCCGCGATTGCCGTACCCACGCGTCAGGCCGGAGCCGCGGATCGACAGGCGGGCGTCGGGTCCGTAACGCATCTGCAGGATGACGCCCGGAACCCAGCCCAGAATGTCCTTCACGGTGTTCGCGGGGCCGTTCTTGAATTCGGTGTCCGCGACCACGGCGACCGCGCCGGGGGTCCGCGCGATCGCGGCGGTCGCTTGCGCGGTGTTAGGTACTGTCAGACTTCCGCCCCCGCCCGGGCGGGGGAGTGCCGCGGGAGAGGTCGGCGACGCTGCAGGCCTCGTGTCGTTCGCGGCCCGTCGCGGCGCGCGTGTTGCAGACCGTTTCGGCTTCTGCGATCCCTGAACGACGATGGGAGGAAGCGAACTCTCGGATTGTGCGAAGGTGGTTTGAGGAAGTGCAAGCGCGGCAGCGCCTGCGGCGCAAAGCGCCCAGGTCAAGCGTGGCATGGGATGATCTCCGGCAGAAAGTCCAGACAGATGAAATGTTCTGACTAGACGTGCCGGGGAGGCCCTTGCGACAGACGCGGTTCGTGTCTGCGTTCAAGCGTGGCAACATCGCTTGCCGCCGTCGATATCGCGACGAGTGCGACGAAACGTGTCGTGATGGATGGATCACCGCCGGGCAGCACCGGCGTACCCGCCGCGAAGGCGCAAACGGCGCAGTGCTGGTGCCCAGGGTGAGAGCCGGGAGTCGGGAGATCCGTCCCGGCGGAGCCATCGATACTGTGGCAGATGGCACCCGCGAAAGTGGGAGCTGGCACCGCCATTTGGGTGGCGATTATGCCGGCGAGCAACAGCTGCAGCGCAAGGATCGGCGCAGTGACAACACTGACCGCCGTTCGCAGACCCGCTTTCTTTCGCCACCAGCCGAGCACGTGCAACCCCCGCGCGCACCTAGCCGATAAACGACAAGCTTGTCCAGTGCGGCGAATGCGGAGGTCCTATCGCAACCGGATGCGAGGCAACACGCGGTTCCGATGTTCGATCGCTTCGCGATCGCCGACGGGTTGCACATGAATGATTGTGGTTACGCCTGCTTCGCGCAACTCCTCGGCGATGACATCGTTCGTTTCGTGGGGCTTCAACTCGGCGTCAACGCGCCGTCGGACGTGTGGGTCTATCAGCCGTTATGAATGATCATTCTCGTTCGTAGTGGCGTCATGAAAAATCCCGGCTCGTGAGAGCCGGGATTTTGTCTTGCGTCTCGTGATCGATATCGATCGCGATGTGAAGCGGTCGTTACTTCTTTGCCACCAGAGGGCAGCCACCCTGATCCATCGGGCGGAACGCCTCGTCGGCCGGGATCGTGGCCAGCACCTTGTAGATGTCCCATTCGCCCTTCGACTCTGCCGGCTTCTTCACCTGATAGAGATACATGTTGTGAATGGCGCGGCCATCCGGACGGATGGAGCCCTTGCCGAACAGCGCGTCGTCGATCGGCAGTTCCTTCATCTTGGCCATCACCACGTCGGAATCCTTCGACTTCGCGGCGGTGACCGCCTTCAGGTAATGCAGCACGCTCGAATAGACGCCGGCCTGCGCGCTGGTCGGCATCTTGCCGTTGAACTTCTCGGCGAAGCGCTTCGAGAAAGCGCGGGTCGCGTCGGTCTGGTCCCAATAGAACGCTTCGGTCAGCACCAGGCCCTGCGCGGCCTGCAGCCCGAGCGCCTTGACGTCGCTGGAGAAGATCAGAAGGCCGGCGAGAGATTGGCCGCCCTGGGTGAGGCCGAATTCCGACGCCTGCTTGATCGCGTTGATCATGTCGCTGCCGGCGTTGGCCAGCGCCACGACCTTGGCCTTGGAGGCCTGCGCGCGCAGCAGGAAGGACGAGAAGTCCGACGAGTTCAGCGGATGCTTGACGCTGCCGACCACCTTGCCGCCGGCCTTGGTCACGGCTTCCGAGGTGTCGCGCTCGAGCGCCGCGCCGAAAGCATAGTCGGCCACGAGCAGGAACCAGGTGTCCGCGCCCTGCTTGGTCATCGCCGAACCGGTGCCGTTGGCGAGCGCCCAGGTGTCGTAGGTCCAGTGCACGGTGTAGGGCGAGCAGGATTTTCCGGTGAGGTCGGATGTGCCGCCGCCCGACGGAATGAAGATCTTCTTCTTCTCCTTGGTGACTTCGGAGACGGCGAGCGCGACCGACGACGTGGTCGTGTCCAGAATGACGTCGACGTTCTCGCGATCGTACCACTGGCGTGCGATGTTGCTGCCGATGTCCGGCTTGTTTTGATGGTCGGCGCCGATCACCTCGACCTTGAGGTCCGGGTTGATCTTGGCGAAGTCTTCGACGGCGAGCTTCGCGGCGACCACCGAGCCGGGTCCGGAGATGTCGGCGTACAGGCTCGACATGTCGTTAAGCACGCCGAGCTTGATCGCGGTTTCCGCTTGCGCGGCGTTGCCGAGCGTCAGCACCGCCGCCGCCGTCATCAAAATGGTTTTGAAGTTCATGAAACGCCTCTTCTTGTTATGCCACTGAGGTTTGGCCAAAAGCCGCCGCGACTTTAGTCTGTAGGAGCCACGGCTGCGACCCACAAAACGCCGCATTATCGTCTCTCGGTCTGCGCATTTCGTCTTATAGGCATGTAAAAGACAAGTGGCTCGACAAGATTATGCGCGCCGAAGCGCGGCATCGATATCCGCGATCAGGTCGTCGGCGTGTTCGAGCCCTGCCGAGAAGCGCACGAAACCTTCGCCGATGCCGAGTTCGGCGCGTGCCTCCACGGGTAGCCGTTGATGCGTCGTGGTAGCGGGGTGCGTCACGAGGCTGCGTGCGTCTCCCAGATTGTTGCTGATGCGGGCAAGCTGGAGCGCGTTGAGGAAGCGGAACGCGGCGGGTTTGCCGCCTTTCACTTCGAATCCGATCAGGGTGGAGCCGGCGCGCATCTGCTTTTTCACCAGGTCCGCCTGCGGATGATCGGCGCGGCCCGGATAGATCAGCCGTGCGATCTTCGGATGCGCCGCCAGTGCGTCGGCAATGGCGGCGGCATTCTCGGTTTGCTGCCTGACACGGACCGCCAGCGTTTCGAGACCTTTCGTCAGCGTCCAGGCATTGAACGGCGAGATCGACGGGCC
>CAUJJN010000211.1 GCA_963204905.1 Pseudomonadota bacterium
AGTTCGCGGTCTCTACCAGTCGTCTCTGAGCCCGACTTGTCGGATGGTTTTTTGGCCACGATCTACCAATCGTTTCGATCTGGTCGACACACGTTCGGATCAGTCGTCGGATTCGATCTTGTCGAAGAACGAATAGCGCAAGCTGTCGGAGTCGGCGTACCAATGTCCGGGCCCCTTGCCTGCCGCAACAGTCGCTGCCCAAGCCTCGTCGAGGCAGTCGTTCCGGCTCATGGCAAGATCGAAACCGTTATTGAAGAACAGTTCGGACCACTCCCACCACGTACCGAGCTTCTTCACGCCGCGCAGCAACTCATACCGGTCGATCAGCTTCGGATCGAAATCACTGGTCACAGATCCGAAGATCAGACCGGTCTTGACGACGCGATGCAGTTCGCGGACCGCGCCGGGCACCCGCCGCTCCGTAACGTGACACAGGCAGGTCTCGAACACAAAATCGAATTCGGCGTCCTTGAACGGGAGTTCGGTGACCGAACCAAAGAGGTTGAACTTACGCAACGCCGCCGGCGTCCGGGCATGAATGGCGCGGTTGTTCTCGATCCCCCAGGCGTCGGTGCCGAGCGCTCGCAGCGCGCCGACCAATTCGCCGCTGGCCGAACCAGCCACAAGCAGGCGATAGCCATCGCGCTTGCCCCAGACAATTTCAATAAGATTCTTCAGATGTTGCGGATCACTGAACTGCTGCCAGACGTCGCGATACGGCCCAACGCCCCGGTAGTTGTCAAAATAGTTCGAATCGATCTTGCTGCCACTTCCACCCTTCTCGCGAGCGTAGCGAAGCCGCATCGTCTCCGTGACCACGATATCGGTTGCGGCGTCGGATGAATCGAGCAGGCCATTTAGGGTCGAGTCAAACAGATAGTCGCCAACCAACACGATGCCGGGATGCTGCTTCGGCTCCGGTCGATGATTGGTCGCGACATCGCGCACGGGAAGACCGCCAGGAATGGCATTCACAGACGACAACCAGCGATGAGTCCTGCCTTCCAACAAATGCGCCCGCGCGTCACCGAACGATGCCGGCAGCGATTTCAGGGCGGCATCGATCAATTCATCGTCGCTGAGATTTGCGAACGCAAGCGCATCCGACCCTGCTACCAGAAAGTTCAGCACGCCGTTGCGACCAACGTCGTGGCGCGCGCCCTCGTTATAGACGCAGCAACCGCCGAATGCCTCCGACATGAACCACGCGCCGGGAATTTGCTCGCCCCAGAATGGGCTGTCGAACAAGAGCGAAATACGAAGATAATGCGCCGGACGATCGAAGTATGCGATGTGCTTGACCATCGACTTGCGAAGTTGCTCGCCGCCCCACCGCATGGTCGCAAGCCAACTGTGCGGCAAGCAAACCATCACGAGATCGAACTCCTTCGTCTCGGGGCCCTTGCCGTTCATCATATTCAACTGATAGCGGCCCTGCTCGGTCCTGCCGACTTCCAGCACACGGTGGTTGAGCTGGATATCGGCATCGACCTCCGACTGGAGGCAGGAGATCAACTGCTCGTTGCCGTTCTGGATCGAGTACAGGCCGATATAGCCGTCCACGTCCATCACGAAATTCTTCAGGGCATTGAGGCCATTGGTGTTGTGGCTCTCGGTGGCGATATCCGAGCGCGCCATCACCTTGAAGAAGCGCTTGGCGGTGGGATCGGAGACTTCGCGATCCAGCAACTCCTCGCAATTGATGTCGACCCAGGGATGTTCATTGTCCTGCGCACCGACGCCTTCGTAATATTCGGTCGGAGAGATCATACCTGCGCAGCGTTCGCGAAACGCGAGAATGGCGTCGGCGGTCCTGTCGCCGTACTTGCGGCGCATCCCCGGAACGTCGTTGAGCAACTCGCCATCGAGCATCACCTGCTCGGCGTCCATCGGAATGGTCTGCAAGCCGAAGTGCTGGATCAGTTCCCGCAACGGGTCCGGTCCGGTCATGGAGTAATCGTAGATCTCCGCGACGCCGGCCTCGTAGAGTGCGGGCGCGGCATCGAACTTGCGCGACAATACCTTGCCGCCGACGCGATCCGACGCCTCATAGATCGTTACCCGGCATAGCGGGCCAAGTTTCTTCTTGAGGTACCAGGCGCTCATCAAGCCGCCCGGACCACCACCTATGATTGCAAGATCAAGCATCTGTCTCTTCCGACACACAACCGCCGCGCCGTGCGTCTGTTGCGATAACGCATCCCAGACGTTCGCGGGCATGAAAGCGAGCCCCTAGGTCGTACCTCATCGAGGCGCATGGAAGGGTCCGCCACCACTATCGCTGATTTTCACTGGCTGCCTCAAGGAAAAGCGCTTTTCACCTGAAAGAAAGATGAACAAATGGCGCTTGCCCCCTCAAGCGCGGAAAATCTTCCGGCTGAGGCCGGAAAGTCACGGTTTTTCAGGAGGTCAGGCGTTGAGCGGAGCGATCAGCGCGGCAGGGCCGACCCCGCCAGCAGCCGGACCAGATCGACCTGACGGCCGACGCCGACCTTGCCGAGCAAGGACTTGAGGTGGCTGCGCACGGTTTCCCGCGAAACCCTGCTAGCCGCCGCGATGGCTGCGATGGTCTGGCCCTCGCCAATGGCGGCAGCGACCCGCGCCTCCGCGGGTGTCAAATCGAACAGGCCCTGCAACACCCGCGCGTTGGGAACCGCCCCTTGATCGACCGGCGTCACAACGATCAAAACGTCGGCCCGGGAGAAAATGTCCTGTGCGTTGCCGCGGACCGGGAGCAAATGCACGATAAGGGGCGGCCGTTCCTCGCGCGCCGGCAGCGGAATGGACATCACATCCATTGCGCCGAACACACGCAGCCGTGTCAGGGCGGTCTCCAGAAGGCCATCAGCCGCCGCCTCATTGAGCACGATCCGCATACGGGAGTCCTGGATGGTATGCGGCACAAGCGCATTCAGCAGATCGTTGGCAACCAGCAAACGTCCGCAGGAGTCGAGCGCGCCACCGGCTAATCCAAGCGCTTGCAGAATCTCAGTCCGGCTATAGGCGCGTTCGAAGCCGAGACGGGCCGAGATAATCGTGCTTCGCGCCAGATGAGGGCGAATGGCGTCAAGATCCTCGACGATGGCACGCGGAACTGGCCCGGCCGTGCGGGAGCGCTCAAGTGACAGCAAAATCGTGTCACCGTTTGGATTCTCGATCAGCGTGCCGACTGCATGGCCGAGCCCGTTCTGGTGGAGAAACTCCTGATAAAACCTGTCGGCGGCGATTTCATCCGGCGTAAACAGCATGTCGTCCGACAGGAAAGCGGGTTCGCGAACCGCCATCATGCGCGCTGGGCGCTGGTTTCTCTCCTGCCACCCGTCCCGAATAAACGTCTCGAAAAGGGGTTTGAGCCGCTCCGAGGCAGTCCAGCCCGTGGATTGCCGGGCGATGGCGAACATCAGGCCGCCCTCCGCATCCGTAAGCTCTGCCAGTTCGTGTAGAAGCGCGGGCCAGAGTTCCGGAACAACCGCCGCT
>CAUJJN010000212.1 GCA_963204905.1 Pseudomonadota bacterium
CCCGACCAGGCCAAGCCGAAGCCCGCGCCGGCCTCGCGCCGCGTGCAGGAGGCGATGGCTCAGAAAAAGAAGGTCGAGCAGGTCCCGTCCGAAGAGGCGCAGGAATTGCGGCTGTCGCCGTCCGATCAGGAAATCCTGCAAAAGAAGGATTTCGCGCAGATGAGCGCGGCGGAGATCGCCGAGGTCACCCGCGCCATCGACAAGATGAAATTGCCGCAGGCCGAATTGCGCACGCGGCGTTTCGCGCCGGACGCGCGCGGGTTGAAACTCGACCTCCGCCGCACCATCCGCGCCAGCCTGCGCACCGGCGGCGACATCGTCGATCTGCGACACCTCGGGCGTATCGACAAGCCTGCGCCGATCGTGGCGCTGCTCGATATCTCCGGCTCGATGAGCGAATACACGCGGCTGTTCCTGCATTTCCTCCACGCCATCACCGACGCGCGCAAACGCGTCTCGGTATTCCTGTTCGGCACCCGGCTCACCAACGTCACCCGCGCGCTGCGGGCGCGCGATCCCGACGAGGCGCTGGCGAGTTGCACCTCTACGGTCGAGGATTGGGCCGGCGGCACGCGGATCGGCACCTCGCTGCAAACCTTCAACAAGCTGTGGGGGCGACGGGTGCTCGGGCAGGGCGCGATCGTGCTGCTGATTTCCGATGGGCTCGAGCGTGAGGCCGACGACCGGCTGGCGTTCGAGATGGACCGGCTGCATCGCTCCTGCCGCCGGCTGATCTGGCTCAATCCGCTGCTACGCTTCAGCGGTTTCGAAGCCAAGGCGCAGGGAATCAAAACCATGCTGCCCTATGTTGACGAATTCCGTCCGGTGCATAACTTGTCTTCCATCGAGGACTTGATCGCAGCGCTTTCCGCAGCGCCAACGCCGCAACGGCGCAACGCGATCCGCCCCGCGGCTTGAATGAGAGGTCCATCATGCTCGAGCGCGACGAAGACATTCTGCAAGCTGCCGAAGAGTGGAAGAAGGCGGGCCGCGGCGTGGCGCTCGCCACCGTGGTCGAGACCTGGGGCTCCGCGCCGCGACCGGCCGGCTCCAATCTTGTCATCAATGACGAGGGCACGTTCCTCGGCTCGGTGTCCGGCGGATGCGTCGAAGGCGCGGTGGTGACCGAGGCGCTCGATATCATCGCCAGCGGGCAACCGAAGCTGCTCGAATTCGGCGTCGCCGACGAGACCGCGTTCGAGGTCGGGCTGTCCTGCGGCGGCACCATCCGCGTGTTCGTCGAGAAGGTGGCGTAGGTGAATCTCGAGACGCTGGAGCAGGTCAACATCGAGCGCGCCGCGCGGCGGCCGGTGTTCGTCGTCACCGACGTTGCCAACGGCGAACAGCGCATGGTCAAGGCCGCCGACCTCGCCGGCGATCCGCTCGAGGTCGAGTTGCGCAAGCAACTCCGCATGGGCAAGAGCGCGATGATCGAGGCGAACGGCAAGAGGCTGTTCGTCAACGTCTACGCGCCGGTCGCGCGCATGGTGATCATTGGCGCGGTCCATATCAGCCAGGCGCTTGCGCCGATGGCGCGTTCGCTCGGCTACGACGTCACCGTGGTCGATCCGCGCACGGCGTTCGCGAGCCCCGAACGGTTTCCCGACGTGCGCGTCGTCGCCGAATGGCCTGACGTGGCGCTGCCGCCGCTCAACGTCGATCACTACACCGCGTTCGTCGCGGTGACGCACGATCCCAAGATCGACGATCCGGCGCTGCTGCACGCCTTCGCGCGCGATTGTTTCTATATCGGCGCGCTCGGCTCGCGCAAAACCCACGCCAAGCGCATCGAGCGCCTGAAGGCGCAGGGCGCGACGGACGAGGATATCGCGAAAATTCATGCGCCGATCGGGTTGCCGATCGGGGCGATCTCTCCCGGCGAAGTGGCGGTGGCGATCATGGCGCAGATCACCGCGCAACTGAGATTGCCGAAAGAAGGTACGTCATGAAATTCGGACCGGCCACACCCGAGGACGCCATCGGCGGCGTCACTGTTCATACGCTGCGCCAGGGCGCGCTTGTGATGAAGAAGGGCACCACGGTCGGCCGGGCCGAGGCAGATGCACTCAAGGCAGCCGGCATCGAGCAGGTTGTGGTGGTGCGGCTGGAAGAAGGCGACGTCTCGGAAGACGTGGCCGCCGCAGATATCGCGCAGGCCATCGCTGGCGACGGTGTCATGGTGGAGCGCGCCTTCACCGGTCGCGCCAATCTGTTCGCGAGGCGAGGCGGCGTGCTGATGATCGACCGCGACGCGGTGGACCGCATCAACAATGTCGACGAGGCGATCACCTTCGCGACGCTGACAGCCTATAAGCCGGTGGTCGAAGGCGAGATGATCGCCACCGTCAAGTTGATCCCGTTCGGCGTCGAGGGCAGACTGCGCGACGCCGCGGTGAAGGCGGCGGAACAAAACGCGCTGCGCGTCGCGCCCTATGTGATCAAGCGCGTCGGCGTGGTCTCGACCATGCTGCCCGGCCTTGTGCCGAAGGTGATCGACAAGACCCTTCGCGTCACCGCCGAGCGCCTCGCGCCGGCCGGCGCGAAGATTGTGGTCGAGAAGCGGGTGGCCCACGACGAGGCGGCGCTGGCGGCGGCGATCGACGAGATCCTGAAAACCGACGTCGAACTGGTGATTGTGTTTGGCGCCTCCGCCATCGCCGACCGCCGCGACGTCATTCCGGCGGCGATTGTCGCCAACGGCGGCAGCGTCGATCATTTCGGCATGCCGGTCGATCCCGGCAACCTGTTGCTGTTGGGCTCCGCCGACGGACGGCCGGTGATCGGCGCGCCGGGCTGCGCGCGCTCGCCGGTTGAAAATGGATTCGACTGGGTGCTGATGCGGATGCTGGCCGGGCTGCCGATCAGGCGTTCCGACATCACCGGCTTCGGCGTAGGGGGATTGCTGATGGAAATCGTCACCCGGCCGCAGCCGCGCGTGGCCGAGCCCGCGCCCGCCGACGACGCCAAGGTCGCGGCGGTGGTGCTGGCCGCCGGTCGTTCCACCCGCATGGGCGGGCCGAACAAGATGCTGGCCGAACTCGGCGGCAAACCGCTGGTGCGGATGGTGACCGAGCAGGCGCTGGCCTCGAAAGCCTCGCCGGTGATCGTGGTCACCGGCCATCAGGCCGACGACGTCGAGAAGGCGCTTGCGGGCCTGAACGTCACCTTCGTGCGCAATCCGGATTTCGCCGCGGGGCTGTCGAGTTCGGTCAAGACCGGCATCGGCGCGGTGCCGACCAATGCCGCCGGCGCCCTGGTCTGCCTGGGCGACATGCCGCTGGTCGAGGCCAGGCTGCTCGACAAGCTCGTCGGCGCGTTCTCGCCGGAGCGGGGCAGCCTGATCGTGGTGCCGACCTGCGACGGCCGGCGCGGCAATCCGGTGCTGTGGTCGCGGCGCTTCTTCGGCGAATTGATGGGGCTGTCGGGCGATATCGGCGGCCGTCATCTGGTTGACCATCACAGTGAGGCGGTGGTGGAGGTGCCAGTGGATGGCGACGGCGCCTTCCTCGACATCGATACGCCGCAGGTGCTTGAGGTGGTGCAGCGCGCGGCACGCGTCGATTCCCCGCCGCTGCGACCGCGTCAGCCGTTACGCTCGCCGAGTTGAGCGCCGGGTTCCATCCGTTCACCAGTTTGAAACCGTCCGCCGGTTAGCATTCGCCCCGCTGGAGAGTGTTGGGGGTCGGGGATGTTGTCACGACGTGTTGCGGCGCGCCGTTTTTCGGCGCTGTTACGGAGCATGGCGGGGGCCGGTTTGGCGCTGGCCCTGATCGGGTCGGCGGTCGCGCCGGCGGATGCCGCCGGTGCTTTCGCCGTCGGCAAGTGCGGGGCTTACGGCAAGGCGATCGACTATGCCGGGGTGACCGAGGCCAAGGCCGCCGCGCGCAAGAGCTGCACGGGCGATTGCACCACGGTCACCATGAAACGCGCCTGTGCCGCGCTGTCGGTGGACATGACCAATCCGTGCGGCGCGCACGGCTATGCGGTGGAGCCGCGCATCTCGGCATCGCTCAACAGCGCCGTCCGCAAATGCTACGAATTCGGCGGCAAGGAATGCGTGATCCGCGCCTGGGCCTGCGACGCGCGCGGGTAGCGGTGGACGTTCCGAAACGTCATTGCGAGCCAAGCGAAGCAATCCGGAAAGCCGCATGGCAATGACGAGAAAATGAGTCGGCAAAACATCTCGCGACCGAATGCCGCTTGCGCGATCGATGCTGAATCGCGAAGCTAAACATCATCGCTTCAAAACAAGCTGCGGCCATCGCCGCCAACGAGGTGAGGCATGACTCAGGATTTCGCCGCCGGAAACTATCGCTTCCTTCCGGCCGTCTTTCAGTTTTCCAGCGGCGTCGCGGCGCTGCCCGGATTCGAGATCGAGCGGGTGCGGTTTGACAGGCCGGTGCCGCTGGCCGAAGGGTTTCGGAGTGCCGCTGACGTCATGCGCGCGGCAAACCGGCCGCTGACGTCGTTTTGCGCCTGTGAATTGCGCTCGCCCGGCGCGTTCAGCGAGGCGGGGTTTCGCGCTTTCAACGAGCACTATGTCAAGACGCTTGCCGAATGGGGTGTATTCGACGGAAGCACCAGCAGCGTCAATCCGGTGGCGCGCAGCAACGTCTGTCCCGAGATCGATCCGCCGGCCGAGCCGGTGTTCTACGCGTTCTCGTTCACGCGGCCGGTGAGCGATGCGCGTGCGACCTTCGTGATCGCGGGCGGCGCGGAAGCGCGCGGCGGCAGCGCGCCTTATCCCGAGCGCACCGTGCGCTATCTCGATCTCAGCGCCGATGGCCTGCGCGAGAAAGTGCGTTTCGTTGTCGGTGAAATCGGGCGACGAATGGCCGACCTCGGCGCGAACTGGGCCGACGCCACGGCAACGCAGGTCTACACCGTGCACGATTTTCATCCGTTCGCCGCCGACGAACTGGTGCGCGCCAACGCCGCGCGATCCGGCATGACCTGGCATTTCGCGCGGCCGCCGGTGATCGATCTCGAATTCGAGGTGGATTGCCGCCGGGTGATGCGCGAAACCGTGATTTGAATGCGTTCAATGAATCGAAGCTTGCTCTCCCGCGATTGCGAGCAGCGAAGCGACAAAGCAATCCAGCCCTTGCTCTGCGGCTTCTGGATTGCTTCGCTCCGTTCGCAATGACGGAATTTAGGTTTTTGCTCCGAGGGAACCGATGGCCGAACAGCGCGCGGATGTGATGGTGCTGGGCGCCGGCATGGTCGGCGTCTCGGCGGCGTTGCACCTGCAGCAGCGCGGGCGCGACGTCGTTCTGATCGACAGGCATGGCGTGGCCGGTGAGGAGACCAGTTACGGCAACGCCGGGCTGATCGAGCGGGCGTCGGTGTTTCCCTACATGTTTCCGCGGGACGTGACGCATATCCTGCGTTACGCGCTGAATCGGTCCGCCGAGTCCCATTATCACCTCTCGGCGCTGCCGGTGGTGCTGCCATGGCTGTGGCGTTACTTCCGCGCCTCGACGCCCGACGGCGCGCTGCGCAGTGCGCGCGCGGCGCTGCCGCTGATCGAGCGCAGCCTTGTCGAACACGAGGCGCTGATCGCGCAAGCCGACGCGCCGGACCTGTTGCGCCGGACCGGCTGGATCAAGCTGTTTCGCTCGCAGGTGTCGCTTGACGAGGGCATCGCCGATCTGGACCGCGCGCATAAATTCGCGGGCATCACCGCCGACGTGCTCGACCCGGCCGCGATTGAGGCGCGCGAGCCGCATCTCGCCGGCAGCTTCGCCGGCGCGATCCATTGGGGTGCCCCGGGGTTCGTGCCGGACCCCGGCAAACTCGCCAAGGCCTACGCGGAACTGTTCGTGCGCAACGGCGGGCGGTTTATCGCCGCAGACGCGCGACGTCTCGAACAGGATGGGGCGGCCTGGCGACTGCGTGATACGCAGGGCAACGCGGTGGTCGCGCGCGAGGCGGTGGTGGCGCTGGGGCCGTGGTCAGATCTGGTGTTCCGGCCGCTCGGTTACAACATTCAGCTCGGTATCAAGCGCGGCTATCATCGCCATTTCGCGCCGCGCGGCAACGCCGTGCTCAATCACCCGGTGCTTGATGCCGATCGCGGTTTCCTGCTGGCGCCGATGAATCGCGGCATCCGCCTGACCACCGGGGCGGAGTTCGCCCGTCGCGACGCGGCGCCGACGCCGGTGCAACTCGAACGTACGCTGCCGCTTGCCCGCGATCTGTTCCCGCTCGGCGACAGCGTCGATCCGAAGCCGTGGATGGGATCGCGGCCATGCCTGCCGGATATGCTGCCGGTGATCGGCAAGGCATCGCGCCATGCCGGCTTGTGGTTCGATTTCGGCCATCATCACCACGGTCTGACGCTCGGACCGGTCACCGGGCGGTTGTTAGCCGAAATGATGACGGGGGAGGCCCCCTTCGCCGACCCGTCGCCGTTCGCGGCGGAGCGTTTCAATTAACGGTCGTATGCGATAAGCAGGCCCGCCGCGCGGCAAGAACGCCGTGCCGCTTGCATCGGCGCGGGCGGCATGGCGATACTGGCCAGCGACGCAACGCAGGAGCGACGATATGAAAGTGACGATCGAGGTTGATTGCACCCCGCTGGAGGCGCGCGAATTCATGGGCCTGCCCGACGTGCAGCCGATGCAGACGGCGATGATGGACAAGCTTCAGGAGCGGATGTCGAACAC
>CAUJJN010000213.1 GCA_963204905.1 Pseudomonadota bacterium
TCGTCTCCCTGATCTTTTTTCTTGCAATGCCGATTGTTGCGAAACAACGCTGAGCCGAGGTCACCCGGACAGTGCGACTATTCGTCATCATCCCATGATGGTCCGGTCAAGGGTTTTTAGGCCGGCGATGAAACGACGGCGGTATCAAGTCGACGACGTATCCGACGGAACGCTGGACGGGCGACGGCTAAGGTTTGCCAAGTCGATTGCACCCAATATGAGCCAGGCCTCTGAAATTGCGAGCTATTTTTAATTCCATAATATACCTTATGCGAATTAAAGACAGGATCGTCTGAGGTTCGACGGCCGAGGCAAAACCGTCCTAGACTTAGGTCGCGCCCTCCCAAGGCTCGACCTCGTCTGCCGATCAACAGGGCTTTGGGCACTCGCTCACCGAGCCTGCGGGTTGATGCGCGCCACCAGCCAACGGCGTTGCCATATCCGGCGAGCGATGATGAAAATTGAACCCTCGGCTTCCGGGACGCGAGGCGGTCGGCACGATGCGCTGAGGCGCTATCGGTTGGTTATCGGAGAACAGCAATGACCCGCGACGAAACGAGACCGACCCACGACGCGCCGTATCGCGGCATTCGCGTTCTCGACTTCGGCCAGGGCATCGCCTCGCCCTACTGCGGCGCGCTGCTGGCCGCCCACGGCGCTGACGTCATCAAGGTCGAGCCGCCCGAGGGCGACTGGTCGCGGCGGCTCGGCACGACTTACGGGCTTCATACAGCCATCTCGTCGGTCTTCAATCGCGGCAAGCGCAGCCTGTGTCTCGACCTCAAATCGACCGACGGCCGCGCCGTGGCCCAGCGCCTCGCCTCTGACAGCGATATTGTCATCGAGGGCTTCCGACCCGGCGTGGCGGCGCGGCTGGGGCTCGGCTACGCCGACCTGAGCCGCGCCAATCCAAGGCTGATTTATCTGTCGGTCAGCGGATTCGGGCAGGCGGGTCCCTCCTCGAACAGGCCCTGCTCCGACTCCGTCGCGCAAGCCTTCGGCGGCCTCGTCTCCGTCAACCGCGGCGACGATGGCATCCCGCACCGCGTCGGCACACCGATTATCGACGTTGCGACCGGCGCATATGCGTTTCAGGCGATCGGCGCCGCGCTGTTCGCCCGTGCCAACGTCGGTTCGGGGCGCTGGATTGATATCAGCCTGACGCAGACCGCGGCGGCCCTGCTCGGCCACAAGTTCGCGGAGTTCATGCTGGAGGGCGGCGCACCACGTGCCCTCAACGTGCCCGCCGGGACCTATCGCTCCAGCGACGGCTGGCTGATGGTAACACTGGTGAACGAGGCGCAATATCGGCGGCTGTGCGCGGTGCTCGGACGCAACGACCTCGCGACCGATCCGAGATTTTCCGATTTCGCAAAACGATCAGATGCGGCGGACGTTTTGATCGCCGAGGTCCGCGCGACTTTGTTGACCAAAACCACAGGCGAATGGCTGTCCGCCTTGCACGCCGCCGATCTCATCGCCGAACGTATCCTCGACCCCGGCGAATGGCTGGCCGATCCGCATGTCACGGCAACCCACGGCGCGGTGATGATCGAGACACCCGGCGTTGGGCCGGTTTACGCGGCGCGAATGCCCGGTGCGGCCGGGCTTGCGGAAGATGTCCAATCGCCCTCGCCCGATCTTGGCCAGCACAGCCGCGAAGTGCTGCGCGATAATGGCTACACCGAAGCTGATATCGATATGTTGCTCAAAGCCGGAACAGTGATCGACCGAAGTACGCCCAACAGCGAGTGAGTTGGAATCGTCATTCCGCGCGAAGCAATCCAGCAAGCCACGAAGGAAGGACCGGATCGCTTCGCTCCTCGCTCCAACCTCCTCTAGTAGATCGCCCAGACGCCCGGCGTCACCAGTTCGAGCATATGGTTGTCGGGATCACGGAAATAAATGCTGTGGCCGCCACGCGGCCAAGCGGTGCGCGCTTCGATGTCGACGCCCTGCTCCACAAGCCGCGCTTCCCAGATCGGGAGCTCATCCGTCGCAACCGCGAACGCAATATGGAGTGGGCCATGTCCATCGTGCGGCGGGATGGTGCCGCCCGGCAAGTCGACGGTTTCCAACGTCGCGCCACGTTTGAACAGCAACAGAACGCTGCGGCCATTGACATCGAAGGCCGCGAACCGCGCATCTTCATTCAGTGCGGCAAGACCCAGAATATCCTGATAGAATGCGACAGCGCGGTCGAGATCGTCGACATAGAGCGCGGTTTCGATGACGCCGGCGAGTTTCGGCATCACGGCGTTCTTACCACATGTTCAGGACGAGACGCGCTTCATCGCTCATCCGTTCGGGGGTCCAGGCTGGCTCCCAAACAATGTTGACGTTGACGAGGCCGATGCCTGCAACGCTGGCGACGGCGTTTTCCACCATGGTCGGCAGTTCGGCTGCGGCCGGGCAGTTCGGCGTGGTCAGCGTCATGTCGACATCGACGGAGCGATCGTCCTTGATATCGACTTTGTAAATCAGGCCGAGCTCATAGATATCGGCCGGAATCTCCGGGTCGAATACGGTCTTCAGCGCAGCGACAATTTCGATGCCGAGCCGCTCGGTCTCTTCGGCCGGCAGCGCCGAAATGGTCTGCACGTTGGCCACAGCCGTCGTCGTCTTGGTGTCAGCAGTATCCGTCATGAAAACAAATCCCGCGCCTTGAGCAACGCCTCGGCCAGATGATCGACTTCGGCGCGCGTATTATACAGACCAAACGACGCCCGGCATGTCGCCGTGACGTTGAAACGTTCCAAAAGCGGCATCGCGCAATGGGTCCCGGCTCGAACCGCTACCCCCGCCCGGTCGATCACGGTGGCGATGTCGTGAGGATGCGCGCCCTTAAGTTCGAAAGAAATCACCGGTCCCTTGTCTCTTGCGGTTCCGATGATGCGCAGCGAATTGATTTCGCGAAGGCGATCCTGCGCGTATGTCAGGAGATCGTGTTCATGCGCGGCGATGCGTGCCTTGCCAATCGAATTGACGTAATCGATGGCGGCGCCGAGGCCGATGGCCTCGACGATCGCCGGCGTGCCGGCTTCGAACTTGTGCGGCGGATCGCCGTAAGTCACGAAGTCGCGGCCCACGTCGCGGATCATCTCGCCGCCGCCGTTAAAGGGCCGCATGGCGACGAGGTGATCGTACTTGGCGTACAGCACGCCGATCCCCGTCGGTCCGTACACCTTGTGACCGGTGAAGACGTAGAAATCGCAGTCGATGTCCTGCACGTCGATGTCGAGATGCACCGCGCCCTGGCTGCCGTCCACCAGCACGGGAATGCCGTGGGCATGCGCGATACGCGTCACCTCCTTGACCGGGACGATGGTGCCGAGTGCGTTCGACATCTGGGTGATGGCAACAATCTTGGTCTTCGGCGTCAGAAGCTTCTCGAATTCATCGATCAGGAAGTTGCCTTCGTCGTCGACCGGCGCCCACTTGATCACCGCGCCATGACGCTCGCGCAGGAAATGCCACGGCACGATGTTGGAGTGATGCTCCATGATCGAAAGAACGATCTCGTCGCCGGCCTTGATGTTCGGCTCGCCCCAGGACGAGGCGACCAGATTGAGGGCTTCGGTGGCGTTCCTCGTGAAGATGATCTCCTCGGTGCGACGCGCATTCAAGAAGGATGCCGCCTTGGCGCGGCCGCCTTCATAGGCCTCGGTCGCGGCATTGGCGAGGTAATGCAGGCCGCGATGCACGTTGGCGTATTCGGAGCGATAAGCCTGCGTCATGCGGTCGAGCACCGCGTTCGGCTTCTGCGCCGACGCGGCGTTGTCGAGATACACCAGCGGCTTGCCATAGATCTGCATCGCCAGCGCCGGGAAATCCTCCCGCACACGCATGACATCATAAGAACCGTTGGCGACCGCCGGGTGAGTCATCTTATTCAACTTTCATACCCATGGTCATGACAAACCTTGGAGCGCTCCCGTGTGAAGGGAGCGCTCTCCGACTAACTCCGCGCCGCGAGCCATCGTTCGGCGGTCGCGATAGCAACATCGCGCAGCGTTTCGTCGCTGATGGATTCCATTGCCTCGCCGACGAATGCCTGAATCAACAACGCCTGCGCTTCCTTTTCCGGCAGGCCGCGCGCGCGGAGATAAAACAACAGGCTGTCGTCGAGCGCGCCGGTCGTGGCGCCGTGGCCGCACTGGACATCGTCGGCGAAGATCTCCAGCTCGGGCTTGTTGTCGGCCTCGGCTTCGTCGGACAGCAGCAACGCGCGCGTCATCATCCGCGCGTCGGTTTTCTGGGCGTCGGGATGGACGTTGATGCGGCCCTGAAACACCGAATGCGCGGAATCGTCCACCACCGCGCGGAACACCTCATTGCTGGTGCAATGGGGCACGGCGTGGTCGAGCACCAGCGTGTTGTCCGCGTGTTGCCGGCCGTTCAACAGGCTGACGCCGTTGACGTCGGCATGTGCGTTCTGGCCGCCGAAGCGGACGAAGGCCTGATAGCGAGAGACCGCGCCGCCGCTGGTGAGATTGAACGCGCGATACTGCGTGCGTTTGTTGAGCGTGACGATCGCGGTCGAAATATTGGCGGCGTCGCGTGAATCCTCGACCAGGCGAATATGTTGAAGCTCAGCGCCCTCGCCCACCCATAGCACGACGGAATCGTGCGCCTGATAACCCGCCGCGCCGTCGGCAGCGACAAAGCTTTCAACCAGAGTAACATGTGCGCCATCCGCGACTTTCACCAGCGAGCGTGTGAAGGCGGAGGTCTTGGATTGCGTGGCGACATGAACGATGTGGATCGCTTTGCCGGGCCTAGCACCCCCGGCAACGTCGATCACGACGCCATCAGTTGCCATCGCGGCGTTGAGCGAGATCATCGCGTCGGACGCCACGCTGGTTCGCAACAGATCGGCGCGCGCGGCGATATCGGCGTTCTCCAGCATGTCGCGCAAGATCCGCACGGTCACACCGGTTTCGCTTTCCGCGTCCGACAGTTGCGGCACGAACACGCCGTCAATCAGCACCAGCTGATGCGCGCCGTTGACGTC
>CAUJJN010000214.1 GCA_963204905.1 Pseudomonadota bacterium
TCTTCAAGACTGTCGCGCGGCTTGCCGTGATCGCGGAAGGCATCGAGCGTCGCGGGCGGTACCGTGTTGACGGTGTCGGGCCCGACCAACTCTTCGACATAGAGGACGTCGCTATAGGCCTTGTTCTTGGTGCCGGTGGAGGCCCACAGCAGCCGTTGCGGCCGGGCGCCTTTGGCGGCTAGCTTTTTCCAGCGGGCATCTGCGAACGCCGTCGTGTAATGCTGATAGGCCATCTTGGCGTTGGCGATGGCGACCTTGCCTTGTAGCGCTTTCAGGCGCGCTTTTTCTGCCGGATCCTTGGCTTTGGCGATGGCGTCGTCGAGTTGCTTATCCACCGCGCTGTCGATGCGGCTGACGAAGAAGCTAGCGACGCTGGCGACATGAGACGGATCGCCGCCCTTCCTCACATACTCTTCCAGACCGGCGAGGTAGGCCTCCGCGACCTCCTGATAGACCTTCTGCGAGAAAAGGAGCGTGATGTTGACGCTGATGCCCTGCGCGGTCAGATGCCGGATGGCCGGAAGGCCCTCCGGCGTCGCGGGTACCTTGATCATCAAGTTGGGGCGGTTGACCTCGCGCCACAGCCTTTTGGCTTCGGCGATCGTCCCTTCGGTGTCGTTGGCGAGATAAGGTGAGACTTCGAGGCTGACATAACCGTCCGCACCCTTGAGGCTATCATAGACCGGCCGCAGCACGTCGGCGGCGTTCTGGATGTCCTCGACTGCCACCGTCTCGAACAGAGCGGTGACCGGGCGGTCGGCCTGCTTCAGCGCCTTGGCGATGGCACCATCATACTCTTCGGAGGAGCCGATGGCTTTCTCGAAAATCGCTGGATTGGAGGTGACGCCGCGGACGCCGTCAGTGTCGATCAGCTTCTTGAGGTCGCCTTTGGCGATAAATCCACGGGCGAGGAAGTCGAGCCATACGGCCTGGCCGTGCTTTTGAAGGGATTTGACGGGATTCATGATGCCTTGTCGCTGTGAGGAGGGCAGGTTCCATCATGTGTTCTGCCCTGCGGCCGAATTTTGTCAACCGATCCGACGATGGGCGCGGCCGGTCGGAGGCATTTTGGGATGCCGGCAGGGGCCCGGTCGCGGTGCGGATGGCAGAGATTGACTCGTGGCGTGCGAAAGGGTTCCCCGATCGCCCCTGGAACGCTGTCGCAATTTCGTGAGGCAGGCAGGCCGGGCTAGCGCAACCCGGCGTTGATCTTGTCCAGCGCTTTGGAGCCCGGGCAAAGTTCGGGTTCGTTGAGCTGGTTGAGCGGCATCGCGACGGTGTTGAAATTCCGATGCAGGTCGTCGGCCTCGCCATCGACATACAGCAGGCCGGTGACAATCCGCCCCTTCGCGGCCTCCTGTTGCAGGAAGTTCATCGCTGCCACCCGGTCAGAGGGATCGTAGTCGTCGTTCAACTTTCGCAGCGTGAGGACCGAGCCGTCGTGCTGGGTGACTTCAACCACCTTGCCGGGTTCGTAATCGACGGTGATGGCGTCGCGGCCGATCATGATATCGAGCGCGTTCACCGCCTCGTTATGGGCGCGGACGTAATCGAGGCTCTTGGTCGAGCCGGGATGGTTGTTGAAAGCGATACACGGCGAGATCACGTCGATGAAGGCCGCGCCGCGATGGGCGATGGCGGCCTTGATGATCGGCACCAGCTGCCTTTTGTCGCCAGAAAACGAGCGCGCCACGAAAGTTGCGCCGAGCTGCAAGGCCATCGCCACCAGATCGATGGCGTTGTCGGTGTTGACCGCGCCTTTCTTCGATTTCGAGCCGCGGTCGGCCGTAGCGGAAAACTGCCCCTTGGTCAGGCCATAGACACCGTTGTTTTCGACGATGTAGGTCATGTTGACGCCTCGTCGTAGCGCGTGGGCGAACTGACCGAAACCGATCGAGGCGGAATCGCCATCGCCGGAAATGCCAAGATAGATCAGGTCGCGATTGGCGAGATTGGCGCCGGTCAGCACCGAGGGCATTCGGCCGTGGACCGAGTTGAAGCCGTGCGATGCGCCGAGAAAGTAGGTCGGTGTTTTCGATGAGCAACCGATGCCGGAAATCTTGGCGACGCGATGGGGCTCAATCGCCAGTTCAAACGCGGCCTCGATGATCGCCGCTGAGATCGAATCGTGGCCGCAACCCGCACATAGCGTTGAGGTCGCCGCTTCATAGTCGCGCCGGGTGTAGCCAAGCTCGTTCTTGGGTAGCGAAGGATGGTGGAATTTCGGCTTGGTCAGATAGGTCATGACATCGCCTTTCGAAGCGGCGTGACTTTCAGGGCGTCGAGCCGATCGCCGATCGCGCCGGAAATGAAACGGGCCGTGATCGAGGTGCCGTCGTAATGCAGGATCGGCACCAGCCGCACCGGATCGATATCAAGTTCGTTGACGATCAGCGAGCGCAGCTGGGCGTCGCGGTTCTGTTCGACGACAAAGACGAAGTCGTGATCGGCGATAAAACTGGCGACGTCTTGATGGAACGGGAAGGCCCGCACCCGCATCAGATCCAGGGTATGGCCGCGTGCGGTGAGGATTTCCGCGGCTTCGTGCATCGCCGGTGCGGTCGAACCGTAGTAGATCACGCCGAACCGCGTCGGCTTTCCAGCGTCATGCCGGATTGGACGCGGCAGGATGCCCTTCGCGGTTTCGTGCTTGCGCAGCAGGCGCTGCATCCCCTCGACATAGTCCGCGCCTTCCTCGGAATATCGGGCGCGGGCGTCGTGAGAGGTGCCGCGCGTAAAATAGCCGCCCTTGGTGGGGTGCGTGCCAGGATAGGTGCGGAATGGAATGGCGTCGCCGTCGACATCGGTGTAGCGGCCGAAATCCTTGCCGGCCTCGAGATCGGCGGCGGTCATCACCTTGCCGCGATCGTACAGGCGGGCATCGTCCCATTGCAGCGGACGACATAGTCGGTGGTTCATGCCGATATCGAGATCGAGCAGCACGAAGACCGGGGTTTGGAGCCGGTCGGCATAATCGAATGCGCCAGCGGTGAATTCGAACGCCTCGGTCGCATCTTCCGGCAACAGCAGGATGTGCTTGGTGTCGCCGTGCGACGCGTAAGCGCAATTGATCAGGTCGCATTGCTGCGTTCGCGTCGGCATTCCGGTCGAGGGGCCTGCGCGCTGAACGTCTATGATGACCGAGGGGATTTCCGCGAAATACGCAAAGCCGAACAGTTCCTGCATCAGCGAGATGCCGGGACCGGACGTGGCGGTGAAGGCACGCGCGCCGTTCCACGCCGCGCCTACCACCATGCCGATGGAGGCGATTTCGTCCTCTGCCTGCACGATGGCATAGCGGGCTTCGCCTGTTGCGGGATCGTGGCGATACTTGCCGCAATACTTCGTGAAATTCTCCGCCACCGACGACGACGGCGTGATCGGATACCAGGCGCACACTGTCGCACCGCCGTACACCGCGCCGAGCGCGGCAGCGGCATTGCCTTCGATCAGGATGCGGTTGCCGACCTTGTCGGAGCGCTGGAGCCTTAGTCCAATGGGGCATTTGAAATTGGCTTCGGCATAAGCGCGGCCCAGATGCAGCGCGTGGATGTTGGGCTGGATCAGCTTTTCCTTGGATCGATACTGCTCGCCGACCAACTTCTCCAACTCGGTAATGTCCATGTCGAGCAGCGCCGACAATGCACCGATACAAATGATATTCTTGAATAGCTGGCGCTGGCGCGGATCGGAGTATTCCTTGTTGCAGATCGCCGTCAATGGAATGCCGATGAGGTTAATATCGGTGCGCGGCTTGCCCGGAGGCATGGCCCGCGTCGAATCGTAGATCAGGTAACCGCCAGGCTCCACCGAGGCGACGTCGGCGTTGTAGGTTTGCGGATTCATCGCAACCATGATGTCGGTGCCGCCGCGCGCGCCGAGATGGCTCGCCTCGGTGACTCGAACCTCATACCAGGTCGGCAGGCCCTGAATATTCGAGGGAAAGACGTTGCGGGGCGACATCGGGATACCCATGCGCATGATGGCGCGGGCGAACATCTCGTTGGCGCTGGCGGAGCCTGAGCCGTTGACGTTGGCGAAGCGAATGACGAAATCATTGACGGCGGTTAGCGACATGCCGGGCCTGCGTGAGTCATTTCAATGAAGTACTTGTTCATGTCCCATGCACCGGTTGGGCATCGCTCGGCGCACAGTCCGCAGTGCAGGCAGACGTCCTCGTCCTTCGCCATGATGCGGCCGGTCTTGAGGCCGTCGGCGACATAAATGTCCTGGCTCAGATTGAGTGCGGGCGCATGCAGCCGCTGGCGTAACTCGTCTTCGTCGCCGTTCACGGTGAACGTGATGCAGTCCATTGGGCAGATATCGACACAGGCATCGCATTCGATACACAGCGGCGCGGAGAATATCGTTTCGACGTCGCAATTCAGGCAGCGTCCGGCCTCGGCGAGTGCCAGCTTGGCATCGAAGCCGAGTTCGACTTCAGCCTTGATGCTGCTGAGGGCGGTGGCGTTGTCACGATGCGGCACCGCGTAGCGCTGGTCCGGCATGATCTCGCTTTTGTAGCTCCACTCGTGGATGCCCATCTTCTGGTTCACAACGGTGACGGCCGGTAGCGGCCGTTCGGCAATCGGTTCGCCGTGAAGCATCTTGTCGATGGACACAGCAACCTCGTGGCCGTGCGCCACCGCCCAGATGATGTTCTTCGGGCCGAACGCGGCGTCGCCGCCAAAGAACACCTTCGGATTCGAAGACTGGAAGGTGATCTTGTCCACCTTCGGCATGCCCCATTCGTCGAAGGCGATGCCGGAATCGCGCTCGATCCACGGGAAGGCGTTCTCCTGGCCGACCGCGACCAGCACGTCGTCGCATTCGAACGTCACATCCGGCTCGCCGGAGGCAACGAGCTTGCGCCGCCCCTTGGCGTCGTACTCGGCCTTGACCTTTTCGAAGACAACGCCGGTGAGTTTACCGCCGTTGTGCAGGAATTCCTTCGGGACAAGGAAATTGTGGATCGGAATGCCCTCGCGGGCGGCATCTTCCTTCTCCCACGGCGAGGCTTTCATCTCCTCGAAACCGGAGCGCACCACCACCTTGACGTCCTCGCCGCCGAGCCGTCGCGCCGAACGGCAGCAATCCATCGCGGTGTTGCCGCCGCCGAGCACGATGACGCGCTTGCCGATGGAGTGGATGTGATCGAACGACACGCTGGACAGCCAGTCGATGCCGATGTGGATGTTGGCGGCGGCTTCCTTGCGGCCGGGAATGTCGAGGTCGCGGCCGCGCGGTGCACCGGAGCCGACCACGATGGCATCATAGCTGTCGGCAAGCAGCGCCTTCATGCTGTCGATGCGTGTGCCGCCGCGGAAATCGACGCCGAGATCGAGGATGTAATTGGTTTCTTCGTCGATCACGCTGTCGGGCAGGCGGAATTTGGGAATCTGCGTGCGCATCATGCCGCCCGCACGGGGATCGCCGTCGAACACGACGCAGTCATAGCCGAGCGGTGCAAGATCGCGTGCGACAGTCAGCGAGGCAGGGCCCGCGCCGACCAGCGCGATGCGTTTGCCATTTTTTGGCGCGGCTTTGGGCAAGCGCTCCTTGATGTCGTCCTTGTAATCGGCGGCGACGCGCTTGAGCCGGCAGATCGCTACCGGCTCATGTTCGACGCGATCGCGACGACAGGCCGGTTCGCATGGACGGTCGCAGGTGCGCCCGAGAATTCCCGGAAACACGTTCGACTTCCAGTTGATCATGTAGGCGTCGCTGTAGCGGCCCGCGGCGATCAATCGGATATATTCCGGAACCGGCGTATGTGCCGGACATGCCCATTGGCAATCGACCACTTTATGAAAATAGTCAGGCGCCGAGATATCGGTCGGTTTCATTCCCATCCCAAATCCGCGCTTCGGAAGGCGAACAGAGTCGCGCGGTCTTTCGCAGGTTTCGAACGCTCATCGTTGCGTCCTTGTTGGTTCTCTTTTGGATCATGGTCTTAGAAGTAGAATAATTCAATATGATATGAGATGGACTGCATATGCATTTTTAAGTGATCAAACACATGGAGACGTGATGTCGCGGCAAGCGTTCTATCGCGCTGCAACATAGTCATTCGGGAAACGCGGAGCCGATCCGCGCAGGGTGCGGCAGGAAGAAAGACGCGCGCTAGAGGTCGCTCTTCGCCAGATCCCACATCAGGCGATAGATGCCGGATGAAATGATCTGGCCCGCATCTGCGAGATCCAGCGGATCAAAGCGTAGCGCCATCGCCATCGAGACCGGCTTCACGTCCGTGCCGTCTATCAGCACGAACCAGTCTCCTGCACCGGGGTTGGGACCGTCCTCAGTGAGCGATTTCGACAGGTCGGGATCGCTCTCCAGCAGATGCATCGAGATGCCGCCCTCCAGCATCTCGGGATCAAGCCGGGGCGCGAGAAAGGCGTGGAGTTTCTCGGCGTTGGTCGGTCGCAACCGGATGATGCCGAGAACCGCCCCGCGTCCTTGTCCCTTGCTGACGGTGATACGCGCCAACGCGCGGATCATGTTGCGGAAGCGGGAGATATTCTGTTGCGACCAGTCAGTCTGATTGGCAAGCGCGGTGCGATAGGCCGGGCTGTTCAATACCTCGAACGTCGCGGTGGAATACAGGCTGAGGTATTTCGGGCTGCCGGAGTGGGCGACGTAGCGTCGCGCCTCGACGAAGCCGTCGATGCCGACGCGCTCGGCGATGTGCTCGCGATCGTACCATCGGTTGAAATCGGCTTCATCCGCCGGATCGATATCCATCGAGGTAAGCAGCATTCCCTTGGAAGCGATCGGCATGGGCAGGCGTCCTTGTATCGAGCGACATTCAGAGCGAGTAGCTGGTCACGAGATCCTCGGTCGCCTTGGTCACGGCGTCGCGGATGCCTGGATCGTACAGCGAATGCCCGGCACCTTCGATGATGCGAATTTCCGCTGTCGGCCATGCCGCCGCGAGTGCGTGCGACGTCGATGGCGGGCATAGCAAATCGTAGCGCCCCTGCACGATGATGCCGGGAATGCCGTGCAGGCGAGACGCGTTCGCGAGCAGTTGTCCTGGCGTCATGAAGCAGTCGTTATGGAAGTAATGGGATTCCATGAACGGCGTCGACGGCAGCGGACGCGACGACGTCAGCGAAGCGAGATCGAGCCGCGTCTGCTTCGGCACATGTTCGGAGAGGATGCGTTCAGCGTCGTGCCACGCGCGAGCGGCAGGAGCATGGATCGCCGGGTCGGGATCGAGGATGCGTTGCCAATAGGCATCGAGCGGTCGCTTGCGTTCTTGCGTCGTGAGCAGGCTGAGGAAGTCCTCGTTGAGGCCGGGGTAGAGACGCGGCAACGCCTTGCAAAAAGCCATGTCGATTTCGGCCCGGGTGCCGAGAAACGTTGCGCGCAAGACGATGCCGCTGACACGCTCGGGGTATGTTTCGGCGTAAGCCAGTGCGAGTGTCGCGCCCCATGATCCCCCGCTGACGAGCCAGCGCTCGATGCCGAGCGTTTCGCGGATCGCTTCCATGTCGGCGACAAGATGCGGCAATGTATTGGCGTCGCGGCTGCCCTTCGGCCGGCTGCGCCCGCAGCCGCGCTGATCGAACAGTACCGTGCGGCAGCGCCTCGGATCGAACAGCTTCCGATGGTCGGGCTGGCAGCCGCTGCCCGGGCCGCCGTGCAAGTAGACAGCGGGCACGCCGTCTGGGTTGCCGACAGTCTCGACATAAAGCTCATGGCCATCGCCCACCGGCAGCATCTGCGTGGTCAGCGGCGCGTAGGGATCGCCGCGTTCGCCGGCTTGGGGGCCGCCCGCGTCAGGCGTCATTGTGTGCATTCGGTTGCCATCGTCGTTTGGCTGTTTGGCTTATGTGCCGATGGCGGGATTGTCCATGGACTCTGTTTCGCGGACATTATCGCGATGCAACAATTGTCGCGATCGGATATGCCATAGGCTGGAAAACCGTTGCATCTCGTGGGTGGCAATCCGGCTGAAAACGCCGTAACGCTCGGAGGGCGGCAATCGAGAGGCCCGCGATCGAGGACGGAGCGAGTTGATGAATAATCTTTGGCGTCTCCCGGCAACTGAACTGACCGCGCTGGTCCGTTCGCGGAAAATTTCGGCAGTCGATGCAGCGAAGGCGGCACTGGCGCGACTTGAGGCGGTCAATCCGAAGATCAATGCCGTGGTGGACTATCGGCCGGACGATGCGCTGGCGCAGGCGTCGGCAGTGGACAAGACCATCGCCGAGGGCAAGGACCCCGGCGTGCTGGCGGGTGTGCCGATCACGATCAAGGTGAATGTTGATCAAGCGGGCTTCGCCACCACCAACGGCATCAAGGCGCAGCGCGATCACATCGCCAGGGAAGACAACCCGGTGGTGGCAAACATGCGCCGCGCCGGCGCGGTGATCGTCGGCCGCACCAACACGCCGGCGTTCTCCTACCGTTGGTTCGCCAACAATCAGCTGCACGGCCATACCAAAAATCCGCGTGATCCGGGCCTGACGCCGGGCGGCTCGTCGGGCGGCGCGGGGTCGGCCACCGCTGCGGGAATCGGTCATATCGGTCATGGCACCGATATCGCGGGGTCGGTGCGTTATCCGGCCTATGCCTGCGGCATTCACGGGCTGCGGCCGACGCTTGGGCGTATCGCCGCTCACAACCTCTCACTGCCGGAACGGCCATTGTGTCCGCAGATTTCCGCCGTCTCCGGTCCGTTGGCACGGACCATCGGCGACTTGCGCATCGCGCTGGCCGCGATGTCGCAACAGGACGTTCGTGATCCGTGGTGGGTGCCGGCGCCGCTGGAA
Source organism: Pseudomonadota bacterium (assembly GCA_963204905.1). GTDB lineage: Bacteria > Pseudomonadota > Alphaproteobacteria > Rhizobiales > Xanthobacteraceae > 62-47. The sequence goes on from CAUJJN010000214.1 coordinate 8,781, forward strand.
GGGCCGCCGATGCCGCGCCGCGCCACGCTTTGCCTGCGGCCCGACGGGCTTGAGACCGTCCCCGACGTGATCGATGCATTGAAAGACGCCGGACGCCGGCTGCAAAACGCGGGCTGGACAGTGGAGGAGATCGACAATACGCCGCCGCTCAGTGAGGCCGCCGAGTTGCAGCGGAAATTCTGGCTCGGCGACGGCTTCGAGGCGATGCTGGCAGCGGCGGAGAAAGAAGGCGATCCCGGCGCGCTGGCGTGTCTGCGCGGCAGTCGCGACAAGGTCTATCCGCTCGACGCGGCGGGACTGTCGGCGATCGTGCAGCGGCGCGCCGCGTTGACGCGGGCCTGGCAGCTCTTCCTGCAGGATTATCCGGTGCTGGTAATGCCGGTGTCCGGCGAATTGCCGTTCGAGGATCAACTCGATCTCAAGGACGATGCGTCGTTCGCGCGGGTGTGGCGGGCGCAGATGCCGCAAGTCGGCCTTCCATTCATGGGGCTGCCGGGCCTGACGGTGACGACCGGTCTGGTTGGCCGCGTGCCGGTCGGAGTGCAGGTGGTGGCGGGGCGTTATCGTGAAGACCTGTGCCTGCTCGCGGGCGAAGCGATCGAGGCGGGGGGCACACCGTCGTCGCCCGTGGATCCGGCGGGCTGAGGCAAAGTCGATGACAAACGTATTCGATTTCTCCGCCCGCGCGCTCGATGGGCACGAGGTGGCGCTGAAAGAGTTCGAGGGCAAGGCGCTGCTGATCGTCAACACCGCCAGCGCTTGCGGCTTCACTCCGCAATACAAGGGTCTCGAGGACCTCTATCGCCAGCATGCTCCACGCGGCTTCGCCGTACTCGGCTTCCCCTGCAACCAGTTCGGGCAGCAGGAGCGGGGCAACTCGGCGGAGATCGCGGCATTCTGCGACAGCAAGTACGCGGTGACGTTTCCGATGTTCGAGAAGATTGACGTCAACGGCGACGGCGCGCACCCGTTGTACAAATTCCTGAAACGTGAGAAATCGGGCCTGCTCGGCGCGTCGATCAAATGGAATTTCACCAAGTTCCTGGTCGACAAGGCGGGCAGGGTGGTGGCGCGGCATCCGCCGACCACGCGACCCGAGAATCTGACCAGGGAAATCGAGGCGCTGCTTTGAACGAGAAAACCAATTCGCCCACGGTGCAATTGCCTGACCGGTTGTCGATTGATCCGCGCAGTCCGTACTACAACGCCGAATTGCTCGCTTACGACATCGGCGTCCGCTTCAAGGGCGTCGAGAAGAATAACGTCGAGGAATACTGCGTCAGCGAGGGTTGGGTTCGCGTCGCTGCCGGCGCCGCCAGGGATCGTCACGGCAATCCGCTGACCATCAAGTTGAGTGGGTCGGTCGAGCCGTATCTCCGCGAAGCCGCGAACTGATCGGCGAGAGGATTTACGATGCCCGTTCGCATTGTCGAGGTGCGTGAGGTAACCAAGCCGATCGCCTCCGCGATCCGCAACGCCTATATCGATTTCTCGAAGATGACGACGAGCCTCGTCGCAGTCATCACCAATGTCGAGCGCAACGGCAAGCCGGTCGTCGGCTATGGCTTCAACTCGAACGGTCGCTATGGTCAGGGGGGCTTGATCCGCGAGCGTTTCGCGGAGCGGATCACCAAAGCCGAGCCGCGCTCGTTGCTGGATGCCAGCGGTGACAATCTCGATCCGGACAAAGTCTGGGCCGCGCTGATGACCAACGAAAAGCCGGGCGGACATGGCGAACGCTCGGTGGCGGTCGGCACCATCGACATGGCGGTCTGGGATGCTGTCGCGAAGATTGCGGGGAAGCCGCTGTTTCGCCTGCTTGCCGAACGTCATGGGCGAACCGCCGATCCGCGCGTATTCGTCTATGCGGCTGGAGGCTACTACTATCCCGGCAAGGACCTCGCGAAGCTACGACGGGAAATGCGTGGCTATCTCGATCGTGGCTATAGCGTCGTCAAGATGAAGATCGGGGGGGCGTCGCTCGCGGAAGATCGTGAGCGTATCGAAGCAGTGTTGAAGGAAATCGGATCGCAGGCCCAACTCGCCGTCGATGCCAACGGCCGCTTCGGTCTTGAAACCGCGATCGCCTACGCCAAGATGCTGCGCGACTATCCGCTGTTCTGGTACGAGGAAGCAGGCGACCCGCTCGACTATCAGTTGCAAGCGGCGCTTGCGGAGTTCTATCCAGGGCCGATGGCGACAGGTGAAAACCTGTTCAGCCATCAGGATGCGCGCAATCTCATTCGCTACGGAGGGATGCGGGCGGATCGCGACTTCCTGCAATTCGATTGCGCGTTGTCGTACGGGCTTTGCGAGTATCAACGCACGCTGGAAGTGCTGAAGACGCACGGCTGGTCGCCGTCCCGCTGCATTCCGCACGGGGGTCATCAGATGTCGCTGAACATCGCGGCCGGTCTCGGGCTTGGCGGCAACGAAAGCTATCCCGACCTGTTTCAGCCCTACGGCGGATTTCCCGACGGTGTGAAGGTCGAGAATGGCTACATCACCATGCCGGAGCTGCCGGGCATCGGCTTCGAGGGCAAGGCCGACCTCCACGTCGAGATGCGGGCGCTTTCGGCTTGAGTTTTAGCGTCGGGATTCTTGCGGCGATACGATGGCGCGATTGTGGCGGCGAACCCGGCGGCGGATCGGGTGTTTCGATACGTTTCAATCTTGAAATAATTCGGCGAACGGCCGGCCCGAGGATTGCAATGCGGGGCAAAGTCCGCAAACTGTCCCCGCCGTCGGAGTGGAGACCAACGAGGGGGACGGATGCAGGTGCCGTTGCGGCCGGAGAGCGACGCCGGAACCGGAGTCACGTCCGGTGACCGCGTACGCGCGATGATCGAGATCGATCACGTCTCGAAACGGTTTGAGACCTCGGGCCGCCAAAGCCACCTCGCGCTCTCTGATATCAACCTGACCGTTGAAGATGGCGCGTTCGTCTCCATCCTCGGGCCGTCCGGTTGCGGCAAGTCCACGCTGCTCTACATCGTCGGCGGCTTCGTTGCGCCGAGTGAGGGTGTCGCGCGGGTGAAAGGCGCGGCGATCACCGGGCCGGGTCCGGACCGCGGGCCGGTGTTTCAGGAGTTCGCGCTGTTTCCATGGAAGACCGTGCTCGGCAACGTGATGTACGGGCTGCGGCAGCAGGGGGTGCGGCGTGGCGAGGCGGAAGCGCAGAGCCTGCGGTTGATCGAGATGGTCGGACTCAAGGGGTTCGAGCATTTCTATCCGAAGGAGTTGTCCGGCGGCATGAAGCAGCGGGTCGCGATCGCGCGCACGCTGGCCTATCGCCCATCGGTGTTGCTGATGGACGAGCCGTTCGGCGCGCTCGATGCGCATACCCGGACGCGGTTGCAGAACGACCTGCTCAACATCTGGGAGCGCGACCGCAAGACGGTGCTGTTCGTCACGCACTCGGTCGAGGAGGCGGTGTTTCTTTCCGACAAGGTGGTGGTGATGACCCGCGCGCCGGGGCGCATCAAGCAGATCGTCGATATCGATCTGCCGCGCCCGCGCGTGCGCGCCGAGTTGCTGCTGGATTCGCGCTACCAGAAATATGTCGTCGACATCGAGCGCATGATCGATGACGGCCGCGACGACATGGGGCGCCCGTGAAGTCCTCGCGAAGTATCGTCTCCTGGCTGTCGCCTTTGCTGGCGTGCCTCGGGCTGCTGGCGGCGTGGCAGGCCGCGGCGCTGTGGCTCGACACCGAGAGTTTCCCCACGGCGTGGCACGCCTTGCAGACCGTGCCGCAGATTCTCGGCGATCCGGAGCAGCTCCTCAACATTCTGGACTCGATCCGCCGCATGGTGATCGGCTTTTCGCTGGCGGTTTTTATCTCGATTCCGCTCGGGCTTGCGATGGGACGCAGCGCGCGCGTCTCCGCGTTCTTCAACCCGCTCCTGATGATGATCTACCCGGTGCCGAAGGCGGCATTGATGCCGATCATCATGCTGTGGCTCGGCGTCGGCGATGCGTCGAAGACGCTGGTGATCTTTCTCGGCGTCAGTCTGCCGGTGATCTATCATTCCGTTCAGGGCGCGAAGGCGGTCGAGGAAAAGATGCTGTGGTCCGGTGCCGCGATGGGGCTCAACGGCCTGCAGCGCATGATGCGCATCGTGCTGCCTGCCGCGTTGCCGGAAATTCTCACCGGCTGTCGCACGGGGCTGGTGCTGGCGTTGATCACCATGGTGACCAGCGAGATGATCGCGCGGCAGTCCGGCGCCGGCAACATCCTGTTCAATGCGATGGATATGGCGCAGTACGACACCGTCTTCGCGATGATCATCATCATCGGCGCGCTCGGCATCGTGCTGGATGCGGCGTTCGACAAGCTGCGCTGGCGATTGGTGAAGTGGGCCGAGCCGCATCAGGAAATTTTGCTGGGGGCGTCATGAGCACGCAACGCCTCACCACGGTCTTGATGGGTGCGTTGCCCATCCTGATCGTGCTGGCGGTCTGGCAGGCGCTGTGCAGTTTCGGTACCGCGCCGCCGTCGCTGCTGCCGCCGCCGGGCAAGGTATTTCTGCGGCTGGCTCAGCAACTGGGAAACGTCGGCTTTCTCGACGACATTCTGGCGACGATGATCCGGCTTTTCGCCGGCTTCCTGATCGCGGTGGTGCTCGGCGTCGGCATCGGGCTCGCGGCGGCGGTGATGCCGGCGATCAACGCCGTGGTGCGGCCCTTGGTGCAGGTGCTGGCGCCGCTGCCGAAGGTCGCGCTCTATCCGGCGTTGATCATCCTGTTCGGCTTCGACCACGCCTCGAAAGTGACGCTGGTGACGCTGGATGCGCTGTTTCCGATCCTGCTCTCGACCTATTACGGCGCGTCAATGGTCGAGCAGAAGCTGGTGTGGTCGGCCTTGGCCGCCGGCACGCCGCGTTGGCAGATCCTGTTCAAGGTGATCGCGCCGGCCGCCTTGCCGTCGATCCTCACCGGCTGCCGCATCGGGCTGGTGATCTCCTGCATCGTGGTGTTTCTGGCGGAGATGATCTCCTCCACCGATGGGCTCGGTCACCTGCTGGTCGGCGCCGCGCGCACGTTCCAGACGGTGGACATGTTCGTTCCGCTGATCACCATCTCGCTGCTCGGGCTGATGCTGAACGGATTACTCTTCGGCCTGCGCAAATATCTGCTGCGCGGGTTTCCGGAGGTGTGACGTAGCTGTTTGCTCTTCGTCATTGCGAGCGAAGCGAAGCAATCCAGAGGGCCGCGAAGAAAGCGCTGGATTGCTTCGTCGCTTCGCTCCTCGTAATAATGACGTGGATGGCCGGGACAAGCCCGGCCATGACGCTGGAAAGGTATTCCTGATCCGAGAAACAGCAAAGCTTGCTGAATCTTTGGTGGCGTCTTGTCGGGAGGGCGTTCGGTCGGCCTCTGCCCCTTCATCTTGTCATGGCCGGGCTTGTCCCGGCCATCCACGTTCTTGTTCGTTTGAAGCGAGGGATGAAGCCCCGCTCGCCCTACGACAGACCGAAATCCAAAAGCCGTCGCCCTTCGCCCTTGAGCAGTTTCTTGACCGTGTTCGATGCAACGACCTCGTCGTCGTTGGCGTAGGCTTCGTGGTTCTTTTCGATGTCGTCGAGGCGGTAGAGATAGTTGACCATGACGCCGGCGGATTCGCGCAGGCCCTTTGCCGAAATGTCGCCGAGCCAGTTGATTTGCTCCAGTCGCGCGCCGTTGCCGAGGTGGAAGCGCGCCACCGGGTCCACCGGCTTGCCGCGCGGGTTCTTGGCTTTCAGGAAGTAATACGCCGCCAGCGGCTCGATCACTGCGCGCAGTTTTTCCACCAGCTCGGGATCGTCGATCCATGCGTCGTCGTCGAGATGCACCAGCATCGCGCGCTCGTCGTCGCTCAGCGGCAGTTCCTTTTCGCGTTGCAGCCAGCGCATGAAACCCGGCACCGGCGACAGCGTGACGAAGGTGTCGAGCTTCGGCAGCTCGCGGCGCAGTTCCTCCACCACCTGCTTGATCAGAAAATTGCCGAAGGAAATGCCGGCCAGCCCGCGCTGGGTGTTGGAAATCGAATAGAACACGGCCGTCCGCGCGCGCTCGATCGGCACCGGCTCGCGGTCCACCGCCAGCAGCGGCGCGATGGCGCCGGGGATGCCTTCGGTCAGAGCCACCTCGACAAAGATCAGCGGCTCGTCCGGGAGCGCCGGATGAAAGAAGGCGTAGCAGCGCCGGTCTGCCGGATCGATACGCCGGCGCAGATCGTCCCAGTCATGAATCTCGTGCACCGCCTCGTAGCGGATGACTTTTTCAAGAATATTCGCGGGGCTTGACCAGTCGATCCGGCGCAGCACGAGAAACCCCCGGTTGAACCAGGACGTGAACAGATGTTCGAGGTCGCGGGTGACTGTATCGAGGTCCTTGCGATCCTTGCTCAGGTTGAGCAGGTCGGCGCGCATGGCCACCAGTTCGCTGGTCCCGCCGGGCGCGCGGTTAAGACGGCGGAACAACTCCTGTCGTCGGGGCTCCGAGGCGAAGTGCAGACTGCCGCCCGCGCCGCCGACGCCGCTGCGCCACAGCTCGATGGCGCGCTCCACCTTGTCGCGATCGGGGCCGAAGGCGCTGGCCAGTGCCTCGAAGAACGCGACGCGATCGGCGTCGTCGAGTGCGCGATAGGTGTCGAGCACGTCGCGGGCCAGCACGGTGCCGGAGGCTTCGCCGCGCCCGGAAAGAAGCCCTTCGCACAACGCCACCATGCCGACGGCATCCATCGGCGCGGCGTTGCTCCAGCCGCTTCGTCGCAACAGGTTGCGGCCTCGCTCCGAAATCGACGCCAGCAGGTCGGAAAAGAAGTCATTGTTCATGGAGACAACACTCGCCGGGCATTGCGATCCGATTATGACACGAAGCATTCTAGCGCGTCATAAAGCATATTGCCTGATCATTTGAGGCATGAAAGGATTGTTTCAAGAACAGGTGAACACGACGAAGCCGGAGGAATGGGTGATGCGGGGACGCGCGATCGGCAATTTTGCGATGGGCGGGGCGATGGCGTTCGGCCTCGCCGTGGGCGGCCTGACCGTGGGCGCGGTGGCGGGCGCGACGACGCAGGCGCAGGCGCAGCAGACCATTCGCGTCGGCTGGACGATTCCGGCCGAGGAATCGAAATACTGGATGATGCGGCGGCCGGCAGAATTCCCCGATATCGGCAAAGCCTACAAGATCGAGTGGGTGCAGTTTCAGGGCACCGCGCCGATGACTCAGGCGCTTGCCGCCGGCGCGCTGGACTGCGCGACGCAGGGCGTCCTGTCGCTGGCGCAGGGCGCGGCGTCGGGCAATCTGAAAGCCTACATCGTGGCGCAGCACGTTTATGAGAAGCCGGGCGGGTTCTCGGTTTACTGGGCGGTGAAGGACGATTCCCCGATCAAGACCATCGCCGACCTCAAGGGCAAGACCATGGCGATCAACGTGCTCGGCTCGGGCATCTACGGGCCGATGGCGTTGCTGTTGAAGCAGAACGGCGTCGACCCCGAGAAGGACATCAAGCTGGTGGAGCTTGGCTTCTCGCTGTCGGAGGATGCGGTGCGTTCGGGCCGCGTCGATGCCGCGCCGATGAACCAGCCGTTCGCCGCGCGCTCCGAGGCCAAGGGCGGCATGCGCAAGCTGTTCTCGCTGTCGGAGCAGCAGAAGAACATCGTGCACATCCTCGACGCCTGCCGCGCCGATTTCGTCGACAAGAATCCGGATCTGGTGAAGGCCTATGTCCGCGATCTGACGCTCGGCATGAAGAAGGCGCTGGCCAATCGCGAGGAGACGCTGAAGGTGGTCAACGAGATCATGAAGGCGCCGATCCCGGTGCTTGAGACCTATCTGTTGAAGGACAATGATTTCGGCCGCGATCCCGGCGCCGCGCCGAACTTCCCGGCGATCCAGCAGATGCTCGACACTTACGCCGCGACCGGGATGATCCCGAAGAAGCTGGATGTCAGCCAGTTCAAGAAGGACGGCATCGTCGCACCGTTGCAGTAGGGTGAGCCGGCGTTCCGCGAAGGCGGGAGTGCCCAACGCATTCCGTCATTGCGAGGAGCGCAGCGACGAAGCAATCCAGACTTCACCTTGTGGCTTTCTGGATTGCTTCGCTCGCAATGACGGATAAAACTCACCCCGGCCGCGTGCGGTCGATCAGCAGGTCCAGCGCGTGCTTGATGGTGTCGCGTTCGGCGTCGGTGAACTGGTTCAACACCTCCGTCTCGTGCGCCTTGGCGGCGGCGAGCACCGGTGCGGCGCGGGCGCGTCCCTTCGCGGTGAGGTGCAGCGTCACCCGGCGACGATCGTCCGCGGTGGGGCGGCGTTGCAGCAGGTCGTCGCGCTCCATGCGGTCGAGCACTTTCGTGAGGCGCGGTTGCTTTATCAGCGCCATCGCCGCGAGTTCACCCACCGACAGCCCCTCGACATCCATCAGGCAGGCCAGCACGCGCCACTCCGGCACCGAGAGATTCCATTCGCCGAGGCGGGCATGGAATTCACCGGAGACGTTGAAGCTGGCGCGCGCCAGCAGGTAGGCGAGATAGTTGCGGGCAAAGCTGTCGCTCGACAGCGACGGCGCGCGGCGCAGCGCATCGATCCGGCGCAACTGTCCGGAGTGAAACAGCAGCGGCTCATGATTGCGCTCCACCATTCGCGCCACTTCGCCGACCAGTATCGTGTGATCGCCGCCGGGATAGCGCGCCCAGGCGCGGCATTCGAAGATCGGTGCCAGCCCCTCGATCAGCGGCGCGCCGGTGTCGCCGGGGGCGTGGGCGAGGCCCGCGAACTTGTCGATCCCGCGCTGGCTGAAACGCAGGGCGAGGTCGCGATGATCGGCGCCGAGGAAATGCACGGCGAAGGCGTCCGCCGCGACGAACGGATCATGATTGGGCGAAGACTTCGCCACGCTCCACGACACCAGCGGCGGCGCCAGCGAGACCGACGAGAACGAGTTCGCCGTCATGCCGATGGCATAGCCGTTATGGCTCGCGGTCACCACCGCCACGCCGGTCGGGAACTGGCCGAGCGCCTGCCGGAACGCATGCGGATCGAGCGCGTCGGCGGGTGAGGTCTTGGCGTCGCTGTCGGCCATCGGTGTTGCCGCCATGGGTTCGGGATGACGGTTTGAAGCGCGGCGCAGATGCGCGGCCGCTACTCCTTTAACTGTAAAAATATTCCTTTTCATGTAACATGCCGCCACCTATCATCCAACGACAATCGCGCACGGAATTGTTGGGGAGAAACCATATGCAGGCGGATCGCATCGAGGCGAAATGGATCGACGCGTTCTGCGAGGTGTTCGAACGCTGCGCGGTGAAACCCGGCGACACCGCCGCCATTCTGTCGGAGACGCAATCGCGCGCGCTCAACGTGCATATCGCGGAACTGGCGCTGCTGCGCATGGGCGCGCGACCGTTCCATGTCGTGCTGCCGACGCCGCGCAACAGGCAGGTGGTGCCGATTCGCTCCACCGGCGCCAGCGAGGCGATCCAGAAACTTGGCCCCGTGGTCAGCGCCTTGCAGCAGGCCGGCTTCGTCGTTGATTGCACCATCGAGGGCCTGATGCATGCCCCGGAGACGCCGGACATCCTCAAGGCCGGCGCACGCATTCTGGTGATCTCCAACGAGCATCCGGAAGCGCTGGAGCGCATGGTGCCGGACAGCGCGTTGGAGAAACGCGTGCGCGCGGCGGCGAAGATGCTGCGCGGAACCAAGCGCATGACGGTGACCTCGAAGGCCGGCACCGATCTCGACGTCAACATGGAGGGCGCGCCGAGCGTCGGCGTCTGGGGCTGGACCGACAAGCCCGGCACGCTGGCGCATTGGCCCGGCGGCATCGTGGTGAGCTTCCCGAAGAGCGGCGGCGTCAACGGCCGGCTGGTGATGGCGGCGGGCGACATCAACCTCACCTTCAAGCGCTATCTCACCTCGGCGGTGAACATGGTCATCAAGGACGACTATGTCGTCGAACTGACCGGCGAGGGCGCCGACGCCGAGATGATGAAGCGCTATCTCGCCGCGTGGGGCGATCGTGAAGCTTATGCGGTGTCGCATGTCGGCTGGGGCATGAATCCGAACGCGCGTTACGAGGCGCTGGCGATGTACGATCTCAACGACACCAACGGCACCGAGATCCGCGCCGTCTCCGGCAATTTTCTTTTCTCGACCGGCGCGAATGAGTTCGCGGGGCGTTACACCGCCGGCCATTTCGACCTGCCGATGTTCGGCACCACCATCACGCTCGACGGCACCACGGTGATCCGCGACGGCGAGGTGCTGGACGTGTTCGGGTAGCCGCTTCCGTCATTGCGAGAATCGTCAGCGACGGAGCCATCCAGACTCTTGAGCAACGACTGGATTGCCTTGCTTCGATCTATTCCAGTTTCCGGCGGTTGAGACCTCAATGCGCGCGCGCTACCTCATTGCGCGGACGCGATGCGATGAGGTTGCGATGAAATTCTTCCGAAAGATCGAGCCCGGAATCTTCACGGGCACCGATGCGCCGCTCGCGAGCGAAGACGATGGCGCGCAGTGGACGCGAGAATACGACGCCATTCTCGGTGAGGAGCAGCCGTTTGCCGTGATCGTCAACGCCGCGCAGCGGCCGCAACCGCCCGCCGGGAAGCCGATGGCGTTGTGGATGAAATCGCGCAAGGCGCAGCTCGGCGCGTGGGTCTGCGCCACCGTCTATGTCGTCGAGGACGAAATGCAGCGCGCGGATTTCCTGCGCTCCGCCGACAAGCGGCAGAAGACCATGCCGTATCCGATGGCGTTCGTCGCGACGGAGGCCGAAGCGCTCGCGGCGGCCCGCGACGCGCTGGCGTGACAGCATCATCGGAATCCGGATATTCCCCCGGACGGGTCCGTCATTGCGAGGGGCGCGAGCGACAAAGCAATCCAGCGCCGCACCTCAGTCCTCCTCGCAAGCGGGAGAAGAAGGACTGGATTGTTTCGCTTCGCTCTCAATGACGACGAACTAGTCGGAATCGATCACCGGTTTCCGCGCCAGGTCGAAATGCTTGAGCAATTCGACGAAGGCCTTCAGCCGTGCCTCGCGATAGGCGTCGACGTCCATGCCTTCGTAGTCGAGGAAGCCCTGCCGCGTACTCAATCCGATACGGCCTTGCTCCATGTTGCGGCCGATGATCTCCGGTGCGGCGTAGCGTTCGCTGTCGAGCGCCTTTGTGAGGTAACGGCTGGCGTAATGCAGAATGTCGCCGCCGCCCCAGTCGATGAATTCCAGCATTCCGAGCACCGCGAAGCGGAAGCCGAAGCCGTATTTGATCGCCTTGTCGATCTCCTCGGCCGAGGCGACGCCTTCCTCCACCATGCGCGCGGCCTCGTTCATGGCGAGCGCCTGAATGCGCGGCACGATGTAGCCGGGGGAGGCGGCGCAGACCACCGGCACCTTGCCGATCGATTCGAGCACAGCCTTCAGTCGCGCGGTGATCGCGGCGTCGGTGGCCTTGCCGGGCGAGACTTCCACCAGCGGCACCAGATAGGCGGGGTTGAGCCAGTGTGCGTTGAGAAAGCGCTGCGGCTGTGCGACCGCGCTTGACAGGTCGTCGACGAGGATCGTCGACGTTGTCGAAGCGATGATTGTTTCGGGGCCGACAAGTCGGGAGGCGCGCGTGAGCGCCGCGCGTTTGAGATCGACCACTTCGGGGACGCCTTCGAAGACGATCGCGGCATCACGCAACACGGGCGCGGCATCGGCCTCCGCCACCACGCACACGCGCGACAGGATCGGCGCGACGTCGGCGGCTGACAGCATTCCGACCCGCGCCAGCATCTCCAGCGTGGTGCGGATGTCGGCCAGGGCGTCGGCGGAGAGCTTGCCGAAGGCGGCGGTGTCGCGCGGCTTGAAGTCGATCAGTGCAACTTCGTGGCCGGCGAACGCAAAGGCAATCGCGATGCCACGGCCCATGCGCCCCGCGCCCAGCGCGGCGATTTTTCCGGGCGCGGTCATGCTGAGCCTTCACTGAGATTAAGCGAAACACTGCCACGCAACGTGGACAGCCCTCTCCCCCCAACAGATCGCGCTTGCGCGATCTGACTCATAAATGGCGCATATCGGGCAGGCCCGACATGCGCTGGGGGAGAGGTGGAGAGGGGGGGATGAGGGAACGCGGAGCTCCGCTTTGGAGTGTTTGCTTCGTGCTTACCCCCCTCCCTGACCCTCCCCCACAAGGGGGGAGGGAACGAAGAGGTCGCGTGCGAGCTGTAAGGTGCCCATCGTTGATGAGCCTTCATGCGAAACCCTCCGTCAGCAACTTCTGCAACGCCGCTTTATCCATTTGGCCGAGGCCGAGGCTTTGCAGCGTGCGCCCGTCGCGCGAAAAATCCTCGCCGCAGATCGCGCCGCCGATGGCGAGGAAGGCTTTCGCCAGCGGGGTTGCGACGCCGGCAAGCTGCGCGACGGAGACCATGAACGACAGGCCGACACGCAGATCCTCGCGCATGTAGCGATGCTCGGCGAGCACCAGCCGCTCGCGCCAGTCGCCGCTATCGGTGAGGCGGTCGTGCGAGCCGCGGCCGTACATCCATTCCTCTCCTTCGGTGGCATAGTGATGCGCCAGCGGAAAATGCGCGCCGCGGTAACCCAGCGCCTCGCGGATCGCGATGCGCTCGGCGTCGAGCGCGTCGGTGACCCGGCGGATCGACGGCTGCGTGCCTTCCTTGTGGATGTCCCAGCGTTCGAAATGCTCGATCGGCCCGGCGTTCATCACGATCAGCGGCGGATGGATGATCGGCCCGGCATTCATCAAGGCGCCGGACAGCGCATCGCCGCACGGCTCGATGGCGTTCGGAAACGCCTTGCCGATCACGGCCAGCGCGTGGTCGGCGTTCCTGAGCGGAAACACGCCGGTGGGCAGCCGCTTGGCGCGGATGGTGATGGCGACCTCGAACGGCCCGTGCTTGCGCGTCAGCCACGGCAGCGTGCCGGTTTCCGCGAACGACACATCGGCGCGGTTGCCGGCGTCGTGCATCGCCTTGGCGAAGATGAAGGAGCCGAAGGTGGCGGGCGGCAGGTAGACCACCTGACCATCGGTGAGATGCGGTGCGAGCGCGCGGGCGATGTCCTGCTGCGCGAAGGCGGGGGCGGGGCAGAGGATCAGCTCCGCGCCGCGCACGGCTTCCGCGATGTCGGTGGTGACGAGCTGGAGTTTCGCGTCGTGGCGGCCGCGCGAATCTTTCACGACGATGCGCGAGCCCTCCGCGCGCTGCTGCGCCACGGCGTCGGCGTCGCGCCGCCACAGGCGTACTTCATGGCCATGGAGGGCGAAGTCGGCCGCCGCCGCGAAGGAGCCGTTGCCGCCGCCGAGTACGGTGATGATCATGCTTGTCGCGCCTCGCCCAAATATCGTCTCACGCCCGAAGTCCAACCCCGTCATTGCGAGCGAAGCGAAGCAATCCAGATGGCAGGAAGCAAGGACTGGATTGCTTCGTCGCTGCGCTCCTCGCAATGACGGCAGGTGACATTATGACCTTTCGCTCTCCGCCATCTGCTTCAGTCGGAAATGCTGCACCTTGCCGAGCGCGGTGCGCGGCAATTCGGTGACGAAGATGAAATCGCGCGGCACCTTGAAGCGGGCGAGTTGCGCCTGCACATGCGCGGCGAGCAGGTCCGCGCGCGGGGCCGCGCCGTCGCGGCTGATGACATAGGCGACCGGCACCTCGTCCCATTTCGGATCGGGACGGCCGATCACGCCGCAATCGGCGACGTCGGGATGTTCCAGCAACACGCGCTCGATCTCGGCGGCGTAGATGTGCTCGCCCCCGGAGATGATCATGTTCTTCTTGCGGTCCTGCACGAAGAAATGGCCGTCCTTGTCGCGCGTGGCGATGTCGCCGGTGCGGAACCAGCCGTCGTGCAGCGCCTCGCGGGTGGCGTCCGCGTTGCCCCAGTATTCGAAGAACACGTTGGGCCCGCGCACCACGATTTCACCTGCCACGCCGGTGGCGACTTCGGTGTCGTCGCCGTCGATCACCTTCGCCTCGCACCACAGGCCGGGCAGGCCGGTGGAGCCGTTGCGCGCGAGATCGCCACCAATGCGCGTGTAGACGGCGATGGGGCAAGTTTCGGTGGAGCCGTAGACTTGCAGCACCGGCACGCCGCGAGCCGTGATGCGGTCGATCATGTCCTGCGGCACGATCTGCGAGCCGGTGGAGATGGCTTTCAGCGACGACAGATCGGTGGTCGCCCATGCCGGGTGCGAGGTCGTCGCGAGAATGGTCGCAGGCACCAGCACAGTCAGCGTCGGGCGATCCTCCGCGAAGGCTTTCAGCGTGGTGTCCGGCGCGAAGCGGGCGTGGATCGTCACCGTCGCACCGTGATGCAGCGCCGGCGTGGTCTGGATATTGAGGCCGCCGACGTGGAAGAACGGCAGCACCGTGAGGATGTGATCGTCGGAGGTGAGGCCATGCATGTGCTGGCTCATCACGCCGTTCCACAGCAGCGCCTCCTGCCGCAGCACCGCGCCCTTGGGGCGACCGGTGGTGCCGGAGGTGTAGACGATCAGCAGTGGCGCGGTGAGATCGACGTGCGGGTTACGGCCGTCGCCATTGGCGCGCGCCAGCAGGGCATCGAGGGAAACGCCGTTCTCGGGCGTGAAATCGAGGCCGACGACTTTCGCCTGTGGCAGTTGCTCGCGCAGCGGCGCGATCACGTCCGCGAATCCCCGCTCGACGAACAGCGCCTTCACCGCGGCGTCGGAGAGGATGAACATCTGCTCGGCCACCGCGAGTCGAAAATT
>CAUJJN010000215.1 GCA_963204905.1 Pseudomonadota bacterium
CCCTGTTGTCGTTTTTTCGACTTATGCGACGAAACTTGTGTCCCGCCTGATAGCCACAACCTAACGGAGGCGTTTGAAGATCAGCTTAAATAAGACAATAAAGAGATCATGAATTTAAGACAGTGAATCACGGATTAAGCCCGTCAAATAAGGGCTTTTTGTAATCATCTGTTGAGGACCGAAGCCTGATGTTCACGCTTCGTCTGCGGTTCCTCCTTCCCCCTGTCGCATTTGCGAACAGGGTCATTCAAATCCGAAACAATCGCGTAATCTTTGTCACCGCCGCGTTAGGGTGACTCAATTCTTACCGCAAAAATTTTTGCGAAAATTCGCGAAAAATCTTCGCGACGGCTTTTAACTTCAGGCCACACCGCGCCGCCGCCCTTCCCAATAGGGTGCGCGCAGCAGCTTGCGATCGATCTTGCCGAGTCCGGTGACCGGAATCTCCGCGACGAACTCGATCGTTTTCGGCGACCACGGCGCGCCGCGCTTCTCCTTGACGTGCGCTTGCAACTCGGCGGCCTCGTTGTTGGCTCCCGCCTTCAGCACCACGAATGCCTTGACCGCCTCACCCCACTTGTCATCGGGAACGCCGATCACCGCAGCAGATGCCACAGCTTGATGCGACATCAATGCGTCCTCGACCTCGCGCGGATAGATATTGAAGCCGCCGGAGATGATCATGTCCTTGGTGCGGTCGACGATATAGAAATAGCCCTCCGCGTCCTTGATGGCGACATCGCCGGTGTGCAGCCAACCACCGCGAAACGCCTCCTCCGTCGCCTCCGGACGCTTCCAATAGCCGTCCATCACCAGCGTGCCGCGCACGCAGATTTCACCGGGCTCTCCGATCGCGACTTCGCGCATTTCGGAATCGAACAGCTTCACATCGACCAGCGGATTGGGGCGGCCGCACGAACCGAGACGTCCCGGCTTCGAGTCATCATGATCGATCTTGCGCATTGTGGTGATGCATTGCGGCGCTTCGGTTTGGCCGTAGAGCTGGACGAAGACCGGCCCGAAAATATCCATGCCCTCGCGCAGGCGATCCGGCGACATCGGCGCAGCGCCGTAGACGATCATGTCGAGCGACGACATATCGTAGCGCGCGCGCAGGTCGGGCGCGTCGATCAGCGCATAGATCAGGGTCGGCACCAGGAACGCGGCGGTGATCTTTTCCTCGGCGACGACACGACAATAAGCCTCGGCCTCGAAACCCTGCACCAGTCGCGTGAAGCCGCCACGCATCATCACCGGATACAGCGTCACGCCAGCAGCGTGGCTGATCGGCGTCGCGGCCAGGAAGCGAATATCCTGCGGCCAGTCCCAATCGGCATAGAGCAGCGTCGCCATCGTGCTGACGACGCGATGCGGCAGCATGACGCCCTTCGAGCGTCCCGTGGTGCCGCCGGTATAGGCCAGCCATGCGATGGCGTTGACATCGCTCTCATCGAGCAATGGCGCCGGATCCACCTTGGGCAATTCAGCCAGCAGATCCCGCGCGCCATCCACAGGGCCGAACGACAGAAGATGCTTGAGTGACGGCACACGCGTCTTGATCGCAAGTCCGCGCGGCGCAAACTTGCCGGCCTCGACAATCAAGGCATCGATCTCGGCATCGCCGATGATAAAGACGTGATCGTCCTCCGCGGCCATCGGATGCAGCGGCGTATAACGCAGGCCCATCACCATCGCTGCACTGATCGCGGCCCAGGATTCTGCCCGGTTGCCGGCCAATACCGACAGAGCATCGCCACGCTTGAGGCCGACAGCCCGGAACAAAGCAACGAAGCGCCCCACAGCGTCGCCGAACTCGCGATAGCTCCAGCGGATATTGCCGTCCGCGAGCGCCGGCCGATCACCGTAGCGCGCTACCGCGTTGACGATAAGGCTGCCCGCTGTCCCGCCTGCGTGAAGTTGATCCACGATATCCTCCCGATAATTTTTTGTTGTCAGCGCGCCGTGCCCCAGACCAGCACCGGCTATGGCGGTCGTTCCTGCGCGGCGAGCCAGGCGAGCGCCAGATACAGGGCAAGGAACAACAGCTCGACACCGACCACGATCAAGCTGCCGCCATAGATCGAGGGGAACATCAGTTCCACGATCGCCATCGACACCACGGTCGTCAGCCAGACCACGGCCCCCCATGGCGTGGCCAGCCACAACCCAACCGCCGCGACCAGTTCGATGACGGCGAACTAGATCGTGGCGGCTTGCCAGGCGGTGGTCTGGTTCTCGAACGCGCCGTTTTCGCCGCCGACGAAACCTGTAACCTGCGCCCAGTGGTAGAGCCCCTTGCCCATCGACAGCACCGCCATCACCCGCAGAAACAGGACGAGACGGCCGGTCCAGACATTGTCGTTGGACTCCGGCTTCCCCGACCGGAAATCGGTTGCCGTGACGGAGCGCTCGCGCTGCGGCGCTTCGCGGGGTGAAAGCTCAGACATTCATTCGGTACTCGCGGCCGTGAGAGCTGAATCGCACCACTCCCAAGCCGATTCATGGCCTGCCGGGACACTAAAATCAATTGCGCCCATCCCACGCGGTGACGCCGTGGCGACAAGGTGTTAGACTGAATGAGGACCAATTCCAGGATACGGTTTCGGAGATTTTCCACCATGGCGATCAAGTTCGGGCGGCCCATCGAAATGCGCGACGCGCCGCGGCGCGATGCTGCCACCGCCCCCGCCTCGCTCGATTTGGTGGTTCGCCCCCGCCGCAACCGCAAGTCCGAATGGGCGCGGCGGCTGGTGCGGGAGAATGTTGTCACCACCGACGACCTGATCTGGCCGCTGTTCATCGTCGACGGCACCAACCAGCGGATCGACGTGGCATCGATGCCCGGAGTTCAGCGCATCAGTGTCGATCAGGCGGTGCGCGATGCCGAACGCGCCATGAAGCTCAACATTCCGTGCATCGCACTGTTCCCCTACACCGACCCGTCGCTACGTGACGAGCGGGGATCGGAAGCCCTCAATCCGGACAATCTGGTCTGTCAGTCGGTGCGCGCGATCAAGAAGGAGTTCCCCGACCTCGGCGTGCTGTGCGACGTGGCGCTCGATCCCTTCACCAGCCACGGCCATGACGGCCTCATTCGCGACGGCAAGATCCTCAACGACGAAACCGTCGCCGTGTTGGTGCGGCAAGCGCTGGTGCAGGCGGAAGCCGGCTGCGATGTCATCGCTCCCTCGGACATGATGGACGGCCGCGTCGGCGCCATTCGCGAGGGGCTGGATCAGGCCGGCCTCCTCGACGTCCAGATTATGGCCTACGCCGCCAAGTATGCCTCGGCCTTCTACGGGCCGTTCCGCGACGCGATCGGTTCCGCCAAGGCTTTGACGGGCGACAAGCGTACCTATCAGATGGACAGCGCCAACTCCGACGAAGCCCTGCGCGAGGTCGAACTCGACATCGCCGAGGGCGCGGACATGGTGATGGTGAAACCCGGCCTGCCCTATCTGGACGTCGTCCGCCGCGTCAAGGACACCTTCGGGATGCCGACCTTCGCCTATCAGGTGTCCGGCGAATACGCGATGATCGCCGGCGCGGCAAAGAACGGCTGGATCGATGGCGAGCGCGCGATGATGGAAAGCCTCGTCGCCTTCAAGCGCGCTGGCGCCGACGGAGTGCTGACCTATTTCGCCCCGCAGGCGGCCGAAAAGATCCGCGAAGGACTTTGACTCCCGCCACCACGACGGCCGGATCAACCGCGACAATGAAACTCCATGAGGCGTCATCCCGGATCTTGTGACCCGGTCGAGCCATCGCCATGTCTGGCGCGGGATTTCGTCACGAGACGGAGAGCATCATGTCGGCAAGCGATTCCAATCGGACTGCGGGAGCAAGCTGGTCAGCCGGTCAGGCCGACGTGCGGCCTCATGCCTTTGACCCATGGGAACAGCCTGAGTTGTTCCGCGGCGTGCTGACGCGGCGGTTTTTCGCCTTTCTGATCGACCTGCTGATCCTTTCCGTTCCAGTCGTTTTGGCCGTCCTTTTTATCGCGGTGTTCGGACTGGTCACGCTGGGGTTGGGCTGGGCGCTGTTCTGGCTGGTATCGCCGGCTTCGGTGATCTGGGCGATTGTCTATTACGGCATGACGCTGGGCGGCCCGCGTTCCGCGACGATCGGAATGCGTATGATGGATCTGGAGATGCGCACCTGGTACGGCGAACCGGGCTACTTTCTGCTCGGCGCCACCCATGCCGTGGTCTTTTGGATTTCCATCTCGGTCTTGTCGCCGCTGGTGCTGATGGTTGGCCTCTTCAACAGGCGCAGGCGCCTGTTACATGACATCATTCTCGGAACAGTGGTGATTAATACCTCGGTTCGGGGCGCAATCGCGCCGGAGCCCCGTCAGAGCTGGTAGTTGCCAAAGGCCGTTGACCTTCCCTCGCGCTCGGGCGATGTTTGGCGAAGGATCGGAGGCTGACGAGATTCGGTGACGCAACACTCCCGCGACACTCCGCAGTTCTATCTGACGGCTCCCTCGCCCTGCCCATATCTACCGGGTCGGCAGGAGCGGAAGGTGTTCACG
>CAUJJN010000216.1 GCA_963204905.1 Pseudomonadota bacterium
CAGAGCTTCACCCACGCCGTGGTGCTAGGCATGGGGGGCTCAAGCCTCGGGCCGGAAGTGCTGGCGAAAACCTATTCGCAGAAGAAGGGCTCTCCGAAACTGCTTGTGCTGGACTCTACCGATCCCGCACAGGTGGCGCGAATGGAAGCCGCTGTCGATCTTGCCAAAACGCTGTTTATCGTCTCCAGCAAGTCTGGCGGCACCACCGAGCCCAACGCATTGAAGGACTACTTCTTCGGCCGGGTGGAGGCGACCGTCGGCAAGGGCAAGGGGGGCGGCCATTTCGTCGCCGTCACCGATCCCGGCTCGTCGCTGGAGAAGGTCGCGAAGCAACAAGGCTTTGCGCGCACCTTCTTCGGCGATCCCACCATCGGCGGTCGCTATTCGGTGCTGTCGCCGTTCGGCCTCGTGCCGGCGGCCGCTGCCGGAATAGATATTACGCGCTTGCTCGATCTTGCGCAGGCGATGGTGAATTCATGTGGAGCCGACGTTCCACCGCAGGAAAATCCCGGCGTGCAGCTCGGTCTTGCGCTCGGTTGCGCCGGCCGCGAAGGTCGCGACAAGGTGACCATGTTGACGTCTGCAAAAATTGCCGATTTTGGCGCATGGGCGGAGCAACTCATTGCCGAATCCACTGGCAAGAATGGCAAGGGCCTGATCCCCATCGACGGCGAAACGCTGGGCGATCCGGCGGTTTACGGCCAGGACCGCATCTTCATCGACATGCGCACGGACGGCGAAGCCGACGCCGCGCACGATGCCAAGCTCGCTGCGCTGGAGAAGGCCGGTCGTCCGGTGATCCGCATCGTGTTGTCATCGATCGAGCATATCGGACAGGAGTTCTTCCGCTTCGAGATCGCGACCGCAGTAGCTGGCGCTGTGCTTGGTATCAATCCATTCGATCAGCCCGACGTCGAGGCGGCCAAGATCAAGACCCGCGAACTGACGGCAGCGTTCGAAAAGACCGGCAGATTGCCTGATGAGAAGCCGGTCGCCGCCATCGATGACGTTGCGATTTATACCGACAACGCCAACGACGTGGCGCTGCGCAAGGCCGGCGCCGATGGCAATCTTGGCTCATGGCTGAAGGCGCATCTCGCCCGCATCCAACCGAACGACTATGTCGCGCTGCTCGCCTATATCGACCACAATCCGGTGCACATCGACATGCTGCAGGCGATGCGAATGGCGATCCGGGATCGTCGTCACGTCGCGACCTGCGCGGAATTCGGACCGCGCTTCCTGCATTCCACCGGCCAGGCCTACAAAGGCGGCCCCGACAGCGGCGTATTCGTTCAGATCACCGCTGATGACGCCAAGGACTTGCCTATTCCGCAGCAGGCGGCAAGCTTCGGTGTGATCAAGGCCGCGCAGGCACGTGGAGACTTCGACGTGCTGACCGAACGCGGCCGTCGCGCGTTGCAGATTCATCTCAAGGGCGATCTCACGTCCGGACTCGAGAAACTGAAGGCCGCGATCACAACGGCATTGAAATAAAGGACCAACACCATGCAGCTTGCGGTCGTCGGCTTGGGGCGGATGGGCGCAAACATCGCCCGCCGCGTAATGAAACACGGCGGGCATCAAACGGTGGTCTACGACAAGAGCGCGGAAGCGGTCGTCGCGCTCGCCAACGAAGGTTCAACCGGCGCGACTTCGCTCGAGGACCTCATCGCCAAGCTCGACGCGCCACGCACCGTGTGGGTGATGTTGCCGTCAGGGCCGATCACCGAATCTGCGATCGAAACGCTCGGCAAGCTGTTGTCAAAAAATGACGTCATCATCGATGGTGGCAACACTTTCTGGCAGGACGATATTCGCCGCGGAAAGGCACTCGCGGCGCGCGGCGTCCACTACCTCGACGTCGGCACCAGCGGTGGGGTATGGGGACTGGAGCGAGGTTACTGCATGATGATCGGCGGCGACAAAGAGGTCGTCGCGCGACTCGATCCGATCTTCAAGGCGCTCGCGCCGGGGCGCGGAGATATTCCGCAAACGCCCGGACGCGAGAAGCGCGATCCTCGGGTCGAGCAAGGTTATATCCACACAGGGCCAGTCGGCTCCGGTCACTTCGTCAAGATGATCCACAACGGCATCGAATATGGCTTGATGCAGGCTTATGCCGAGGGATTCGACATTCTCAAGAATGCCAACAGCGACGCATTGCCGGTCGAGCACCGCTTCGATCTCGATATTGCCGACATCGCCGAAGTGTGGCGGCGCGGCAGCGTCATTCCCTCGTGGCTGCTCGACCTCACGGCATCGGCCCTCGCAAGGGAGCCAAGGCTGGAGAACTATTCCGGATTCGTCGAGGATTCTGGCGAAGGGCGCTGGACAGTAAATGCCGCGATCGACGAAGCGGTATCAGCCGAGGTGCTTACCGCCGCGCTCTATGCTCGCTTCCGCTCCCGACGCGACCACACCTTCGCGGAGAAAATCCTCTCCGCCATGCGAGCCGGATTCGGTGGCCACAAGGAGCCTCCGAAGCCATGAGTTCGAACGGTGTTGCCAGACAAGCCAAGCCCGACCCGTGCAATTTCGTCATCTTCGGCGTCACCGGCGACCTCACGCATCGACTGGTGATTCCAGCGCTCTACAATCTGGCGGAATCCAACCTACTACCGGATCATTTCTGCATCGCCGGCGTGGTGCGAAAGCCAATGAGCGCCGACGCCCTACGCGACAGCTTGATGCAGGGCTTACATAAATTTGCCACTCGCCCGGTACAGGATAAGGTCGCCCGGCAGCTTCTTGGCTGCCTGACGACGATCGAAGCCGATCCGTCCGATCCCGCTTCGTTCGATCGAATGCGCGAACAACTCGAACATGCCGAGCAAAGCCGAAGCACAATCGAAAATCGGCTGTTCTACCTAGCGACACCACCCAACGCCTTCGCACCGATTGCCCGCCAACTCGGCCGCGCCGGCCTGTTGCGCGAAGAGAACGGCCACTGGCGGCGGCTGGTCATCGAGAAGCCATTCGGCACCGATCTCGCCTCGGCCAAGGCATTGAACGACGCGCTGCTTAAAGTCGCCAGTGAACATCAGCTGTATCGGATCGACCACTATCTCGGGAAAGAGACGGTGCAGAATATCCTGGTGTTGCGCTTCGCCAACGGCATGTTCGAGCCAATCTGGAATCGCAACCACATCGATCATATTCAAATTACCGTGGATGAGAAGCTTGCCGTCGGTCATCGCGGCAGCTTTTACGATGCGACCGGCGCACTACGCGATATGGTTCCGAACCACCTGTTTCAACTGCTGTCGCTGGTGGCGATGGAGCCTCCCGCGCGCTTCGATGCCCATACGGTGCGCACTTGCAAGGCAGAAGTGTTGGCTGCAATCCAGACCCAGAGTGAGGCCGAAGCGCTTCAGAATTCGGTGCGCGGGCACTACCGCGCGGGTCGCATTGGCGATCAGATCGTCGAGGACTACCGCGAAACCGAGAACGTCGACCCGAACAGCACCACGGAGACTTACGCAGCGCTGAAGCTGACCATTGACAACTGGCGTTGGGCCGATGTGCCGTTCTATCTGCGGACCGGAAAGGCGCTCGGCGCGAAACGCACCGAAGTCGCTATCAAGTTCAAGGAAGCGCCGTTCGCAATGTTTCGCGATACGCCGGTTGATCGTTTGTCGCAGAACTATCTCGTGATCGGGATCGAGCCTGTCGAAGGCATCACCCTTCAATTCAATACCAAGGTGCCGGGCCCTTCCATCGCCATCGACGGCGTCGAGATGAAGTTCCAATACAAGGACTATTTCCACGCCGCGCCGAGTACCGGATATGAAACCTTGATCTATGATTGCATGATCGGCGACAATATCTTGTTTCAGCGGGCCGATAGCGTCGAGGCCGGCTGGCAGGCCGTACAGCCATTTCTCGACGCATGGAGAAAGGCGGGGGACGAAGGACTTGCGCCCTACAAAGCTGGCAGCCACGGCCCAGACGCCAGTGACGCGCTTCTGGCCCGGGACGGTCGTAGCTGGCGCAAACCCTGCTGAATGATGAAGAACGAACGCCAGATCATTGAGGTGTCCGACGCCACTGCCCTGGCACACACCGCTGCGGAACGCCTGGTCTCGCGCCTTGAGGACAACAATGAACGCGCCGCGATATGCCTTACGGGCGGTTCGAGCCCGGAACGTCTTTATCGCTTGTTGGCGAGCGAACCATATCGAGATCGCATTCCATGGCGCCGCGTTCATTGGTTCATGGGCGACGAACGCTTCGTTGCTCCGGAGGATCTGCGGAACAACATGGCGATGGCGCGCCGTCTGTTTCTCGATATTTGCGCGCCGCCGGAGAATATTCATCCCATTCCGGTACAAGCTGGAACAACACATGATGCCGCGCGGCGCTATGAAATCGCCCTTCAGACATTTTATGGAAGCGGCCGTCTCGATCCGGCGCGACCGTTGTTCGATCTGGTCCTGATGGGGCTTGGCCCGGACGGTCATACCGCCTCGCTATTCCCGGGCGATGCCGCGCTGGACGAGCGGACACGATGGGTCGTCGGCGTCTCCCGTGCGAATGTCGAACCTCTGGTGCCGCGGGTGACCTTGACACTGCCGACGCTGGCATCTTGCCGCGAAATGCTGTTCGTGGTCAGCGGTCCGGACAAGCGCGGCGTTCTGGCACAAGTCCTCGACGGCGATGACCTTCCGGCCGCGCGCGCGCACTCGCTCGGCGACACCGTCTGGTTGGTCGATTCCGCCGCCCTTCCCGGGTCGATCGCATGAAGCATGACACCATCGATCCCGTGCTTCACGCCATCGTCGTGATGGGTGTTTCAGGCTCCGGCAAGAGCACCATTGGCGAGGCACTGGCCCTTCGGCTCGGCTGGCGCTTCGAGGACGGCGACAGCTTTCATCCGCTGAGCAACGTCGCCAAGATGAAGGCAGGGCACCCCCTCAACGACGACGATCGCCGGCCTTGGCTGGAGGCAATCTCGGCCGAGATCGATCGCGTTGCTGCCGCACACGGCCACATCGTCATCGCCTGTTCGGCTCTAAAACGCGCTTATCGCGATATCCTTGCGCACGGCCGTAGCGACGTTCGCATTGTATTTCTCAACGGCCGCGAACAATTAATTGCCGAACGATTGCAAAAACGTAAGGGGCATTTCATGCCACCGGGATTGCTCGCCAGCCAGTTCGCGGCACTGGAAGTACCTACCGCCGATGAACACATCACCAGCGTCTCTATCGACGCAGACGTCGAAACCATCGTCGCCGATGTCGTCCGAAGGTTATCCTCGAAGCTCTAGTGATTGCGTCACGAGCGTGCCCGCTGCATGGCAGGTTTGTCAGAGGCGGCCTTGGCGGCATTGATATTGTGAGCAGTGTTGATCAGCGCAATGTGCGTCAATGCCTGCGGAAAGTTTCCCGTTTGCCGCCCGGCGATCGGATCATACTCCTCCGCCAGCAATCCGAGGTCGTTGGCGACGCCGAGCACCCGCTCAAACAGCGCTTCTGCTCTATCAAGGTGTCCTGCCAGAACATGGGCGTCGGCGAGCCAAAGTGTGCATGCGAGAAAGGCGCCCTCGATCGGTTCCTGCTCCTCGGTGACACGGCGCGGATCGTGTCGCAACACGAACCCGTCACGCATCATGAATGTTTCGATGGCGGCCAATGTCCCGATCACTCGCGGATCGGACGACGGAAGGAATCCGACTGATGGCAGCAGGAGAATGCTCGCATCGAGAACATTGGCGCCATAAGATTCGACGAAACTGTTCTGGGTGACATCGAATCCCTTCTCGCAAACGTCGCGATGAATCGTCTCGCGCAATTTGCGCCATTCCGCCAATGGGGCCTCGAAACCAAATTTTTCCGCGCTCTTGATCCCCCTGTCGAACGCCACCCAACTCATGATCTTCGAAGAAACGTAGTGCTTTCCGGGACCCCGCACCTCCCAGATACCGCTATCCGGCTGATCCCAGACCTTCGCGAGATGCTTGAGGAATTCGCATTCCATCGCCCAGCTGC
>CAUJJN010000217.1 GCA_963204905.1 Pseudomonadota bacterium
TCCGGTGATCGCGGTGCGCGACGGCACTCTGCTGCGTTCGCCCAAGCGCGAAGCCGTGACCTTGCTGGTCAACACCCAGACCGAGCATATTCGCTTCCGCTACATGCACATGGACCCCACCCAGCTCGATGCCGACGGCGTGTTGAACGGCCGACGCGTCGCCGAGGGCGAAAAGATCGGGCTGGTGTCGAACTATCAGGACTACCAGGGGGGAACCACGGTCCACCTGCATTTCGACGTCCAGGTTTTCACGCGCGAAGGCTGGCTCTGGGTCAATCCTTACGTCACGCTGATCTCAGCCTATGAGCGGCTGATCGGAGGGCGCGGCCGCGAAGTTCCCGCAACCGATACGGAAGCGAAAGCCGCGCCGCCCGCCGATAACAACGGGGCCGCGACCGAACCGGCCACGAAGAGCGAATAGCCGTCCTGAGTGCGGGTTCCGCGTCCCTTTCCGTCATTGCGAGGAGCGTCAGCGACGAAGAAATCCAGCCTTTACTTCGTGACTCTGGATTGCTTCGCTGCGCGCGCAATGACGATTCGTTCATTTCGCTCTACACTCCTTCCATGGATGAGAGCGATTCCCGCATGATGATGACCCGCCGCAGCCTGTTGCAGGTTGCCGCCGGCGCGAGCGCCCTGCTCGCCGCGCCCGCGACGGCCTTCGCCGCCGCACCGGCGGGCTTCGATGCCTGGCGCGACGGCTTCGAAGCCAAGGCCCGCGCGCGCGGCATTTCCGACCAGACCTATCGCAGCGTGTTGGGGCGCGTCGAACCGGACATGAGCGTATTCGAGAAGATGCGCAAGCAGCCGGAATTCCACGAACAGGTCTGGCAATACATCAATCGCCGCGTCTCCGACTGGCGGTTGATCGCCGGCAAGGAAGCCCTGCGGAAAAATCAGGCGCTGTTCGCGCGTATCGAACAGGATTTCGGCGTCGAACGTGGCACGTTGCTGGCGTTGTGGGGTGTCGAATCCGCCTACGGCGATCCACTGGTGCAGCAGAACCACATGCGTCCGGTGTTTCCCTCGCTGGCAGCGCTGGCGTGGCGCGAACCGCGCCGCCGCGTCTATTGGGAGACCGAACTGATCAACGCGCTGAAGATCGTCCAGCGCGGCTGGAGCACGCCCGCCGAGATGCGCGGCTCATGGGCCGGCGCGATGGGCCACACTCAATGGATGCCAGAGGTCTGGCTCAATGTCGGCTTCGACTATGACGGCGATGGCCGCGTGTCGCCGTTCGGCAAACCGGACGACGCATTGGGATCGACCGCACGCTATCTGGTGAAGCGCGGCAAGTATCACCGTAATGAACATTGGGGCTATGAGGTGCGTGCCCCCGGCGGCGCATCCGAGGGCAACCGCAGCTACGCGGCGTGGACCGCCGCCGGCGTTACCCGCGCCGACGGACGGCCGTTCCCGCAGCCGAACGCGACGGCGAAACTGTGGACGCCGGTGCAAGGCGGCCCGTCATTCCTGCTCGGCCCGAATTTCTATTCGGTGCGCAGCTACAATCCGTCGATGAACTACGCGCTGGCGATCTGCCATCTCGGCGACCGCATTCTCGGCGCGGGCCCGTTCATCCAGCCGTTCCCCGGCTCCGAGCGCGCGCTGACGCTGGCCGAGATTCAGGAAGTACAGACCCGCCTCACGAGGGCCGGCTTCGACACCGGCGGCACCGACGGCCGCGTCGGCAACGACACCATGAAGGCGGTGAAGGATTTTCAGCAGAAGGTCGGCCTGCCCGCTGACGGCTACGCCGGACTCAAGGTGCTGGCACGGCTGCGCGGCGGCTGACGCGGGGTTAGTCGTCATTGCGAGCGAAGCGAAGCAATGACAAACAAACGAGCCGCAAACCTCATCGTCGTCCCCGCCTGCGCGGGGACGATGGTTTTCGTGTGTGAATCCACGTACAAAACAACTTCAGCTTAGACGCTCACCGGATCATCGCCGGCCCCGCGTCGGGTACGGCAACATCGATCACCCGCAGTTGCACGCGCTCCGCGCCCTGCCAGCGATCGACAGTCAGCGAGCCCGCGACATGCAGCACCTGCCCGCGATTTTCCTTCAGCGCGTTGCCAAGCGGCTGCCCCACTGAACGAAACGCGATGCCGTTGACGATGGCGCCGTCGCCCGCCTTGAAGCGCAGCCGCAAGTGCGCCTGCCCGACCTCGTCGGCATACACCAGTTGATGCGACGGCAGCGCGACCACCGGTTCCGGATTGCCTGCGCCGAACGGGCCCGCACGATTGAGCGTCGCCACCAGTTCCGGCGTTACCGCCCGGGCGCTTACCGCGCCGTCGATCATCAATTCGCGGACGTTGCGCGATTGCGCGACATCATCCGCCAGCGCGTGCTCGATGTAGGCGCGGAACGCCGCCAGTTGCTCCTTGCGCAGCGTGATGCCCGCCGCCATTGCATGGCCGCCGCCCTTGATCAGGAGTCCATCGCTCACCGCCTGCCGCACGGCCTTGCCGAGATCGACGCCGGAGATCGAGCGGCCAGAGCCGGTGCCGATGCCGCCCGGCTCCAGTGCGATGGCGAACGCGGGACGCGCGAATTTTTCCTTCAGCCGCGCCGCCACCAGCCCGACCACGCCAGGGTGCCATCCTTCAGCGGCGGTGACGATCACCGCGCCCTTGTCCTCGAGGCCGAGCGACGCCAGCGCCTCAGCCTCGGCCTGCGCTTCGGCGGCCTGCTCGATAACACGGCGCTCGGTATTCAGCCGATCCAGTTCGGCGGCGATACGCGCGGCCTCGGTCACATCGCCTTCAAGTAACAACCGCACACCGAGATCGGCGCGGCCGATGCGGCCGCCGGCGTTGATGCGCGGCCCCAGCATGAAGCCGAGATGCCACGCTTCCGGCGGTCCGTTGAGCCGCGATACGTCCATCAGGGCGGTATGCCCGACATGATCGCGACGTCGCAGCGCCAGCAGACCCTTTGCGACGAACGCACGATTGAGCCCGGTCAGCGAAGCGACGTCCGCGACGGTCCCGAGGGCGACATGATGCAGCATGCCAAGTAGGTCTGGCTCCGGCCGCTCGGCTTTCCAGAAACCGCGTCCGCGCAGTTCGCGATTGACGGCGACCAGCGTGACGAACACCAACCCCACAGCCGCGAGATGACCGAGACCGGACAGATCGTCCGGGCGGTTCGGATTCACCAGCGCATCGACGATCGGCAATTCTTCGCCGCATTGATGATGATCGATCACCACCACGGACATGGCGAGCCGTTTCGCTTCAGCGAGCGCCTCGATGCTGGTGGTGCCGCAATCGACGGTGACGAGCAGTTTCGCGCCCTTGGCGGCGAGCGCCCTCACCGCTTCGACGTTCGGCCCGTAACCTTCGAAAATACGGTCCGGAATATGGATCAGCGGATCGAGCCCGCAATGCCGCAGATGCCACGCGAGCAGTGCCGACGACGTCGCGCCATCGACGTCGTAGTCGCCGAAGATCGCGACTTTCTCTCCGCGCGTTGCGGCATCGGAAATCCGCTTCGCCGCCGCTTCCATCTGCGTCACGGTGAACGGGTCCGGCATCAGCTTGCGGATCGTGGGATCGAGAAAATCCTCGACCGCGTCGAGGTCGACGCCACGCCCGGCAAGCACGCGCGCCAGCATCTCCGGCAGTTGATAACGCTGCACGATGGCGAGCGCCTGCGCCGCGCCGCGCGCATCGAGCCGATCGCGCCACAGCCGCCCGGTCGCGGAGCGCGCCACGCCGAGAAAGGCCGGCGGCGTTTCTTGCGGGATGATGGTGGGTGGCGTCATGATGCCGGCATCAGATAGGCGCGATCGCGCGCCGTGCAATGCGGGCCGCGGCCCATCAGCAGCCCATCCGCGTGGCGAGATCGTTGAAGTCGGCGGCGACCACATCCCAGTCGCCATCCGCCTTGAAGTCCTTGTCCTGCAACGGGCCGTATTCGGTGACGCGCGGCACAAAGGCGGTCTTCAATCCATACTTTTGCGCCGCCGCGAGATCGTTGTTGTGAGCGGCAACCATCATCACCTGCTCCGGCCGCAGCCCGAGCAGCCGCGCCGCGCCGAGATAGGTCTCCGGGTCTGGCTTGTAGTGCTCGAACAATTCGGCGGAGAGGATGAGGTCCCACGGCAGGCCAGCATGTTTGGCCATGTTGTTGAGCAGCGCGACATTGCCGTTCGACAGCGTGCCGATGGTGAATTTGCGCTTGAGACGTGTCAAACCGCCGACGCTGTCCGGCCATGGTTGCAGCCGGTGCCAGCCCAGCGTCATGTAGGCGAGATCGTCCTCGTTCAGTCCCTGGATGCCGAACTGCGCGACCAGTGTGTCGAGCGACTGGCGATGCAGATGATCGAGCGCGAGATAGCCGCGCTCCGGATGATTGCGCACCTCGTTCATCGAGGGCACGTAAGCGCCACGCCACGCATCGACGAGACCGGTCCAGTCGCCGGCGACGCCGCGCTTCGCGCTCCATTGCGTGAAATCGGCAATCAGGCTGCTGCGCCAGTCGACCACGGTGCCGAACACATCGAACACCATGGTTTTGACGGATGACAGGTCGGGAGCGGTCATGGCAGCCTCCTGGTGGTCATTGCGAGCGAAGCGAAGCAATCCAGATCGGACGAAGACAGACTGGATTGCTTCGGAGCTCCGCTCCTCGCAATGACGCATTAGAAAAAGGGAATTGCTTTGCTTCGCTCGCAATGACGGTCATCATCAAAATATCTTGCGATACTGGATGAAACCCGGTCGGTCGGCGACCTGATCGTAGAGGATGCGCGCCTGCGCGTTGGTCTCGTGCGTGAGCCAATGGACGCGGCTCGCGCCCGCCTCTTTCGCCTTGGCATAGACCGCCTCGATCAGGGCGCGGCCGAGGCCGAGCCCGCGCGCACTGTCATCGACGAACAGATCTTGCAGGTAGCAATAATTGCCCGGCGTCCAGGTCGAGCGATGAAAGATGTAGTGGACGATGCCGGTCAGCTTGCCGTCGACATAGGCGCCGAGCAGATGCATCGGCTCGGCGGGATCGTGGAAACGGCTCCAGGTGACGTCGCTGGTCGCGGACGGCACGCTGGTCTTGTAGAAGGTCAGATAGCCCGCCCACAGCGGCTCCCATGCCGCGCGTTCGTCCTCGCCGACCGGTTTGACGACTACATCCTTTTTCATCGCGCTCCTCAGTCGAGGTGAAACTTCTCGATCTGCCTGTGCTCGCCCTTGATGATGCGCACCGTGCCGGTGACCGACCGCATCACCACGGTTTCCGTCTCGATCAGGCCGTCCTTGCGGAACTTGACGCCGGAGAGCAGCGAGCCGTCGGTGACGCCGGTGGCGGCGAACAGGCAGTCGCCCTTCACCATGTCCTCGATGCCGTAGATCATCTTCGGATCGGTGACGCCCATCTTGCGCGCGCGCTCGCGCTTTTCCTCGGTGTCGAGGATCAGGCGGCACTGCATCTGGCCGCCGATGCAGCGCAAAGCAGCGGCTGCGAGCACGCCTTCCGGCGCGCCGCCGGTGCCCATATAGATATCGACGCCGGTGTTCTCGGTGTCCGCGGTGTGGATGACGCCGGCGACGTCGCCGTCGGTGATCAGGCGCACCGCCGCGCCGGTCGAACGGATGGCGGCGATGATGTCGGCGTGGCGCGGCCGCTCCAGCACCAGCGCTGTGATGGCCGAAGTCGGCACGCCCTTCGCCTTGGCGAGACGGCGGATATTCTCATCCGGCGATGCGTCGAGATCGATCACGTTCCTGTCGTAGCCCGGGCCGATCGCGATCTTTTGCATGTAGACGTCCGGCGCGTGCAGCAGCGTGCCTCCGTCGGCCATCGCCATGGTGGCGATCGCGCCCGGCATGTTCTTGGCGCACAGCGTGGTGCCTTCCAGCGGATCGACGGCGATATCGACGTCGGGGCCGGCATTGATACCGACTTTCTCACCGATATAGAGCATCGGCGCTTCGTCGCGCTCGCCTTCGCCGATCACAATCGTTCCGGTGATCGGCATCTTGTTGAGTTCGCGGCGCATCGCATCCACCGCCGCCTGGTCGGCCTGTTTCTCGTTGCCGTGTCCCCGCAGCCGGGCCGCCGACACCGCCGCCCGCTCCGTCACGCGCACGATCTCCAGCGTGAGAATACGCTCCAGCAATTGCTGCGGCGGAACGGAAATGTGTGTCGACATCGATCCTACTCCTTGACGGTCATGACGAGCGCTGCGGCTCGTATCAGAAAACTTGTGGCGAATGGCCCGAACCCGAACCCCTCATCGAGGTCCGGGTCCGGTATTAGTTTTTCTCAATCCTGATCACCTGCGGCCGACCGGTGATGACCTTGTCGCGCTGGACTGCCTGCAGTGCGCCCCGCATGGCGTCCTCGCTGGTGGCATAAGTAATCAGAATAACCGGAACCGGTGAAGACGCCTTGCCGGATATCTTATGGTCGCCCGAACGATCCGGATGACGCTGCACGATGGATTCGATGGAAATGCCGCGTTCCGCGAGCCGGGTCGCGATGGTCGCGGCCGTGCCGGCGAGATCGCGCGCCATCAGGCGGATATAGTAACCGCCCTCGTGACGCTCCATCGGCGCTTTCTTCGTCGATTTAAGGCGGGCGACAGGACGGCCGAACGGCAAGGCGCGAACGCCGCGCGCAACGTCGGCGATATCGGCGACGACCGCTGACGCGGTCGCCGCGCCGCCGGCGCCGGGGCCGACCAGCGTGATCGGCGAAATGCCGGCGCCGTCGATCGTCACCGCGTTGGTCACACCCATCACCTGCGCGACCGACGACGAGCGCGGCACCATGGTCGGATGCACGCGCTGTTCAATTCCTGTCTTGGTCCGCACCGCGACGCCAAGCAACTTGATACGGTAGCCGAGCTCTTCCGCCGCGCGCAGGTCCTGCGGCGTGATCGAGGAGATGCCCTCGACATAGACCGCGCGCTGCGCGACCTCGGTGCCGAAGGCGAGACTGGCGAGGATCGCCAGCTTCTGCGCGGTGTCGTGGCCGTCGACGTCGAACGACGGATTGGCCTCGGCATAGCCGAGACGCTGGGCATCCTTCAGGCATTCGGCGAACGACAGTCCCTCCTGCTCCATCCGCGTCAGGATGTAATTGCAGGTGCCGTTGAGGATGCCGTAGACGCGATCGATTTCGGTTCCGGCCAGTCCTTCGCGCAAAGTCTTGACGACGGGAATGGCGGCACCGACCGCAGCCTCGAAATTCAGCGCGCCGCCATGTTGTTCGGCGAGCTTGGCGAGCCGCAGTCCGTGCTTGGCGATCAGCGCCTTGTTGGCGGTGACCACCGACTTGCCCGAGGCGAGCGCCGCCTCGATGGCGGACAGCGCCGGATCACCGTCACCGCCCATCAGTTCGACGAAACATTCGATATCGGGATCGCCGGCGAGCGCCAGCGGGTCTTTCGCCCAGCGCACGCCACGCAGATCGAGCCCACGCTTTTTCGCTTTCGTGCGCGCAGTTACGGCGACCACCCGGATGCCACGACCGCAACGCGCGGCCAGTGACGATGCTTGGGCTTCAATCAGACGCACGGTCTCGGCACCCACGGTGCCAAGACCCGCAATTCCCACCGTGAGTGGCGCGACCATAGACAACAACCTGTCGGAAAAACTATCGCCGGTTGGCGAGAGGAACCACGTTGTGCAATGTTTCGAGGCCGCTTTCAAGGAAGCGGCGAACATTACGGGCGGCCTGGCGGATACGCTGTTCGTTCTCCACCATGGCGATGCGGACATAACCCTCGCCATGCTCGCCGAAGCCGACGCCCGGCGACACCACGACGCCGGATTTCTCGACCATCAGGGTGGCGAACTGCATGCTGCCGATCTCGCGGAACGCTTCTGGCAGCGGCGCCCATGCGAACATCGACGCGTTCGGCGGCGGGATGTCCCAGCCGGCGCGGCCGAACGACTCCACAAGAATGTCGCGACGCTTGCGATAGATTTCGCGCATCTCGCGGATGCAGTCATCGGGGCCGTTGAGCGCGGCGGTGGCCGCCACCTGGATCGGCGTGAACGCGCCGTAATCGAGATACGATTTCACCCGCGCCAGCGCGGCGATGATGCGCTCGTTGCCGACCGCGAAGCCCATGCGCCAGCCGGCCATCGAGAAGGTCTTCGACATCGAGGTGAATTCGACCGTCACGTCGATCGCACCCGGCACCTGAAGCACCGACGGCGGCGGATTGTCGTCGAAATAGACCTCCGAATAGGCCAGGTCCGACAGGATGAAGATCTCGTGCTTCTTGGCGAACGCCACCAGGTCCTTGTAGAAGTCGAGGCTGGCGACACAGGCGGTCGGGTTCGACGGATAGCACACCACAAGCGCCAGCGGTTTCGGGATCGAGTGCATGATCGCGCGCTCGCAGGCCGCGAAGAACTCCGGCGTCGGCGCCGACGGCACCGAGCGGATCACGCCGCCGGCCATCAGGAATCCGAACGCGTGAATCGGATAGCTCGGGTTCGGGCAGATGATCACGTCGCCCGGCGCGGTAATGGCCTGCGCCACGTTGGCGAAGCCTTCCTTGGAGCCGAGCGTGGCGACGATCTGGGTATCCGGGTTGAGTTTTACGCCGAAGCGGCGCTCGTAATAGCCGGCCTGGGCGCGGCGCAATCCGGTGATGCCGCGCGACGCCGAATAGCGGTCGGTGCGCGGCTTGCCGAGCGTTTCCTTGAGCTTCTCGATGACATGTGGCGGCGTGGCGAGATCCGGATTGCCCATCCCCAGGTCGATGATGTCGGCACCGGCATTGCGCGCGGCGGCCTTGGCTCGATTGATTTGCTCGAACACGTAGGGCGGCAGGCGGCGAATGCGGTAAAATTCTTCCATGGGTCAGACTCCGGAATCGGAAGCTCGCGGTTGGCTTTCCCGTGCGCGGAATATCCGACGCTCGGAAAACATCAGTATATCTAGCTGCTTACGCCACTTTTCGATGGCAAACGGATATGGCCTCGGCCCTATTCCGCTACGGTTGTCGATTGAGGCTTGAATCATGTTCTTTTTAGCACGGACGCCCTGAAGCGCCAGTAAAACGGCCGTTTTTTTCGCGTTTCCCGCCTATTTCTTGTCGGGCGAGGATGCCGTTTTGGCCTGACGATCACGCGCGGCGGCCAGTTCGCTTTCAATTTTGGCCTGTTCGGCGGGATCGAGAGCCGACTGCGCGCGGGGCGCCGGCATGTCGTGAACGGCCGGGAAAGTGCCGGGGTCCTTCGGACGCTTCGGCGCACCTTCCGGCACTCCAACGATGGGAAGATCCGCGACCGAGGTCGAACACCCCGACAATGGAATCGTGACGAGGATCGCACCGGCGACCAAACAAACCTTGGTGCGACGAAATGAATCAGCGAGCCGCCGCTCAAAGATACGCATCCGAAACCCTAATTCATGAGTAGCTTGAATTCACCGCAACAGTTCACGCAACAGTCATGCCATCAATATCTTCAATCAACGTTTAAGTAT
>CAUJJN010000218.1 GCA_963204905.1 Pseudomonadota bacterium
TCCAGCCGCCATTCCAGCATCCATTCCGGCTCTTCTTTCTTGGCGGAAATGAAGCGGACGATATCTTCGGAAAGGCCCTTGGGGGCCTTGTCGGATTCGATGATCGTCTCGAATCCATAGCGATACTGATCGACGTCGATACGGCGAACCCGTTCGACCGTCTCCAACTCAGCCGGCATTTCAACCTCCGCTCACGGTTTCAAGGACCGCGGTGGACTACATAAGCACTGGTATGGAAGATATTGCGTGATCGCCCGGGTTGCGGGTATCAGACCAGTGCGTTTTCAGCGTGTTTGCAATGAAACCACGTCGCTTAGAATCGTTCAAGCACTGTTTCATCGTTCTTTTTAACTAAGCTCCCCGCGACCTTTCGCCAAGCCTCGAGCGCGCGATCGATATCATTTTCTGTTGTTTCCCATCCAAGACTGATGCGAACACCGCCCTGCGCCAGTTCCGGGCCGGCCTGCATGGCCTCCAGCACATGCGATGGTTGCACTTTGCCGGATGAACACGCTGATCCCGAGGATACGGCAATTCCCTCCAGGTCGAATCCGATTACGGCGGTTTCGGCGTGCAGGCCGGGAGCGCTGAATAATGTCGTATTGCAGACCCGATCCACGCCCTCGGAGAAAACGATGGTCGATGGGAGAATAGCCTTCAACCCCATCTCCAGCCGCCGCCGCAGGGCGTCACAGTGGCCCGTGAGGTGGTCGCGGCCGGCCGCGGCTGCTTTCGCCGCGGCGCCCAAACCGGCGATCCCCGGCAGGTTCTCAGTACCGGCGCGGCGCCCCTTTTCCTGACCACCCCCCGTGATCAACGGCCTCAATCCGCGCAAATCCCCGGCGACAAGCAGGGCTCCGACGCCTTTCGGGCCGCCGATCTTATGCGCAGAAATAGATAGAAAATCGACATCCAGCGCGCTGATATCGATATCGATTTTCCCGAATGCGGCAACCGCATCAACGTGCAGCACTCCACCGTGCGCGCGTACCCGTTGCGCGACGTCGCGGATCGGCTGGACAACGCCGGTTTCGTTGTTGGCCAGCATGACTGACACCAAAGCGGGTGGCTTGTCGGCCAACAATCCATCCAATGCCGTCAGATCGATCACCCCGGATCGATCGACCGGAGCGATCTCGATGATCTCCCGCCCGAACCGTCCGCCCGACAGCACCGACGCGTGTTCGATCGCCGAGACGATCAGGCGTTCGACCGGCTGTGCGTGTGTCCGATGCAATCCGGGAACCAGCGCCAGGACGTTGGCTTCGGTCGCCCCGGAGGTGAAGACCACGCTTTCAGGCGCGGCTCCGAGGCTTGCAGCCACCGCAGCACGGGCGTCCTGCAGGATCTTGCGCGCCTTTCTGCCCTCACCATGCACCGATGAAGGGTTACCGCACGTTTCGAGCGCAGCCACAATTGCGTCCCGCGCCTCGGCGCGGAGCGGCGTGGTGGCATTCCAGTCCAGGTAAACACGTTGAGGCATGAGCGGCTTGGTTCTGTGAGGATGATCGCCGGCAATCGGCTATCGTCATTCTAGACCATGTTCGCGGCCGATATTGCGACCAATCTTGCGCAATTGACGTCGTCTTCGCGTCTGGAGACGGTCAATATGCTTGCTTTTTGCCCCTTGCCCTATGTTAGAACGCGATCGCCCGACTGTCGGCGCTCGCGCTGCCTGTCCGCCCGGATGGCGCGCTCCGCGTATATTCGCCGATCACTTGCGTGTGCCCGCCAACATCGGCCGCACATCCAGAAATACGAAGGAATACGGATGCCTGAAGTCATTTTCACCGGTCCCGCCGGCCGTCTCGAAGGCCGCTATCATCCGGCGAAACAGAAGAACGCCCCGATCGCGATGGTGCTGCATCCGCATCCGCAGTTCCACGGCACGATGAATCACCAGATCGTCTATCAGTGCTATTACGCCTTCGTGCATCGCGGCTTTTCTGTGCTGCGCTTCAACTTCCGTGGCGTCGGCCGCAGCCAGGGCTCGTTCGATCACGGCACAGGCGAACTGTCGGATGCGGCGTCGGCGCTCGACTGGGCGCAGACCATCAACCCCGAAGCCCGCGCCTGCTGGGTCACCGGCTTTTCGTTCGGGGCCTGGATCGGGATGCAACTGCTGATGCGGCGACCCGAGGTGGAGGGCTTCATCTCCATCGCGCCGCCCGCCAACCTCTACGATTTCTCGTTCCTGGCGCCGTGTCCCTCCTCAGGCCTGATCGTTCATGGCGAGAAGGATGCCGTAGTGCCGTCGAAAGACGTCAACGCGCTGGTGGACAAGCTGAAGTCGCAGAAGGGCATCGTGATCGACCATCAGGTCATTCCGGGCGCCAACCACTTCTTCGACGGCAAGCTGGAGCCGCTGATGGAATCGGTCACCAGCTATCTCGACATGCGGCTCGCCAACATCCGCTGAACCGGATGTCGTTTCTCAAGGCTGCGCCATGAGACCGCCGGTCATCGGCATCGGTACGCCGGTGGTGGCGGGATAGCTCAGCGGCAGCCCCTTGAGGCCGCGTGCGGCCAGATAGCCGAACGCCTGGGCCTCGATGGCGTCCGACGACCAGCCGAGTTGGTCCCCGGTTTCGACCGTTGCCGGCGCGAGGCGTTCCCGCAGCATTCGCAGCATCGTCAGATTGCGTGCCCCGCCTCCGACCACAATCCAGCTTCGCGGCGGCTTCGGCAGTCGCGGCGCGATCGCCGCGATGCTGGCGGCGGTGAACGCGGTCAGCGTCGCGGCGCCATTGGCCGGATCGGAACCCTCGAGACGAAGCGCGGCGAAGTCGTTGCGGTCGAGCGATTTCGGCGGCGGCTTGGCGAAAAACGGATGGCCCAAACTCGCGGCCAGCCACGCGCCGTCGACAGCTCCTTGCGCGGCGAGCCGGCCCTCGTCGTCGAACGGCCTGCCGAGACTGCGAAGCATGAAATCATCGAGCAA
>CAUJJN010000219.1 GCA_963204905.1 Pseudomonadota bacterium
CCGACATCCTCGGTGGTGTGGTGGAAATCGATATGAAGGTCGCCCACCGCCTTCACGGTGAGATCGATGCGGGAGTGGCGGGCCAGCAGATCGAGCATATGGTCGAAAAAGCCGATCCCGGTCGCGATGTTGGCCGCGCCGATGCCATCGAGGTTGATCGCCACCTCGATGTCGGTTTCCTTGGTCTTGCGCTTGATCGTGGCCGTCCGCATAGGGACTCTCCGCACCCTGAACATTTCGAAAACGCGCCCTTTTAACAGGCCGGTGCCGCCTTCGCTACTGCGGGATACCGGGTTTCGAGCGCCGATTGGTCGTATGGTGACCGGATTCGGCCGATTGGCCGCAATTGCAACCCTGCCCGGCAAGCCCTAGATCATGGCCCGCGAAAGGATTTCCATGACCCCTTCTCATTCCATGTCCGGCGATGGCTCGCCGCACGTTTGGCACGGCACCACCATCGTCACCGTCCGTAAAGGCGGCAAGGTCGTCATCGGCGGCGACGGGCAGGTCTCGATCGGCCAGACCGTGATCAAATCCAACGCCAGGAAGGTCCGCAAGCTGGGCAAGGGTGACGTGATCGGCGGCTTCGCCGGCGCCACCGCCGACGCCTTCACGCTGTTCGAGCGGCTAGAAGCCAAGCTGGAGCAGTATCCCGGACAACTCACGCGCGCCGCGGTCGAACTGGCCAAGGACTGGCGGACGGATCGCTACCTGCGGCGGCTTGAAGCGATGATGATCGTCGCCGACAAGGAGGTGTCGCTGGTGCTGACCGGGACTGGCGACGTGCTCGAGCCCGAGGAGGGCGTGATCGCGATCGGCTCCGGCGGCAACAACGCTCTGGCGGCGGCGCGCGCGCTGCTCGACAGCGACAAGGACGCCGAGACCATTGTGCGCCGCTCCCTCGAAATCGCCGCGGACATCTGCGTCTATACCAACCGCAACCTGACGATCGAAACGCTCTCAGCATGAGCGCGCCCGGCAATCAGGCCGTGAGCGCACCGCCACGGGCGATGCTGTCTCCCGCGATGGTGATCGTGGGCGCCCTTGCCTTGCTCGCGGCACAGGGCGCGATCCTGTATGCGATGGGACGCCTCCCGATCTGCGCCTGCGGCTACATCAAGTTCTGGCACGGCGTGGTGCAGAGTTCGGAAAACTCCCAGCACCTCACCGACTGGTACACATTCTCGCACGTCATCCACGGCTTCCTGTTCTATGCGCTGACGTGGCTGGTGTTGCCGCGCGTGCCGTGGACCACGCGGCTCCTGATCGCGATGATGATCGAGGGCGGTTGGGAGCTGCTTGAGAATTCACCGATGATCATCGAGCGTTATCGCGCCGGCACTATCTCGCTTGACTATTACGGCGACAGCATCCTGAATTCGCTGTCCGACACAGTCGCGATGATTATCGGCTTCATTGCCGCCCGCAAGCTGCCGGTGATGGCGACGATCGTCGTCGCGCTGCTGTTCGAGGTGGCTGTCGGGCTGCACATTCGCGACAACCTGACGCTCAACATCATCATGCTGGTCTATCCGTCCGAGGCCATCCGGCACTGGCAGGCCGGGCCGCCAATCTTCTGAGCCGCTTGCCTCCGCCCCCATCCCAACCTAGCTGATATGGTCATGACAGACTTCTCCCCCCGTGAAATCGTTTCCGAACTCGATCGCTTCATCGTCGGCCAGAACGACGCCAAGCGGGCCGTCGCCATCGCCCTGCGCAACCGCTGGCGGCGCATTCAGCTCACCGGAGCGCTGCGCGAGGAAGTGCTGCCGAAGAACATTCTGATGATCGGCCCCACTGGTGTCGGCAAGACCGAGATCGCGCGCCGGCTGGCGAAGCTCGCGGGCGCGCCGTTCCTGAAAGTCGAGGCCACCAAGTTCACCGAGGTCGGATACGTCGGCCGCGACGTCGAACAGATCATCCGCGATCTGATCGAGGTCGGCATCGCACAGACCCGCGAACGCAAGCGCAAGGACGTGCAGGCGCGCGCGCAGGTCGCCGCCGAGGACCGCGTGCTCGACGCGCTGGTCGGCGCCAACGCCAGCGCCGCGACGCGGGATTCGTTCCGCCGCAAACTGCGCGCTGGCGAACTCAACGACAAGGAAATCGAGATCGAGGTGCAATCATCCGGCGGCGCGCCGATGTTCGAAATTCCGGGACTACCCGGCGCGCAGATGGGCGCGATTTCAATCGGCGATATTTTCGGCAAGATGGGCGGCCGCACCAAGACGCGTCGCCTCACCGTGGAAGATTCACACGAGCTTCTTGTTAACGAGGAATCCGACAAGCTGCTCGACAACGACCAATTGGTCCAAGAAGCCATCAGCGTGGTCGAGAACAACGGTATCGTGTTTCTTGATGAGATCGACAAGATCTGCGTGCGTGATGGCGCGCGTACCGGAGACGTCTCGCGCGAAGGCGTGCAGCGCGATCTGCTTCCGCTGATCGAAGGCACGACGGTCTCCACCAAGCACGGCGCGGTGAAGACCGACCACATCCTGTTCATCGCTTCCGGCGCGTTCCACATCGCCAAGCCGTCGGACCTGTTGCCCGAGCTGCAAGGGCGGTTGCCGATCCGCGTCGAGCTCAACGCGCTGACCCGCGACGACATGCGCCGTATCCTGACCGAGCCGGAAGCCTCACTGATCAAGCAATATGTCGCGCTGATGCAGACCGAGGGCGTCACGCTGGAATTCACCGACGACGCCATCGATGCACTGGCCGACGTCGCCGTCGCGGTGAATGCCACGGTCGAGAACATCGGCGCGCGACGCTTGCAGACCGTGATGGAGCGCGTGCTCGACGACATCTCCTTCGTCGCGCCGGACCGCAACGGCGAAACCCTCCGCGTCGACGCTGCCTACGTCCAGAAGCATGTCGGTGACCTGGCGAAGAACACCGACCTGAGCCGGTTTATTCTGTAGAAGGCATTGGCTCCGGAGAGTTTTATTCGTCATTGCGGGGAGCGAATCGACGAAGCAATCCAGTTCTTGCCTTGTGGCCTTCTGGATTGCTTCGCTCCGCTCGCAATGACGGCTCTTGCTGATGAAGTGATGGTTACCGCCCTCGCCGCACGCGCACATAGAGCGCGCCGGCGCCGCCGTGGCCGAGATGCGCTTGCTCGAAGCCGACGACCAGCGTGCGAAACTCCGGCAGCGACAGCCATTCCGGGACCTGCCGGCGCAACACACCACGTTCGGCGTCCGGCCCCATGGTGCTGCCCTTGCCGGTGACCACCAGCACGAAGCGCAAGCCGTCGCCGCTGGCACGTTGAAGGAACAACAGCAGCGCGCGATGCGCGCGTTCCTGCGTCATGCCGTGAAGATCAAGCCGCGCATCGATTTCGATCCTGCCCCGCGACAAATGCGTGCGTTCACGCCGCCCCAGGGGTGCTAGTGGCGGCGGCGACGGCGGGCGATTGATCGTTGCAGGCTGACCCGGCGATGCGATGGATTTACTTCGAAGGTGCCTGGTGGAGCCATGCACACTCAGCGGTGTGGGCTCGATCGCTGGTACGATCTCGGCCTTCGCAACCCGCGCTCTCTTACGCAAAGGCTTGGCTTGTTTTGCCACGCTCTCCCACAACGCGCGTTCTTCCTCGCTCAGCACACGCTTGCGGCGCGGTGGCGGCATATCGATGAGGATTTCATCCGGCGGTCGCCGTTTCATCGCTGGCCCCGGCGATGATGATTCCGCGAGCGGTGATGATGATGCGCGGGGCGTTTCACCGTCGCGTCCCGTTTGGCTTGCGGCAGTGGCACCGTGCGTCCGGCAGCGACCGGATCGAGCGCGTTCGGCACCAGAATCGCGAAGCGAATGCTGTGGCGCAGCCGGCCGGCGATCTGTGCCGCTTCCGCGCCCGCCCCGAAATAGATATCGGCCCGCGCCGGCCCGACGATGGCCGAGCCGGTGTCCTGCGCGATCATCAAATGACGGAACGGCGTCTGGGCCAGAGCGGATTCGATCGGCAGGATGCCGTCGAGAAAGAACGGCGTGCCGTAAACGTGAAGCGCCTTGTCCACCGCGATGGAGCGCCGCGGCGTCAGCGGCACCCCCTGCGCGCCAACGGCCTCGTCCTTGTCGGATAGCCGGACCTCGCGAAAGAACACATAGGAGCGGTTTTGCCGGCGCAGTTCCTTGGCGCCATCAGGATTCGCCGCCATCCATTCCCGGATGCGCTGCATCGACATCTCTTCGCGTGGAATGATGTTGCGTTCGATCAGAATGCGCCCAACCGGCGTATAGCGATAGCCGTTGTGCGAATCGTAGTTGATGCGCACAGTGGAGCCGTCCTCGAGGCGAACGCGCGCCGAGCCTTGGATCTGCGTGAACAACAGATCGGTTTCGCTCTTGAGCCAACAGATTTCGAGGCCGCGACCTGCGATGGCGCCATCCTCAATGGCGGCGCGATCGTAATAGGGCACCAGTTTGCGGCGGCCGATCTTGCGGAACACATCGCCGCCATTCGGCAGGCTGGCAGCGCTCTGCTTGAAGCCGCGCACGAACAGATTCGATGGGCGGCGATAAACCGGCACGGTATAGGTATCGGTGCGTATGCGCGAACCATCGATGATGGGTTCGTAATAACCTGTGACGAAGCCAGCTTCCTCACCGAGGCGGGATATCCAGAGCGGACGGAAATGCCGCTCAAAAAACCGGCGCGCAGCCGCGTCGGTTTTGATCCGCGATGCTCTCGCGGCGGCACAAGGTGCGCGCAACGAATCACCGATCGCCTTGCTGATTTGCAGCGGCCGCGGCGCGGCCAGGATCGCCTTGCAGCTGTCTTGAAACGTCGCAAGCGCCGCCCGGTGATCGTCGGCATCCCAACCGGTCAGCGTCTCCCATGTCGCGGGCGTGTATTGGCCACCCGGAATCTCAATGGGAAACGTCCGATGCGGCGAATGATGAGCCGTGGCGTGATGATGATAACGCCTCGCCTCTGCAGGAAGCGATAGCGTGCCCAGCAGACCGACCGCGAGCCAAAGCGTCGCGAAGCGCGCGCCGGACCGGACCGCGCTATTGCGCGCTGCCGGTCCCAACCAGCTTCCAGTTCGGATCGCGCGAATTTGTGTCGCGGGCAAATGTCCAGACATCGGTGATATCGGCGACCTTCTCAGGGTTGCCATCGACGACCGCGCCTGTCTTGTCCCTGGTGACCGAAATCATCTGCGAAACGAAGCGGATCGTCAGCTGGATGGTGCGATCGCGCACGTCGGCGTTGACCAGTTCCGCCTTGTCGATCGACACGAAGCGCGTATCGACCTTCTGTTCGGCCTTCTCGCGGGCGCGGATGGCGCTGTCAAAACTATCATAGACGTCGGACGACAACAGATCCTTCAACGCGCGGCGATCGCCATTGGCAAAAGCCAGCACGATCATTTCGTAGGCACTGC
Source organism: Pseudomonadota bacterium (assembly GCA_963204905.1). GTDB lineage: Bacteria > Pseudomonadota > Alphaproteobacteria > Rhizobiales > Xanthobacteraceae > 62-47. Next base: position 5,394 of record CAUJJN010000219.1, read on the forward strand.
GGGCACCGGTGATGAAATGCTTCGGATCGAACGAGGAATCCTGGGCCGCAACGGCATCGAGCCCGGACGCGAGCGCCGATCCGGGTTCGGCGAATCCCTTCCAGCGATTGGCCGCAGGTTCGGTTTCCCCGGTCGGTACCGCCGGGGGCTGATCGATCACGGTTCCGGGCATCGGCACAACCTTGCCGTCCGGTGCGCCGTTGAGGATGTCACGGGCGGCACGGTCGAGTGGCGGCCGCTCGCTTCCGGTTCGCTGCCCAAGCACATTGCGCAGACGCAGGAAGATAAATACCGCCAACGCCAGGAAGATGATGGTGTAGATATCCACGTCGTGTTCGCTTTCTAATCGGTCTCGTCGCGCCCTGATCGCCGGGCTGAGGCAATGCACGGGACACCAGCCCGCCGGACCTCGTCCCTTTCATGTAGGGACCCGAACGCACGGAGCCAATGGCACCTTTTGGCACAGATCAGGCCGTCGGGACATTTGGCCGTCTAACTGTCGCAGCTTTCCCTCTGGTACTGATCCGGCACAGAAAATGTAACCCTTTTCACCGTCGAGAGGAAACCGATATCCACTTGAAGGTGGCGATTCATCGATCGTCCCCCACTCCCGGGCCGGGGGTGGCCGTTCGGCCAGGACCGCCCTCGGCCCGCGCCTCCTGCTTGTCGAGCATGGCAGGGCCATGATAGCCACACCCCGACGCGGCAATTAGCCCCTCGTCGGCCGCTTGGGAGCGAACGCGCCGCCAAACGGTTCCAGTCTGGCCAGATGCTTTAGGAGAATTGATATGGCGAACGGCAACGGTACCCCGCCGGAGGCGGCACCTCCCCCGCAGCTCAACGTGCTCGCGC
>CAUJJN010000220.1 GCA_963204905.1 Pseudomonadota bacterium
CAACCCGGTGGTGGTGCACGGCGGCGGCCCGCAGATCGCCACGATGCTGCAACGGCTCGGCATCAAATCGGAGTTCGCCGCCGGGCTGCGCATCACCGACGCCGCCACCATCGAGATTGTCGAGATGGTGCTGGCCGGTTCAATCAACAAGCAACTCGTCGGCTACATCAACGAAGCCGGCGGCAAGGCCGTCGGGCTGTGCGGCAAGGACGGCAACATGGTGACCGCGTCGAAGGCGACGCGCAGCATGGTCGATCCCGATTCCCACATCGAGAAGGTGGTCGATCTCGGCTTCGTCGGCGAACCGGAGAAAGTCGATCTGACCTTGCTCAATCAGTTGATCGGCCACGAGTTGATTCCGGTGCTGGCGCCGTTAGCGACGTCCGCAACGGGACAGACCTTCAACGTCAATGCCGACACCTTCGCGGGTGCCGTCGCCGGCGCGCTGAAGGCCAAGCGCCTGTTGCTCCTGACTGACGTACCCGGCGTGCTCGACAAGTCCAAGAAGCTCATTCCCGAACTGTCGGTGAAGGACGCGCGCAAGCTGATCGCCGACGGCACGATCTCCGGCGGCATGATCCCGAAGGTCGAGACCTGCATCTATTCGCTGGAGCAAGGCGTCGAGGGCGTCGTCATCATCGACGGCAAAACGCCGCACGCGGTGCTGCTCGAACTCTTCACCAACCAGGGCACCGGCACGCTGATCCATAAATGACCGACGCCCGGGCCAACGCGCGCATATTCACCCACGTCGATACGTGGGTGTTCGATCTCGACAACACGCTGTACCCGCATCACGTCAACCTGTGGCAGCAGGTCGATGCGCGGATCGGCGCATATATCGGCGATTTCCTCAAGGTGGACGCCGTCGAGGCGCGGCGCATTCAAAAGGATTACTACAAGCGCTACGGCACCAGCATGCGCGGCATGATGACCGAGCACGGCGTCTCCGCCGACGATTACCTTGCCTATGTCCACGAGATCGACCATTCGCCGCTGGAGCCGAACCCCGCAATGGGCGAAGCCATCGCCCGGCTGCCGGGCCGCAAGCTGATCCTCACCAACGGCTCGACCGATCACGCCGGGAAAGTGCTGGCGCGGCTCGGTTTCCCGGAGCATTTCGAGGCGGTATTCGACATCGTCGCCGCTGAACTGGAGCCGAAGCCTGCGCCGCAGACCTACCACCGTTTCCTCGACCTGCACGGGGTCGACCCTGCCCGCTCCGCGATGTTCGAGGACCTGGCACGCAACCTCGCGGTGCCGCACGACCTCGGCATGACCACCGTGCTGGTGGTGCCGGACGGGACGCGGGAAGTCCTCCGTGAGGACTGGGAGATGGAGGGCCGCGACGCGCCCCATGTCGACCACGTCACCGACAATCTGACCGGCTTTCTGGCGAAACTCACCACCCCCTGAGCCCCGCTTGACTCTCTCCTGCTGAATCCGGACAAAAGCGTCCGATTTAGAAATCCGAAAAGCCAAGGAATTCCGATGTCCCTCGCCTCTCTCGAATCCACCATCAATGGCGCTTTCGATGCGCGCGACACCGTCACCGCTACCACCAAGGGCGAGGTGCGCGAGGCTGTCGATCAGGCGCTGAACCTGCTCGACAAGGGCGCGGCGCGGGTGGCCGAGCGCGAGGCCAGCGGCAAGTGGCATGTCAATCAGTGGCTGAAGAAGGCTGTGCTGCTGTCGTTTCGTCTCAACGACATGAACCCGATTGCGGGCGGTCCCGGCGGCGCATCTTGGTGGGACAAGGTGCCGTCGAAGTTCGAGGGCTGGGGCGAGAACCGCTTCCGTGACGCCGCGTTCCGCGCTGTGCCCGGCGCCATCGTCCGCCGCTCCGCCTTCATCGCCAAGAACGTCGTGCTGATGCCGTCCTTCGTCAATCTCGGCGCCTATGTCGACGAGAGCACCATGGTGGACACCTGGTCGACCGTCGGCTCCTGCGCCCAAATCGGCAAGCGCGTGCACATTTCCGGCGGCGTCGGCATCGGCGGCGTGCTGGAGCCATTGCAGGCCGGCCCGGTGATCGTGGAGGACGACTGCTTTATCGGCGCGCGCTCGGAAGTCGCCGAAGGCGTCATCGTGCGCAAGGGGGCGGTGCTGGCCATGGGTGTCTTCCTCGGCGCTTCGACCAAGATCGTCGATCGCGAGACCGGCGAAACCTTTATCGGCGAAGTGCCGGAATACGCCGTCGTCGTGCCGGGCGCGCTGCCGGGCAAGCCGCTGCAGAACGGCCAGCCGGGCCCGGCCACCGCCTGCGCGGTGATCGTCAAGCGCGTCGACGAACGCACCCGTTCCAAGACCAGCATCAACGAACTGCTGCGCGACTAGCGAGAGAAATCACCGATGAGCAACGATGCACTCTCCATCACTCGCGAGCTTGTGCGCTGCCCATCGGTGACACCCGCCGATGCCGGCGCGCTCAGCGTCCTCGAAACGCATCTCAAAGCCGCGGGATTCGATGTGCATCGCGTCACGTTCAGCGAACCGGGCGCGGCCGATATCGACAACCTTTATGCGCGGATCGGCAAAGGCGCGCCGCATATCGCCTTCGCCGGTCATACGGACGTGGTGCCTCCCGGCGACGAAACGGCGTGGACGCAAGGCGCGTTCTCCGGCGACGTGAAGGACGGCTATCTCTATGGGCGCGGCGCGGTCGACATGAAGGGCGGCATTGCGTGCAGCCTTGCCGCGACGCTGGACTATCTCGCGACAAACGGCGGCAAGCCGCCGGGCGATGGCTCGATTTCCTTCATCATCACCGGCGACGAGGAAGCGATTGCCGTCAACGGCACCATCAAGCTGATGCAATGGCTCGACGAACGCGGCGAGAAATTCGATCATTGCGTGCTCGGCGAGCCGAGCAACGTGGAAGAGATGGGCGACTGCATCAAGGTCGGCCGCCGCGGCTCGCAGTCCGGCACCCTGGTCGTCGACGGCGTGCAGGGCCACGTCGCCTACCC
>CAUJJN010000221.1 GCA_963204905.1 Pseudomonadota bacterium
ATCGCGATCATCGGCGCATCGCGCGATGCGTTGAAAATTCCCGGCCTGCTGCTGACATTCTTGCGTCGCAACGGCTTTCCCGGCTGGATCTATCCGGTCAATCCGAACTATCCGAATATCGACGGGCTGGCCTGCTATCCATCGGTTGCCGACATCAGGCAGCCGATCGACCTTGCCATCGTCATCATTCCGGCGCGCGCGGTGCTGGAGGCACTCAAGGAGTGCGCTGCGGCGGGCGTGAAAAACGCCATCGTTATTTCGTCCGGATTTGCGGAAGAAGGTGGCGACAGCGCTGCGATGCAGGATGCCATCGCCGACCTCGCGTGCACGACGGGAATGCGGATTTCGGGGCCGAATGCCGAAGGGTTTTACAACGAGCTTGGCCGTGTCGCGGCGACATTCAGCCCGACCGTCGACGTGAAGCCTGATGCGCCACGCCTCCTTGCCACGCAGCGCCGGATCGGCATCGTCGCGCAAAGCGGCGGCATCGGCTTTGCCATCTACAATCGCGCTCGCGCGCTCGGCATCGCGTTGAGTTATGTGGTGAGCGCCGGTAACGAAGCCGATCTCGGCGCCGGTGCATTCTTCGATTACATGGTGCGTGATGCATCCACGGACGTGATTCTGCTGTTTCTCGAAGGCATCCGCGACACCGACATGTTTCTCGCGGCCGCCGCGCGCGCCGCCGAAACGGGCAAACCGGTCATCGTCGTCAAGGTCGGGCGCTCCGGCGCTGGCGGTCGCGCCGCGGCATCGCATACGGCCAGCATGGCGGGTTGGTCTGCGGCTTATGACGCGGTGTTTGCGAAATATGGTTTCATCGTTTCCAACGATCTCGACGAGGCGGTGACGATCGCGGGGGTGCTGACGGCATCGCCGCTTCCGAAAGGCGATCGCGTCGCGGTGGTAACTGTGTCCGGAGGCGGAGGCATCTGGGGCGCTGATGCGGTTTCGGCGCAGGGGCTTCAGGTGCCTGAACTCTCGCTACCGACGCAGGCGGCGATCCGCGACATGATCCCGTCCTATGGCTCACCGCGTAACCCGATCGATATCACCGCCCAGGCGGTGCACGGCGGTGGCCTGCAAAAGACCATCTCGCTGCTGGCGGAGGGCAATGAGGTCGATGCGATACTGGTCGTGCTGTCGCTTTCCAACGAAACGCGAATTCCGTTCAAGCTCGACGAACTGAAACCGCTGATCGAGGCCCGGCGCAAGCCGATCGTGTTCTACACCTACACGCTGCCGTCGCACTTCGCGCGAACCGAACTGGCGAAAGCGGGTGTCGTGGTGTTGTCAGGTCTCTCGCACGTCGGCGTCGCGATGCGTCGTGCCATGGAGCATGCGCGATTCCGTTTCGCCGCGCCGCCGGATGATATCGTGATGAAGCGGTTCGATCTGGCACGATATCTCGATAGCGGAAAACTATCGGAGCATGACAGCAAGCGCCTACTGGCGGCGGCGGGCGTGGCGAATCCAAACGAAGTTCTGGTCTCCCATCGTGAGGGGCTTCAAGAGGCGATCGCGCGCGTGGGTCTGCCGCTGGCGATGAAAATTCAATCCGCTGATATTCCGCACAAGAGCGAGGTCGGCGGCGTTCGTCTCGGTATCGCCACCGAGCAGGATGCAATTCAGGCGTTCAACGATCTGCTGACGTGCGCCGGCGAGCAGCGGCCGGATGCAGCGATACAGGGCATTTTGCTCACGCCGATGGCGAAGCCGGGCGTCGAGATCATCATCGGCACCATGCGCGATGAAACATTCGGCCCGATGGTGATGGTGGGCTTCGGCGGCATTACAACCGAGTTGTTCAAGGACGTGGTCTATCGTCCCGCGCCGGTGGGCGTGGAGGAAGCCATGACGATGCCGGATCACTTGAAGGCTGCGCCGCTGCTGCGCGGCTTTCGCGGCGCGCCCAAGGCCGATGTCGGAGCGCTGGCGACCTTGATCATGCAACTCTCGCAACTGGCCGCGCAATATCGCGACGCCGTCGCGGAGATCGAGATCAACCCGGTGCTGGTGCATCCGGAGGGCGAGGGCACCACCATCGTCGATGCGCTGGTGGTGCCGGTCGTGAAGGAGGCGCCTTAGCGTCCCTTGAAATTGGGAACGCGGCGCTCCTCGGTGGCTTTGACGCCTTCCTTGAAGTCTTCGGTCGCACGCAAGCGCGTCTGCTCGGCGAGTTCGTGGTTCGTCGCGGCGAGCACCCGATCCGCCAGGCCTGCACGCATCGTCGCGCGCGTCGAGATCAGGGCAAGCGGGGCGCATTCGGCGATCTCGCTGGCGAGCTTTGTCGCCGCCGCGCGCACGTCGCTCAGCGGTACGCAAACGTTGGCGAGGCCCATGGCGAGTGCTTCCTCGCCGGTGACGCGACGGCTGGTGTAGAACATCAATTCGGCGTTGTTCTTGCCGATCAGTTCCGGCAGCGTCACCGTCAGACCGAAGCCCGGATGGAAGCCGAGCTTGGTGAAGTTGGCGGCAAAGCGCGCTTCAGGGCAAGTGACCCGGAAATCCGCGGACACCGCGAGCCCGAGGCCACCGCCGATCGCTGCGCCCTGAACGGCCGCGACGATCGGCTTTTTAGCGCGGAACACGCGCACCGCCTGGGTGTAGAGATGGCTGATGGGGCCGAGGCTGTCGGCGGGATCGCCGCTGCTCGGCGCGCTTTCCTGTCGATTCGGATCGTTGAAGTTGGCGCCGGCGCAAAACGCCTTGCCCTGTGCCGCCAGCACGGTGGCGCGCATCTCCGGGTCGTTGTCGATATCGGTCAATGCGTCCGCAATCTGGTTGATCAGCGCGATGTCGAAGAAGTTGAACGGTGGCCGCTGGATTTCGATGGTCGCGACATGACCGCTTTTGGTAAAGCCGATATCGGTAAACTTGCTCATAGCGATCCTTGATGGTGTGTGTTGTGAGGTGATGGTGGTGTGATTTACCGCAATCCGAGGCCGCGTGCGATGATCCCGCGTAGCACCTCGGTGGTGCCGCCCTGGATGGTGAGTTTCGGGGCAAGCTTGGTGGCGAAGGCGAGTTGCTGGGCCAGTGTCGCGTGATTCGATGGATCGACGTCAACGAACGCCGCGAGGTCGCGCACCCGATGGGGCAACTGCTGTTCCCACACCGTGCCGATGTCCTTGACGATGGAGGCTTCCACCACGGGCTCCTTGCCGGCCTGCAACATGCCCGCGACCGAGACTGACATGCGCCGCATGGTGTGCAATTGCGCTACCAGCCGGCCGATGCCTTCGGCCGAGCGTGCGTCCGGGTTGGGACCGATGGCACGCACGAGTTCGGTGAGGACGTAGTAGGTTTCCAGAAAGCGCTCCGGGCCGCTGCGCTCATAGGCCAGTTCGCTGGTTGCCTGCTTCCACGCGCCGTCGATTTCCCCCAGCACATGGTCGTCGGGTACAAAAGCGTCGGTGAACACCACTTCGTTGAACTCGGCTTGCCCGGTGATCTGCCGGATCGGATTGACAGCAATGCCGGGCGTTTTCATGTCGACGAGAAACTGCGTCAGGCCATGCCGGCGGTTCTCCTTGGTCGATGGCGAGGTGCGGAAGATCGCGATCATGTAGTCGGCGACCTGCGCCGACGAGGTCCAGATCTTGCTGCCGTTGATCAGCCAGCCGCCATCGGTTTTGGTGGCCTTCGTCCTTGCCGCGAACAGGTCGGAACCGGAATTTGGCTCACTCATGCCGATGGCGAAGCAGACCTCGCCGCGGCAGATGCGCGGCAGGATATCCATCTTGATGTGTTCGGGCGCGTATTTCAGCAACACCGGTCCACTCTGGCGGTCGGCGACGAAAAAATGTCGTGTCGGCGCGTTGGCGACGCGCATCTCCTCGGTAACGACATAGCGTTCGAGAAAACTGCGCTCGTGGCCGCCATATTGCTTCGGCCAGGTCATGCCGAGCCAACCTCGCGCGCCGACGCGGCGGCTGAATCCTCGTGCGTCATTGCCCTCGCGCTGTGGCTCGTGTGGATCGAACGTGCCGGCGGCGATCTCCTCGGCAAGGAAGGCGCGGACCTCCTTGCGAAGCGTTTCGCATTCCGGCGGCAGGCGGATCGGGTCGAAGCGAAGGGCTGCGGTCATATGATCTCGTCCTCAAGCAAGTCCATCCCTAGGGTCTGATCCAACTTCGTTGAATCAGAGCCGTCGTTTATCTCCTTTTGTTTGAGCATGATCTTTTCCGAAAACCGGTTCCCACTTTTCGGCATCATGCTCTAGCGCGAGGCCACCAGCGGCCAAAGTTGGTCCGCGCCGCGCGTGGCGACGCGCTTGCCGAGTTCGACAGCCCAATAGCTTTCGTTGCCGAAGTCGTCGCGCCATGCCAGCGCCCGCATCGTATAGCGATGCAGGACGTGCTCGGATGTAAAGCCGATGGCGCCATGGACCTGATGCGCGATGGCAGCTCCTTTCTCTGCGGCTTCCGCGCAACGGATCTTCGCGCTTACAGCTTCAAGAAAGACCGCGTCATCGAAGCGCGCCGCATTGGCGATGGCGTCGGCCGCCGAACTCGCAGCCGCGAGCGCTGCCGCGGCTTCGCCCGCGAGTTTGGCAAGGTTGTGCTGCACGGCCTGGAATTTTGCGATCTTCTTCTCGAACGCGACGCGTTCGTTGGCGTATCCGACGCTGATCTCGAGCATGGATTCCAGCGTGCCCGCGATTTGCAGGCTGCGCGCCACGCCGCCCATCAGCAATAACGTGGTCACGTCGAGACCGTGTGGCGCCGGCTTGATTACGACGGGGCGCACATTGTCGAAGGTTACGGTGTCGCTGGCATCGCTCGCGATGTTGAGCCCCGGTGTAATCCGGCAGTCGGCCATATTGACGAGAGCGATCACCGGTCCGTTCGCGCCGTTGGCGGCCACCGCGATGTGCCGCACTTCGCTGGCGAATGGAATGCCGCGCGAAACGCCGGATAGCGTGCCGTCCTCATTGAGGACGACGCGATCCTTCGGCAAGGCGGGTGCGATCGTCATGGCATCCGGTGGCGCGGCGATACCGGCTTGCGACAACAACCAGCCCGCCAGCATGGTTTCCGCCAAAGGCACCGATAGGCCGACACGGCCGGCTGCGTTCAGAACGGCAAAGCCATCCGCGAGGCTCGCACCGGAACCGTTGCAATCGTCCGGCACCCACGACAGCGTCAGCCCGGCTTCGCTGAGCGCCTGCCACAGCGGCGCCCGCCAGCTCGCATCCTTGCTGTGGGTGATGGCTTGCGGGTCAGCCAGATCAGCGAAAATACGCTCGGCCGTTGCCACCACGATGTTGTCGTCTTCCGCCACGGCGCTCCTCGTTGACGCAAGCACTCTTGATGACGCGGCCGGAACGGCCGGCGTGGGGCGCTCTGATGGTTCGTGTCGGGAATGATGCGGAAAACCTCGCTCTCTGACAAGCCGCGATCTCGGCAAGGCGATCTGCGAGGGCGTCATGGGGCTGCTTCGCCGTGCTCTGAATTATTCCACCCGACGGATTTTCGATGCCTTGCCTGTCGCCGACCAGGCGATATGGTGAGCAGCATCGGGACGAACGCTCTCACCACAACAAGCAGGAAGAGGAAGCATGGCAAAGGACGGCATGTGTGCGATCATCACCGGCTCGGCGTCGGGTCTCGGCGCAGCCACGGCCGCGATGCTGGCCAAGGACGGAGCGCGCATCGTCATCAACTATGCATCAAGCAAGAAGGAGGCGGAGCAGACCGCCGATCTGTGCCGCTCCGCCGGCGGGGACGTCGTCGTCGTTCAGGGTGACGTGTCGCGGGACGAGGATTGCAAGCGCATCGTCGCGGCGGCCGCGTCGTGGGGGCGGCTCGACGCTTTGATCAATAACGCCGGCACCACGAAGCACATGGTTCATGAAAATCTTGACGGCCTCTCGGCCGAGGATTTCCAGCGGCTGTATGGGGTCAACACCATCGGCCCTTTCCAGATGGTGCGTGCGGCCCGCGCGTTGCTCGAAGCGGGTGCGAAGGCATCCGGCCGTGCGTCCGCCGTGGTCAACGTGTCATCGATCGCAGGTCTGAGCGGAATTGGCTCCTCGGTGGCCTATGTCGCGAGCAAGGGTGGGCTGAATGCTATGACCTTGTCATTGGCGCGGGCCCTGGCGCCGTTGATTCGGGTCAACGCCGTGTGTCCCGGCTATATCGATACGCCGTGGTTCGAGAAGGGCCGCGGCGTCGAGGGGGCGAAACAGGTGCGCGATATGGTGAAGGCCAAGGTGCCGCTCAAGATCGCATCGAGTCCCGAGGACATCGCAGGCGTGGTGTATTTTCTCGCCGGGCCGCAGTCGTCGAACATGACCGGCGAACTGGTGCGCGTCGATGCCGGTTTCCACCTTTAGGGAATGCAAAAATCCGGCTCCTTGAGGGAGCCGGATTTTGAAACACGCCGAACGCGGTGGGAGAAATTATCGACCGTTCAGCGATTGCCCGGATCGGAAATAACGCGGCGGGCAACCAGGCGATTCCAGATGAACAGCACCACCAGCGCGCCGATGGTGGCGGTGATGAAGCCCGCGCCCTGGTTGGGACTGTAGTGCCCGATGGCCTGACCGATGAAGGTGGCGAGGAAGGCACCGGCGATTCCCAGCACTGTGGTCAGGATGAAGCCGCTCGGATTGTTGGGGCCCGGCGAGATCAGCCGCGCAATGATGCCAGCCACGAAGCCGACGACGATGATCCAGATAAGCCCGCCCATGAGTGCTGTCCTTTCAGCAAGCTGCGTTTGCAACCGAAGTGGGTGCGATCGTTGATGATAATACGGTTGATTTGTTTGCCTTGCGATCGAACCGGCGATGGACGGTTCGATCGCAAGGTGTGGGCGTCAGAACTTGCCGGCGACCTCGTTTTCGCTTGGGACGCGGCCGTTGGGGGTAAATTCGTCGATAACTTCAGGCAGATAGCGTGACAGTTCGCCGAGCAACTCATCCCGGGACATGCCGGTCTGCGATGTCAGAGCGTTGATGTTGTCGGCGCCGAGAGCGCTCGCAAGGTCGCCCGGAGAAATCTGCTTGTTCGGCCCGGAAGCGACCCAGGAGTTCGCGGTGTCGCCATGGCCGTTCTGCTGGAATTGCTTGAGCAGGTCGCCGATGCCGCCACTGAGGATGCTGCCGGCCGCGCCTCCCGCCAGCAGCCCGCCGAGGCCGCCCTTCAGCAGGTCACCTATTCCTCCGCCGCTGCTGCCGCCACCGAGGATACTGCCCAATCCGCCGGGCAGGCTGGCGTTGATGCTGCCGCCGGGAGCGGGCGAGGGCGTCGTGGGATTGGCGGGCGCAGTCTGCGCCTGGCCGCCCGTGAAGTGCTTCACGGCTTTGTAGGCGAGCATCGCCAGAATCGCCATGGTCATCGGCGACATGCCTTCGCCCTTGGCGCTGGGATCGCTTGGGCCGCGCGGCCCGTTCTGCATGCCGTTGAGAATATCGAGCAAACCCATCGATCCGTCTCCTGTTATACCTGTCGAAACCCAGCCCGGCCGAACAATAGTGATCGGCTATCCACGTTACAAGACGATGTCTGGCCGCGGCCTCCCGGATTGGCGGCCGTAGGAATAGCGCCGGTATCCTGCTATCGAGACGGCACACGAACGCACAACAACGACGGACCCGCATAATGGTTTCCGCACGCCCGATAATTATTGCCGGAGCCGGCAGCATCGGCTGCTTCGTCGGGGGAATGCTGGCCAGCGCTGGTCGTCCGGTCGGTTTGCTGGCTCGCCCTCGCGTCGTCTCGGACATCGAGCACCATGGCTTGCAGGTCTCCAGTTTCGAGGGTGCGGATCGCCGGCTTGCCGCAAGCCAATTGATTCTGGCGACCGATGCGGCGGTGCTCGCCGAGGCGGCCGTCGTGCTGGTGACGGTCAAGAGCGCGGATACCGCCACGATAGCCGATGAGATCGCGCGACATGCGCCGTCCGATGTGGTGGTGGTTAGTCTTCAGAACGGTGTCGGCAATGCCGCCGTCCTGCGCGAGCGCTTGCAGGGGAAGCTGGTATTGAGCGGCATGGTGCCCTTCAATGTAATCGCGCTCGGCGAAGGCCGATATCATCGCGCCACGTCGGGCGATATCGCGATTGAGCGTGATCAGGTCGACACCGCCAGCCAACTGTCGGTCGACGGGCTCACGGTGCGTGCGACCGACAACATGCCCGGTGTGCAGTGGGGCAAACTGCTGCTCAATCTGAACAACGCGCTCAATGCGTTGTCCGGCCTGCCATTGCGCGCGCAATTGGCTCAGCGGTCGTGGCGGCGGTTGCTGGCCGAACAGATGCGTGAGGCGTTGCGCGCGATGAAAGCGGAGGGGATATCGCCTGTGGCGTCAACCGGCGTTCCACCTGCGCTGACGCCTTATCTGTTGGATTTGCCAGATGGCCTGTTTCAGATACTCGCGCGACGGTCGATGCAGATCGATCCCATGGCACGTTCCTCGATGTGGGAGGATTTGCAGCACGGCCGCCGCACCGAGATCGACTATCTGCAAGGTGTCATCGTTGCGCTGGCGGAGCGGCATGGGATCGATGTGCCGCTTACCCGCCGGATCGTCGATCTGGTGAAGGCGGCTGAGCAGGCCGGAAGGGGCTCGCCCAGGTTATTGCCGTCTCAGATTCACAGCTAACGCCAAAGGCCGTAGCTGGCCCATTTCGATTCCGGGATAGGCTGCCCCAAACGATAGCTGAAAGCGGTGACTTTCATGCCGTCGGGCGTGCCGGTGCAGGAAAACGAGAACTGATACCAGCGACCGCCGCTGCGAAACGCACCACCCGCTCCCGTAACCGTATTTCCGGAATGTCGCGGATGCGACACCACATCGGTCTTGGCGCGATCCGGATGGTAGGGGTTGGAATCCCGCGCAATCTGTTTCATCGCATAAAGGTCGCAGACCTGCTCGAGCCGCGTCTGCGGATCGAGTTTGCTCAGGCTGGCGAGAAACCGGGCGTCGGACGCGAAGGCTGACGCTGCCGGGGTCAGCAAGATCGCGAGAGACATGATGAACTTCATTGCAGGACCATGGCAATCAGGATGACGCGGAGGGTGAAGGGCGTCGCGGAATGGATCACGCGCCTGTTCGCTTAACCGATTACCCTCGCCGGCTCAAGACAACACGATCATGGTCGGTCGTATGATTGCCGCACGGGGCCAAATGCCGAGCCGTCCGGCAGGGGCAGGCCGGCCTCCCGCATGGGGTTGTGGGCGTCGCGATCGGATTGCCCGCCTGCGTGGCTAACTCGTCTGACTTCTCCAGGTACTTGCATTTACACGCGTTTGTGGTGCTCACGATGGCTTTCGCCAGGGACTCGGACCCGTGCCCCGCGCCCCTATTCATGCCCTTGGATCGGGGGATTGTCAGGATTGTCTGACTTGTGGCCGGCTCTTCTGACGTGCTGTCGTTTCTTTCCGCGTTGAGCCAGCAGCCGTGTTTTGGATCTTTGATCTTCATCAATGAGCGGCCCCGGGGCATGCGTGTATATGATCATTCGAATCCAAAGCCGGTGCTGAGGGCAGCACCCGCAATTGCGAATTTTGATGTTGGGGGACAATTTCATGAAATACGGCTCGGGGATTATCCTCGGTGGAGCACTGTGTTACCTTACGTTGCTTGCCGCCGCTTTTGCGGTCGACGAGCCGTTCCGGCAGCATATGTGGATCGCGGTTTTCGTGCTTGCCGCGTTCACCATCATTTTGATGCGGAAGACGAGTTTCGAGCCGCAGGCGGCGGTCGATGAAACCGCCTACATGGACGAGCCGATCCGCTATGGCGTCATCGCGACGGTCTTCTGGGGCGTTGTCGGCTTTCTCGTCGGCGTGGTCATCGCCATTCAGCTCGCATTTCCCGATCTCAACTTCGAGCCGTGGCTGAATTTCGGCCGTGTGCGTCCGTTGCACACGTCGGCGGTGATTTTCGCATTCGGCGGAAATGCGCTGATCGCGAGCTCGTTCTATGTGGTGCAGCGGACCTGTCGCGCGCGCCTGTTCGGTGGCGACCTGGTGTGGTTCGTGTTCTGGGGCTACCAGTTTTTCATCATCATGGCGGCGACCGGCTACCTGCTCGGTATCACCCAGTCGCGCGAGTACGCCGAACCGGAGTGGTACGTTGACCTCTGGCTGACGATCGTCTGGGTGGCCTATCTCGTCGTCTTCATGGGAACGCTGCTGCGGCGACGCGAACCTCACATCTACGTGGCCAACTGGTTTTACCTGTCCTTCATCATCACCATCGCGATGTTGCACGTGATCAACAACCTCGCGATGCCGGCCTCGATTGTCGGATCGAAGAGCTATTCCGCGTTTTCAGGCGTGCAGGATGCGGTCACGCAATGGTGGTACGGCCATAATGCGGTGGCGTTCTTCCTGACGGTGCCGTTCCTGGCGATGATGTACTATTTCGTGCCGAAGCAGGTGGATCGTCCGATCTATTCTTATCGCCTGTCCATCGTTCACTTCTGGTCGATCATCTTCCTGTATATCTGGGCCGGTCCACACCATCTGCACTACACGGCGGTTCCTGACTGGGCGCAGACGCTCGGCATGGTGTTCTCCATCATGCTCTGGATGCCATCGTGGGGCGGCATGATCAACGGCCTGATGACGCTGTCCGGCGCGTGGGACAAGATCAGGACCGACCCGATCGTGCGCCTGATGGTGGCCGCCATAGCCTTCTACGGCATGGCCACGTTCGAAGGCCCGATGCTGTCGATCAAGTCGGTTAACTCACTGTCGCACTACACCGACTGGACCATCGCGCATGTCCACGCGGGCGCTTTGGGATGGAACGGCATGATCACTTTCGCCGCCGTCTACTTCCTGACGCCGAAATTGTGGGGACGCGAACGGTTGTATTCGATCCGCATGATCAACTGGCACTTCTGGCTGGCGACGCTTGGCATCGTGCTCTACGCCTCGTCGATGTGGGTATCGGGCATCATGCAAGGGCTGATGTGGCGCGAATACGATGAGCAGGGCTTCCTTGTTTACTCTTTCGCCGAGACGGTGGCCGCGATGCACCCCTACTACGTGATGCGTGTATCGGGCGGCTTGTTCTATCTCGTCGGCGGCTTGCTGATGGCGTGGAACGTCTATCAAACCATTCGAGGTCGAATCCGCAAGGAAACACCGATGGGAATGGCGCTGCCGACGCATGGCGCCACCATGCAGCCTGCCCAGTAAGGAGCGCGATTCATGTCCATTCTGAAGAATCACTCCAAGCTCGAAAAGAGCGCGACGTGGCTGCTGATCGCGTCGCTCGCTGTGGTGACCGTCGGTGGTCTCGTGGAGATCGCACCGCTCTTCTATCTGCAGAACACGATCGAGAAGGTAGAGGGAATGCGTCCCTATACCCCGCTTGAGCTTGCTGGGCGCGACATCTATGTCCGTGAAGGTTGCTATGCCTGCCATTCGCAGATGATCCGCCCATTCCGTGACGAGGTCGAACGCTATGGTCATTACAGCCTTGCGGCGGAATCGATGTACGATCATTCGTTTCAATGGGGATCGAAGCGCACGGGCCCAGATCTCGCGCGCGTAGGCCAGCGTTACTCGAACGAGTGGCATGTCCAGCATCTGATAGAGCCGCGTTCAGTGGTGCCGGAATCGGTGATGCCAAGCTATGCCTTCCTGAAAGACAAGCCGCTGGATGTGAAATTGGCGGCGATCAATCTGAAGGCTAATCGTCGGGTCGGCGTGCCCTATACCGATGAGATGATTGCCAACGCCGCGGCTGACATGAAGACTCAGGCCAATCCGGATGCTGAAAGCAAGGGACTGGAGGCCCGCTACCCCAAGGTGAAGGTCGCCAACTACGACGGCAACAAGGATGTGCTGACGGAGATGGATGCGCTTGTCGCCTATCTGCAGATGCTGGGTACGCTGGTCGATTTCTCGACCTACGACGAATCCACCGGCTATCGCTGAGGAGGTTGGAATGGAGACTTATACCGCCATGCGCCATTTCGCCGACAGCTGGGGGCTGCTCGCCATGGCCCTGTTCTTTGTCGGCGCCGTGATTTTCGCGTTTCGTCCCGGCAGCCGCTCGCGCGCAGATGAAGCCGCCCGCATCCCTCTCAAGGACGACTGATATGAGCGACAAACAGATCGACGAATTTTCCGGCGTTCCCACAACCGGTCATGAATGGGACGGCATCAAAGAACTTGATAATCCGATGCCGCGTTGGTGGCTGATCGTCTACTATGCCACCATCGTGTGGGCGGCCGTTTACGTGATCGCTTATCCGGCCTGGCCTCTCGTACGCACCGCGACCACCGGCCTGCTCGGCTATTCGAGCCGTGGCGATGTCAGAGCGGAGTTGAATGCCGCGAAAGCCGCAAAGGCGGACTATATCGCGGCCATCGCCGCCAAGCCCGTGAAGGAAATTCTCGCCGACGACAAGCTGCGAACCTTCGCGGCGGCTGCGGGCGCGGCGGCGTTCAAGGTGAACTGCGTGCAGTGTCACGGTTCCGGCGCGCAAGGCTCCGCTGGTTACCCGAATCTCAACGATGACGATTGGCTGTGGGGAGGCTCTCCCGAGCAGATCCAGCAGACGATCGCTCATGGGATTCGCTATGCCGAGGATCCGAACACACGCGTCGCGGAAATGCCGGCCTTCGCCGAAATTCTTCAACCGAAGCAGATCACCCAGGTCGCGTCATTTGTCGCCTCTTTGTCGAACAAGGCCGAGAACGCCAGCCCCGAAGACATCGCCGCGGGCAAGGAAGTCTTCGCGCAGAATTGCGCATCCTGTCACGGTGACAACGGCAAGGGGAATCGTGAATTCGGCGCTCCTAACCTGACCGACGCCATCTGGCTTTACGGATCGACGCCGGCTGCCATCGCCGCGCAGATCAGGGCGCCGAAGCATGGTGTGATGCCAGCCTGGGGCGTTCGTCTCGGCGATACGACGGTCAAGGAGCTGACGGTTTATATCCATTCGCTTGGAGGCGGTGAGCCGTAAGGCTAAGCGGCGATCAACGCGCGAGTTCTGGCCGTGCGGCCACTCCCGGAGCGGGCGCGCGGCCGGAGCTCGCTTTGCAAAGAAGGTCGGCGCTTCTGAAGCTCCGCTGGAGACAGACAATGATTGAGGCGCCGGAGATAGAGACGTTTGACGCGACAGCGGTGAATTCAGCGCGCGTTCGTCAACCGCTTTATGCATCTCGGAAGAAAATCTTCCCGAAGAGAGCTGAAGGGCGCTTCCGACGATTCAAATGGATCGTGATGCTAATCACGCTTGGCATCTATTATCTAACGCCATGGCTGCGCTGGAATCGTGGCCCGCACGCGCCGGATCAGGGTGTGCTGGTCGATCTCGCCAACCGGAGGTTCTATTTTTTTCCCATCGAAATCTGGCCGCAAGAATTCTACTTCGTCGCCGGTCTTCTCATCATGGCAGGTTTCGGGCTTTTTCTGCTGACGTCGACAGTGGGGCGAGCATGGTGCGGCTACACCTGTCCGCAGACGGTGTGGGTTGATCTGTTTCTGGTCGTTGAACGCGCCATCGAAGGCGAGCGCAACGCCCGTATCAAGCTCGATGCAGCCCCATGGTCGGCCAACAAGTTGTTCAGGCGCGTTTCGAAGCACCTGATATGGCTGGTCATCGCTGTCGCGACCGGAGGCGCTTGGATTTTCTATTTTGCCGACGCGCCGACATTGCTTCGCGGTTTCCTGACTGGCCAGGCCGCGCCGGTTGCCTATATCACGGTCGCGATCCTAACCGGAACGACCTACGTTTTCGGCGGTCTGATGCGCGAGCAGGTGTGCACCTATATGTGCCCGTGGCCTCGTATCCAGGCGGCGATGCTTGACGAGAACTCGCTGACTGTCACCTATAATGACTGGCGCGGTGAGCCACGCTCGCGTCACACCAAGAAAGCTGCTGCCACGGGACAGGCGGTCGGTGATTGCGTCGATTGCAACGCCTGCGTTGCCGTTTGCCCGATGGGCATCGATATCCGCGACGGGCAGCAGCTTGAATGCATCACCTGTGCGCTGTGTATCGACGCTTGTGACAGCGTCATGGACAAGATCGGCAAGGACCGCGGATTGATTGCCTATGCGACGTTGGCGGAGTACCAATCAAACATGGCGCTGGCGACGATGGGTGGTACATCCCCGATCGATCCGGCCAGGGTGCGTGGTATCGACGGCAAGCTTTCCGACAAGGCCTCGACGTTCCATATCAGAAAGTTGCTGAGGCCGCGCACCTTGATCTATTTCGCGGCCTGGTCACTGGTTGGTCTTGGCCTTCTCTTTGCGCTGCTCACGCGTGATCGCCTTCAGGTGAATGTACTGGCGGATCGCAATCCGCAGTTCGTCGTCCTGTCGGATGGCTCGATCCGCAACGGCTATACGGTCAAGGTTCTCAACATGATTCCGGAGCCGCGCACCATCATTGTATCGTTGCAGGGATTGCCAGGAGCTGAGATGAGCGTCGTCGGCATGGATCACCCGGCGGATCGCTCCTTTGCTGTCGAGGTCGAGCCGGACAGGCTGAAGACGCTCAAGGTTTTTGTACGCCAGCCGCGCGAGAATATTGTTGGCGCGACACAGCATTTCACGTTTGAGGTCCAGGACAAGGCGAGCTCCGAACACGACCGCTACGAAGCGACGTTCGACGCTCCGGATATGAGCAGATGACCATGGCGAGCAGAACACGCGAATTCACCGGCTGGCATATGCTGGCTATCATGGTAGCTTTCTTCTCCGTCATTATCACGGTGAACCTGACGATGGCATACATGGCGCGTTCGAGCTGGACGGGACTCGTCGCCGAAAATACCCATATCGCCAGTCGGGAATTCAACGCGAAGGCGGCGGAGGGGCGCGCTCAGGCGGCGCTGGGATGGACTTCGGAGTTTTCCGTCACCGAGGGCAAGGTCAGGTACAAGCTCACCGACAAAGCGGGTAATGTCGTGATGGCGAAGCGGGCGACGGCGAGTTTCCGCCGCCCCGCCTATGAGGCAGAGGATCAGGATGTCGTTCTGACATCTCAGGCGGATGGCTGGTTGGTGTCGCCGGTTGCCTTGCGCGATGGCATCTGGAGTGTGGAAATCAGCGCCGAAGTTGGTCTCGCTCACCCCTATCGTGACATGCGACGCCTGACCTTGCGCGACGGGCTTCCTCAGTAGTTGAGGTCAAACCATTCGCTGAACGCGACGATCGCGCTGGCGTCGCTGCGGACGATTTGTTTGGGCAAGTGCCATTGCAGTACAGCGTCGGTCGGTCTTGCGCACTTGAAGATGTCCGGAATCAATCGCGCGCCGGCGCGTTTGATCGGGCGAATGTGAGTGCTCCATAAATCACAGATCGGGACCTGAACCCCTTGTGTCGCCCGACTAGCGAACCCCGGCGCAACCTGATAGGAAGGCATCAGCCTGCGCCGCGTCGCAGGGCGTGGTCCCGTAGCTCAGCCGGATAGAGCGACGGTTTCCTAAACCGTAGGTCGGAAGTTCGAGTCTTCCCGGGATCGCCACTCATTTCGATGCAAGCAGCCGAATAAACGCTGGTATCTCTTTCAGACGCGCAATTCATTCTGGCGTTGATTTCGAGACTTTGGCGCATTTCTTATGCGTTCCTTCAATCCTCAATCGTTTCAGCTTTGAGCAACGAGAATCGGTCGCCAGAAAATTTGAAGTCGATCCGTCCCTCTGCGGAGAGCAATACTTTTCAGACTGAAGATGGAGGGCCGGCGCTGGCATCATGGCGCGTAGGATAGCCGTAGCGTTTACGCGGAATATTGCTGGCGTCTCAGTCCGGCCGAGTTGACAACAAACATGAGGCATGCATCATGTTTGCCAATGAAATCTGGAGAGACCGCTATTTCGAAGCCCGTTCCCAAAACCAAGCGGGGGGTGCGAACACGCGCGGCGTTGTTACGGGCTGCTGAGAAGTGCTTTGGTGATAGAGGATTCCATGCCGTATCGGTCAGCGACATAACTGAAGAGGCGGGGATCGCAATTGGTACGTTTTACCTCTACTTCGCCGACAAGCTTGAGGTGTTTCGTGCCGTCGTTGATTTGATACAGACAGAGTTGCGGCTGCATCTGCGTAATTCGGGCGCGGACGATCGATTGTCTCGCGAGAGGCAGGGGATGTGCGATTTTTTGGCGTTTGCGTGTGACAGGCCCAAGATGTTCAGGATCCTGCAAGAATCCTACATCGTCGATTCAGATATTTACTTCGCTTACTTCGAGGGAATTGCTGCAAGTTATGCGAAGCGACTGAAGGCCGCGCAGAAAAGCAAGCAGATCGTTGAAGGCGATCCGGATATTCAGGCATGGTGCCTGATTGCGATCAGTAATTTTTTGGGAATGCGCTATTCGCGTAAGGAGATGCGAAAATCGAGGCACCAGGCCATTGTCAAGACGGCGGCCGATTTCATCACCTTCGGGTTGGCCCCGGAGGGTCGCGGCAGGGACGACGCTTCACGGCGTCCATCGCTACGGCTCGGT
The DNA here is from genome assembly GCA_963204905.1 of Pseudomonadota bacterium. Classification (GTDB taxonomy): domain Bacteria; phylum Pseudomonadota; class Alphaproteobacteria; order Rhizobiales; family Xanthobacteraceae; genus 62-47. The sequence continues at coordinate 16,433 of CAUJJN010000221.1, forward strand.
CGTAAGAAGCTAAAGTGATGATGCAGCAGCGGATGGAGTGTGGCTGTTGTTCCTACGATAAGAGCGGGTTGGCCACGAATTGTTTTTCACTCGCGACGTGCGGGTACATCAAGGGAGCTCTAGAATGATGGCGCGGTTCACGGGGTGGGGGCTGGCATTGGCGCTGAGCCTCAGCATGACTTATGGCGCTGACGCGCGCGAGATCAAGATCGCGCATGTCTACGACAAGACCGGAACGCTCGAGGCGTATGCCAAGCAGACGCAGAACGGCCTGTTGCTGGGGCTCGAATACGCCACCAAGGGCACGATGACGATCGGCAACGACAAGCTTGTGGTCATCGAGCGGGACAATCAGGGCAAACCAGATGTCGCCAAGGCGCAACTCGCCGCGGCTTATAGTGACGATAACGCCGATATCGCGGTCGGGCCGACGTCGTCCAACAACGCCCTGGCGATGCTCCCGGTCGCGGAGGAGTACCGCAAGATCCTGTTGGTGGAGCCGGCGGTGGCTGACTCGATCACCGGTGATAAATGGAATCGCTATATCTTCCGCACTGGCCGCAATTCGTCGCAGGATGCGATCGCCAATGCCGTGGCGCTGGACAAGGAAGGTGTCTTCGTCGCCACGCTGGCGCAGGATTACGCGTTCGGGCGCGACGGTATCAAGGCGTTCAAGACCGCGATGAAGAAGGCGAAAATCGTCCACGAAGAGTATCTGCCGATCAATACGGCGGACTTCACCGCGGGCGCGCAGCGGCTGTTCGATTCCCTGAAGGACAAACCTGGTCGCAAGATCATCTTCATCCTGTGGGCGGGATCTGGCAATCCATTCAAGATCGCTGATCTCGACCCGAAGCGGTATGGCATCGAAATCGCGGCGCAAGGCAACATTCTGCCGGCCATGGTGCCTTACAAACAACTTGTCGGGATGGAGGGCGCCACCTACTACTATTACGGCATCCCGAAGAATCCCATCAACGACTGGCTCGTCGCCGAGCATCAGAAGCGCTTCAATTCTCCGCCTGACTTCTTTACGGCGGGTGGCATGGCCGCGGGCATCGCAATTGTCGAGGCCATCAAGAAGACCGGCGGCAAGACCGACACCGAGTCCCTGATCAAGGCCATGGAGGGCATGTCGTTCGAAACGCCGAAGGGAAAGATGACGTTCCGTCCGGAGGATCATCAGGCGATGCAGTCGATGTATCATTTCCGCATCGCCGCCGATCCGAATTTGGCCTGGGGTGTGCCAGAGCTGGTTCGCGAACTGAAGCCTGAGGACATGAACGTTCCGATCCAGAACAAGCGCTGATCGCATCGGCCATGGTAAAGGGGAGCGTCAATGCATCGGAGCCGCGCGTCTCGCTGGAGACGCGCGGTCTCGGAATCCGTTTCGGCGGGCATGTCGCGGTGAATGCCGTGTCATGTGCATTTCGGCCGGGCGAACTCACCTGCATTGTGGGGCCGAATGGTGCCGGAAAGACGACCTACTTCAATCTGATTTCCGGCCAATTGCGTCCCAGCGAAGGAACGATTCTGTTGCAGGGGCGCGATATCACCTCGATGCCGACCTCGGCGCGGGCATTGGCGGGGCTAGGCCGCGCTTTCCAGCTCACCAATCTGTTTCCGCAGCTCAGCGTGCTGGAGAATGTTCGGCTCGTGGTACAGGCGCGGCGAGGCTTCGGTTATTCACTGCTGTCGCTCTGGACCACCCATCGCGATGCTATCGAGGAAGCGGAGAGATGTCTCGAGCGCGTTTCCCTGCAGCACCGGCGCGATGCTACAGCGGCGTCGCTGCCCCATGGCGACCAGCGCAAGCTCGAGGTGGCGCTCATGATCGCGCTCAATCCGGATGTCTTCCTGTTCGACGAGCCAACGGCTGGTATGAGCATCGATGAGGTTCCGGTGATCCTCGATCTGATCCGCGACATCAAAACCGATTCGTCCAAGACCGTTCTGCTTGTCGAGCACAAAATGGACGTGGTGCGTTCGCTTGCCGACCGGATCATCGTGCTGCACAACGGCACGCTGTTGGCCGACGGCGATCCGACAGCAGTGATGGAATCGCCGATCGTTCATGAAGCGTATCTCGGGATGTCCGAGAAAGAAGCAGCGGCGATCGAGCAGGTGGCTCATGGCTGACAAGGAGGCGCCGCTTCTGATCCTGGACAAGGTCGAAACCCGGATCGGGCCCTATCATATCCTGCACGGTGTAGATCTCATCGTGCCACAAGGCGGAGCTACCATGTTGCTCGGCCGCAACGGCGCGGGCAAGACGACCACGGTACGCACGGTGATGGCGTTGTGGCGCGCCAGCGCCGGCACCATCCACTTTGGCGGTCGCGACATTACCCATGAGGACGCCCCGGATATTGCTCGCCTTGGCGTGGGCTACGTGCCCGAGAGCGTGGGTATCTTCAGCGATCTGACGGTCGCCGAGAATCTGCGCCTTGCGGCGATCTCTGGGCAAATCGATCCGAAACGGCTCGAAGTGATCTTCGATGCTTTTCCGGCGATGAAGCGTTTCTGGCTGGGGCGCGCCGGGACCTTGTCGGGCGGACAGAAGCAAATGTTGTCCATCTCACGCGCCATCGTGGAGCCGCGACGTCTCCTCATTATCGACGAGCCGACCAAGGGATTGGCGCCTGCCATCATCGCCAACATGATCGGTGTATTCCGTGACCTGAAGGCAACCGGTGTAACGATCCTGATGATCGAGCAGAATTTTGCGCTTGCGCGAGCGATTGGCGACACCGTGGCGGTGATGGAAGATGGCCGCATCGTACATCACGGCGGCATGGCCGAGCTTGCGGAAGATGATGCCTTGCAACGTCGGCTGCTCGGTCTGTCCATGTCAGCGCATCAGTGAGGGCGAACGCGTGTCCAACCCTGTGACTGCACCAGCCACCTCCGATATCCCGCGCCAGCCGCTGGACTGGCTTCCCGTGGCACTTCCGCTGATCGTGGCGGTTGCCGCCTTTCCTTTCGTCGGCAATCCCTGGACGTGGTTGACGCTGACCATTGCTGGGCTGGCCATGGGCATGATCATTTTCACCGTGTCTTCCGGCCTGATGCTGGTGTTCGGCCTGATGGACGTTCTCAACTTCGGCCACGGAGCCTTCATCGCGCTCGGGGCCTATGTCGGGCTGGCGGTTCTGATGCCTCTCACGCCATGGGTCGAAACGACGTCGGTTCTGTTGAACTCCGCTGTTTTTGCACTGGCGCTTTGCGCAGGCGTGATCGTTGCCGGCTTGGTCGGTTTCGTATTCGATCGACTGCTGATCCAGCCGGTTTACGGCAACCATCTCAAACAAATTCTGATGACGACCGGCGGCTTGATCATTGTCGAGCAGTTGATTCGCGCGATCTGGGGCGCGGAGACGGTCTCGTTCAATTTGCCGGCCAGCCTGCGGGGCTCCTGGCTGCTGGGTGAAGCGGCTGTCGAACGGTATCGCATCGTCGCGCTCGGCATCGGCAGCGCCGTCTTCCTCGGACTGCTTCTGGTGCTGACCAAAACGCGGATCGGCCTGATGATCCGGGCCGGCGTCGAGAATCGCGAAATGCTAGAGGCGATGGGCTATCGCACCCGTCATCTTTTCGTCGGCGTGTTCGTAGTCGGCGCGATGCTGGCAGGCCTCGGCGGTGTGATGTGGGGACTTTACCTCCAGAATTTCACCGCATCGATCGGTGCGCAGATCAACGTGCTGATCTTTATCGTGATCATCATCGGTGGCCTCGGCTCGACCACCGGCTGTCTGATCGGCGCGTTGCTGGTGGGACTGACGTCCAACTACGTTGGTTTCGCTGCCCCCAAGATCGCCCTGTTTTCGAACATTCTTCTGATGCTTCTGGTTTTGCTCTGGCGACCGCAGGGTCTTTATCGGGTGGTAGATCGATGACCGCGCATCCTCCGGAGCCGAGTTTCATCCGTCGCGTGCTCTCGGGAGACTTGCCTCGAAGTCGTATCCTGACGGTGATCCTGATTGCGATCGTTGTCGGTCTTGTCGTCGCACCGTTCCTCATTCCCGGCGCGCGAAGCCTCAATACGTCCGCCAAGATTCTGATCTTCATCGCGCTGGTGGCGAGCTACGATCTGCTGCTCGGCTACACCGGCATCGTGTCGTTCGCCCATACGATGTTTTTCGGAATCGGCGCTTATGGCATTGCCATCGCGTCGACCCGGATGGAGCCGGGCTGGATGGCATTGGCGGTGGGCACGTCGTTCGCCATTCTGCTCTCCGTGATTTTGGCAACCGTTATCGGGCTGTTCTCGCTGCGGGTCCGCGCGGTGTTTTTCGCCATGATCACGCTTGCGGTGGCCACGGCGTTTTCGACCCTGATGTCGCAGTTGTCGGAATGGACCGGTGGCGAGGACGGCATCACCTTCAAGATGCCGGCGATCTTCCAGCCGGCGTATCGTCTGTTCGAAGAGCCCGTGTTGGGTATCGTCATCAACGGGCGCATCCTGTCGTATTATACCATCCTGATTGCCGTCGCCGTGTTGTTCCTGCTGATGTTGCGGATTGCCAATTCGCCGTTCGGGCGCGTGCTTCAGGCCATTCGCGAGAATCCGTTTCGGACCGAGGCGATCGGCTATCGCACCGTTCTCTATCGCACCATCGCCAGTGTGATATCGGCCGTGTTCGCGACGCTGGCGGGTGTCCTCATGGCGATCTGGCTACGCTACAACGGGCCAGATACGACGCTTTCGCTCGAGATCATGGTCGATATCCTGCTGATCACCGTGATCGGCGGCATGGGGACGCTCTACGGCGCGATTGTCGGGTCCGTATTGTTCATGATCGCGCAGACCTATCTGCAGGACATCATGGCGCTGGTCAGCAAGGCCAGCGAACATGTCCCGCTCGTCGCCAATCTGGCGCATCCGGATCGCTGGCTGCTGTGGCTCGGCTTGCTATTCGTCCTGAGCATCTACTATTTCCCGCAAGGCGTGGTGGGCAGTCTCAGGGATCGCGCGCGGGGAACGTGATGCTGATTACCGATTGGCTACAGCGGTCGGCGGAACACTCGCCCGTGCGTATCGCGATGGAAGATATCGCGACCGGCGAGCGGCTCGACTATGCCGCTCTCGATCGTCGAGTAGGGCGAATCGCATGGGCCTTGCGCGAACGCTACCGTTTTCAGCCGGGCGATCGCATCGCTATTCTCGCGCAAAACGGCTTTGCCCACCTCGAGCTGTTGTTCGCTTGCGCACGGGCAGGGTTGATCCTGGTGCCGCTCAACTGGCGACTTGCTCCCGCCGAACTTCGGCAGATCGTCCATGATTGCCAGCCGTCTCTGTTGATCTACGAGACTGATTTCGCGGCTGCTGCAATCTCCGCCACCGATGGGATGAACTGTATCCTGATGTCACTTGGCGATCCGCAGGGCTATGAGGCCATGCATGCGGATGCCGCCGGGTCCGTCGCCGCCATGATGCCGCGCCGTGACGACGATCTCTGGATGCTGCTCTATACGTCGGGTACGACCGGGCAACCGAAAGGCGTGATGCAGACCTTTGGCATGGTCTACGTTAATGCGGTGAACACGCTGATCTCGGGCAAGGTGCTGGCCGGCGACGTCTTTCTCAACGTGCTGCCGTTCTTCCACACCGGCGGTCTTAATCTCTACACGCTCCCGGTTCTGATGACCGGCGGGACGGTCATTGTGGAATGGCGTTTCGATCCTGCAATCACATTGGCACGTCTGTCACAGGACGTGGTTTCGATGTTCGCGGTGCCGGCAATCTACCTGACACTGGCCAATCATCCGGATTTTGCCGCTGCGCGCTTTCCGCGATTGCGCAACCTCTCGGTGGGCGGTGCACCGATCCCTCCTGCGATAGGCGAAGCATTTGCCACGAAGGGACTGGTTGTGGCGCCGAGTTACGGCATGACGGAGGCGGGGCCGACGATCTTTGCATCAGATCCGTTGACGGCAGCGCGAAAGCCACTGAGCGTCGGAAAGCCGGTGGGGGCCGCGCTGATCCGTCTGGTGGACCGCGACGGTCACGAGATTCATGGAACCGGTCGTGGCGAGCTCCAGCTTGCAGGGCCTGTCGTGACGCCGGGCTACTGGAACAGGACAGCGGCGACGCATGAGGCGATCAAGGACGGGTGGCTCAGCACCGGCGACGTTGCCATTCGGGATGATGATGGTGACATCTTTATCGTCGATCGCCTCAAGGACATGTTTATTTCGGGCGGTGAGAACGTATATCCCGCGGAGGTCGAGAACTTCCTCTACGATTTACCGGGCATTGCCGAGGCCGCAGTGATCGGCGTGTCGGATTCGCGTTGGGGCGAAGTCGGTCTCGCCGTCGTTGTCGCGAAATCGGGAGTGACGATCGAGCCCGATCGATTGCGCATGGTGTGTCGGGAGCATCTCGCTGCCTACAAGGTGCCGCAGCACGTCCGCGTCGTTCATGCTTTACCCCGAACGCCATCGGGGAAGGTCGAGAAGCACAAGCTGCGCGATCAACTGCTGACCAAAAAGCAATCCGATGAAGAAGGAACTTTGCGTTGACCATCGCTGTTGAGGTGCCGGAATTCGATCACGCTCGCATCACATGGCAGAACCATGAGATCGCGACCGTGGCGATTCGTAATTCCGGGCCGCTCAACATTCTTTCGTCGTCGGTGATGGCGGACATGCGCGAAGCCATCAATTATGTAAGCGCCGACCCGCACCTTCGCGTTCTTGTCATTCGCGGTGACGGCGATGTCGCGTTTGTCGCGGGCGCCGATGTTCACGAAATGGTTGGCCTCGACGAACAGGGAGCAACTGCATTTATTACCCGGCTTCATGATCTGTGCGAGGCGGCGCGGAACTGCCCGGTCCCGGTCATAGCACGGCTGTGCGGGTATTGCCTTGGCGGTGGACTGCAACTGGCGGCATCCTGCGATATTCGTCTGGTGGCGGAGGGGACAAAGTTCGGCATGCCGGAAGTACGTGTCGGGATGGCGTCGATCATCCATGCCGCGTTGCTGCCGCGGCTGGTCGGATCGACGGAGGCGAGATGGTTGTTGCTGACGGGAGAACAGATCGGCGCCGATGAGGCGTTGCGCTGCGGTCTTGCTACTCGCGTTGTCGCCAAGGGTCAACTCGACTCTGCCATTGATGCCGCCGTCGCTGCGATCCTTGCCTGCGGGCCGCACAGCATTCGCGAACAGAAGCGGCTGTTGCGCAGTTGGGAGGGCAAGGACCTGACAGCGGAAATTTCCCGAACAATTCCCCTGTTTGCTGAAGCCTACGCGCTCGGTGAGCCTCAAAAATATCTGCGTGCTTTTATCGACGCCCGCTCATGAATGCACTGAGCAGCTTTCTTAGACGTTCAACGGCAATGTAACGCTGTCATCCCGAGATATACGGAGCCGATTTGATCGGTCTTGAGTGACGTGGCGCGCGTGTAGAGATGTCTCCGTGTCGTTCGCTTGATATGTGTGAGATTCACTATTCTTTTGAGGCCAGTGAGAATCCGCTGCATGTCGAAAGAAGAGCCAGTTCGGACATTACGTTGAAAGCGCGCGTGGTTCTTGAGGAGGCGCGTGGCTGGCACAGCCTAGCGTTGCGATTGCGCTGGGCATCAGACGTTTCACCTGAGCGGTGATATAGATGGCTCCCAGAGGATCACCGAACGCTCCCGCAGTCGGCGGTCCGATAATTCGAAGGTTGGGGTCGGCGCGCCCCACACTGTCGATCGCTTCACATTTGCCGGATACGTCGTATCCCATTCCTGTTCCATGGCGACGCAGGAGTCCACGCTGCTCCAGATTCACCAGAACCGGATTTCTGGACGCCGCGCCGCCGGAATCAAGTCCAGTGCAGTTAATTACGAAATCGAACTCGTGCCGACTTCGCTCCATTTGTCCCGATCGAGCTTCGAGCTCGACTTGAACGGGATCGACGGATGCGCCAGTTGTTACTCCGATCACATTCGCCGTGAGATACTGGACACGGCCAAGCTCCTCCGCCTGTCGAACCATGTCATCATTCATGGGCGGCGTTCGGAAACGATGAACATCCCAGAAAACGCGGAGTTTTCGCAGAAAGCGTTGTTGCTCAGTCAAAGGTAGTTGTGGCCATAGTTTCCACACAACATCGCGAATCGCATCGAACGGTTCGTGCCAACTACCTCCTGCACGAACGACACGGGAAATTTCCTGCCGAAGAGCTCGGCACCAACGGCGCACGTTGACCGGTTCACGTGCAATAAAATCCGGGATCTGGCCATCGATCCTGTCCATGATCGCTATCGGCGATATGCGGGGAGGCGCCAATCCCCTTATTTCTGGCGATTGCGCGCGCGGCCGAAGGCCTCGTCTCGATACCGCAGCCAGTTTGCCGATGTGCCCTCGACGCAGCAGTGTGGACAATTGATCCAGGGCTGTCAGCCCAGTGCCCACGACGAGCACGCGCGCGTCGATTGGAATCTGATCGAGGCAGCCCGCCATCAAAGGGTCTGCAATGATGCGAGGATGTTCGGCGTGTTCTGGAGCAAACGGTTTTGTCAGAGCAGGAGTCGGATTGCCAGTTGCGAGGATCACCATGTCGGCGATCAGATCACCGCTGGATGAAGTCTTCACCAGAAAGCCGTTCGTCTTTTTCTGAACATCCGTTGCCACATCACGGATATGCTGAACTGTTGATCCGAATCCCTCGTGATTGGCATGGCTGAAAGCCTGATAAGATAGATACTCCCCAATGACGAATCGTCTCAGAAATATATGTCCACTGGGAACGTGAGCCTCTAGGTCGTTCTCGATGATGCCTCTCGCCTGACACCATTCTAGAAGTTCGTCGGTGTTCTCGGGATCGATGGCCATGGCATTGATCGGACCGTTGAGTCGATGGTCGGGATCGACTGCGGAATAGGCTAGCCCATGGCCGAGCAGCTTCTTCGGTTCAACGATCGATACATGCACACGTGCCTGTATGCGCCGAACCAACTGGATGGCGAACGCTACGCCACTAAATCCGCCTCCGATAACAACGATTCGTTTCTCGCCACGGTCAATAAAGTCGTTCATCGGAATAACCTACGTACCTCAAGCCTGTGTCATCGCGATTTCAGTACGATTTGAAAGAGGATGCATGATTTTCTGTTCCAAGAGCAAATCTTCATTGCCATCGGGACAATAATTGACCGTGGTGATGTCCTACATAACCTTTATAAATTTGATCTTTGCGGCATGGTCACTAGCATGATGCAGCTGCCTGGTGTGGCAGCCGGCGTAATGAAGTGAGTGGTCAGGCGGGACATGCGCTGATATGCCCTGCTCGAGGCATCTCCTGTGACAGTAATGTCGACCGCTTCAATCAAATGGGAGGGGATACGATGGATCAAGGCGGGAAGGGATTTTCGCGCAGAGGGGTCCTTGCCGGACTTGCGGTTGCGTCGGTTGGATTGAGCGCGCCCCGTAGTGTCGCAGCCGCGACCGAGCAGGCGTTGCCGGTGCGGATCGGCATTCAGCCGCAGGCCTCGTGGCTACTGTACGTTGCCCGCGACCTCAAGCTGTTCGAAAAGGTGGGTCTGCAGCCAACCTATATTCGCTTCACCACCGGCACACAGGCGATTGCGGCGATCGAAAGCAAGAGTCTGGATATCGCATCGCCGGGAATCACCCCATATGTCGCAGGGCTCGCCCAAGGCGTTGATTGGAAGGTCGTGGGAATCGATGCCACAATGGCTGGTGCCGAAGGTATTGTCGCGCGCGCCGACAGCGGAATCACGAAGCTGGAAGATCTGAAGGGTAAATCCATCGGGGTGGCGCGCGGGACGACGGCATACTACGGCCTGCTGGCTGCCCTTAAGAGCAAAGGCATCAGCAAGAACGAGGTCAAGCTTCTGCTGATGGGGCCTCCGGAGCAGCTTGGCGCTCTGCGTAACAAGGATATCGATGCGGTTGCCGTGTGGGAGCCATGGATTCAGCGTAATATCAACGAACTCGGCGGCCGTCTGATCGGAATGGACGCGGACTTCGGCGTTCACTCCACGACCGGCGTATACGCCGTGCACAAGGATTATGCCGAAAAGAATCGCGAGGCGATCGAGCGGTTTTTGACCGGACTGATGCTTGCCTACAAACATATCGAGAAGGACGGCCCGGACAGCGCGATTGCGGCGGTATCCGAAGCCATGAACGTGCCTCGCGACGTGATCAAGGTCATGTACAAGGAGGCGCCTGTCCCGAATATTCCACGTTGGACCGATCCGAACTATCGGTACTCCCTGACGAAGGGGGGCGCCTATCACAAGATGGTGGAGGAGATGGCCAAGTTCCTTGTGGAGGAAGGAATTATCCCGAAGTCTGTCGATCTCTCCAATGCTTTCGATGATTCCTATATTACGAATGTGCTCCGGAAGACCGAAAAGTAATTGAATGAATGACCGATAAATCGCAGACGACCCACCGGCGGCGCCGCTTGGCACTTAGCCGGTGGCGCTACCCGTTGATCAGCTTCGCCTCGATAGTTGGAATGATCGCTGTCTGGGGGCTCGTGACGGGGGCTGGCCTGGTGTCGAGTCGCGTGCTGCCCTCTCCCGGAGAAGTGCTCGCGCAAGCCGGTCATATTGCGCGCAACGGCTACGCAGGCAATCCTCTTATCGTTCATATCGGATGGAGCCTGTTCCGGGCGGTCAGCGGCTTTCTGCTCGGCATCGCGCTCGCCATTCCGGTCGGCTTGCTGATGAGTTACAGCAAGACGTTCGGTGCGATTACCCAGCCGATCTTCGGCTTTTTCCGTCCGATACCTCCGATCGCGTTTATCCCTCTGATGATCGTTTGGTTTGGAATTGGAGAAACCAGCAAAATTCTTCTGATATTTGCAGCATCATTCAATTACACCGTCTTGAGCAGTGCTGCGGGTATGCGCTCCGTTCCCGAGCAACTCGTCCGCGCTGGCACCAATCTGGGGTTGACGCGATGGCAGCTTTTTACCAGCGTCATGTTTCCTGCGGCGCTGCCTTCGATTCTGACCGGCGTCAAAACTTCCGCAGCGGTAAGCTGGGCCGTTTTGGTGGCCGCGGAACTCTTGGCTGCTCAGGCGGGATTAGGTTTCATCATTACAGATGCGGGCACGTTCTTCCGTATCTCAGATGTATTCATCGGCATCCTGATCATCGGCGTCATTGGCTTGAGCATCGAATTCCTGATCACGGCGTTCGAACGCAGATTGCTCCACTGGCAAAGTAAGGTCTAAACCGATGGGCACGATTGTGTTGGATGCCGTCACCAAGGTCTATCCGGCAGCCGACGGCCGCTCGGCTGAGGTTGTAGCCGTGAGTGATGTCGGCATGACGATTGCGGATGGCGAGATCATTTGCCTGGTCGGCCCGAGCGGGTGTGGCAAGAGCACCGTTCTGAACATGATCGCTGGTTTTGAATCTCCGAGCAGCGGCCGCATTACGGTCAGCGGCAAGGATATTCGCGGAGCTGGACCGGATCGTATGGTCGTGTTTCAGAGCCCGGCACTGTTCGGTTGGATGACCGTTTGGGAGAACATTACGTTCGGACCAAGAAAACGCGGCGTCCCGAAGGCTCAGTACGAAGACGATGCTCGCCGCTTCATCAAGGCCGTAGGTCTCGAGGATTTTTCGGTTCACTATCCGTATCAGCTATCCGGCGGGATGCGTCAGCGCGTGCAGATCGCGCGGGCTCTGACAAATCAGCCGCAAATACTCCTGATGGACGAGCCATTTGGAGCGTTGGATTTCCAGACCCGGCTCCTGATGCAGGAATTGCTGCTCAAGGTCTGGTCGGAATTCAAACCGACCATCCTGTTCATCACCCATGATGTCGATGAGGCAATCTTTCTCGGTGACCGAGTCTATGTCATGTCTCGCCGTCCAGGTCGCCTCAAGGAACAGTTCGAGGTGCCATTGGCAAAGCCGCGAAGTATCGAGATGCTGACGAACTCGCATTTCGTGACGCTAAAAGACAAAATTCTGCATTCGATACGAGAAGAGCTGGCTCGTTGAGCTCTTCTGGAGGCACTGGGCGATACCGGTGCCTCCATGAAGGTCTGCGTTGGTCTCAGGAACCGGCGAAATGCGTCGCGCCGATCTGGCCCAGTTCTTCATCCTGATCCGGGGTGCCGCCGCTGCCGCCGAGTGCGCCCAATACAGCACCATCATCGCCGCGCAAGATGATCCCACCCCAGATTGGCGTAAACCGAGAATCGCCAAACCATGCGATATCGCGCATCTCCGCACCGAGTGCGTGATCGAACAGTCGTTTCTTCAGCGCCTTGGTGTCCTGCGTCCACTTTGCGGACGTATAGGCTTTGTTGACGGCCATCCGCGCCGTCAGCGGACTTGCACCTTCCATGCGGCCAAAACACAGGAGTTCGCCGCCACTATCCACAACCGCAGCAGTGAACCGCAAGTTGCGTTCGGCTGCGGCAGCGAGCATGGCGTCGACGATGGCTTTCGCAGTTTTCAAATTCAGCTTAGGCATAGAACTCTCCCGAAAAGGTATTGAGACTGCACTTGCCGAAACGGCTAGTTCATCGATGTTCTCAGATGTGCCAACGTGCGTGCCCGTGCCAGTTTGGCCGAGCTCTCGTGATACTGGGAATAGCCTTTTCGGTTGAAGCCATGACCAGCGCCTTCGTAAATTTGCACCGTCATTTTCGGGGATTCGGAGGCACGTTTGACGATCGGTGTCACGGTTTCCAAAGGAATATGGGCATCGCTCCCGGCGAAGTGAAACAGGATTGGGCATTGCAATTGATCGGCTCGATCAAGATGCTCGTCGATCTTGATGCCATAATAGCTCACGGCGGCGTTGATGGAGTGTTTGGCCGATGCGAGATAAGCAACGGTGCCTCCGATACAGAAGCCCAGAATTCCGATCTTCCCCGTACAGTCACTCCGTGCCCGCAACGTGGCGACCATATCTCCGACATCGATCGCGAATTGCTCAACGTCCAGCGCCGCCCAGAGCTGCCGAGCCTTTCGCAACCCCTCATCGTCATAGGGAAGAAAGGTTTTCGGCTGCTGCCGCCAGTAGAGATCAGGCGCGAGAACAAGGAAACCATCAGCCGCGTAGGAATCGGCCACGGCGCGGATGTGATCGTTGACATTGAAGACTTCGGGAACGAGCACGAGCGCGGCAGCCGGCGTTTTCGCGGGATGTGCCAAATACGCTGATATGGTTCCTCCGTCAGCGGTAGGAATTTCGATCCACTCGCTCACCAATTTCCTCCTTGATGCAGCCGACAGTCGAGGCAACAGTCGCTTGTGATGACGTGCGATTACAGCGGGTGACGGCCGGTCAATCTCTCGACGATTCCTGCCGCAACCCGGCCGCCCCATGCGGCGATACTGGCCGTGGGTGGCACGCCGATGCTGCGTGGCATCGCGGCCGCATCAGCCACGAACAATCCGGGATGGTTGTAGACTTCGCCGCGTCCGTCGACGACCGCTTCATTCGGCTGTCGTCCGGCACAGGCCCCACCGAGTGGATGCACTGTCGCCGGCCGCGCGAAGGCGTATACTTTGCGTCCCGAACGTTCGGAGAGCGCCTTGAAGCCTTGCATGATCCGCGCATAGACCGGGCTGTTGTCCGGATAGAATTCGATATCGAGACTTTTCTTGTGGAGCCGAATGATGCCATCCATTGCATCTTCGCCCATGCCTGCGATGACCACGCTGCGTTTCAATCGGTTGCGGACAAAAGCCGGAAATGGGTAGTGATCGACGCTGGGCACGCTGTTGTTTGACAGTGCCTGGCGCGGTTCATCGCCCTCAAGCAGCTTTATGCTGCCCTGGCTTGGAAGGCCGAGCGACAGGTCGGTTCCTTTCTCGTTCAGATCCCACAACCCGCGAACGTCGCCGTTTCCGCTGAAGCGCTGTCCCAGGGCCGGCATGGCCCCGAGGGTACGGGTACGGTCTCTGCTATGCAGCAGCAGTTTCACGGTGTTCATCGTGCCGGCGGCAAGCACAACAATGTCCGCTTGCAGCGAGATGCGGCGGCCGCTGCGATGATCAAGATAGTCAAGCCGATAGCAGGTCTTTCCCTCATTGTCCCGGGCGATCGCCAGAACCTCGCAGAGGTCGCGCACCTCCAGGCCGGCTCTCATGGCCGGAGCGAGATATGCAACATCGAGCGTCGTTTTGGCGCCAGATGGGTCACCGAGAAAGCCATAGTCGCCGGACGTATAGTCCGCCTCCATGCGCTCGATCCCGTGAGAGTCGATTTTCCGTCCCGGTTTCCCCGGCGTCTCTGGCAGCAAGAATCCGACACGCACCTCCACGCGTGGTTTGGCGATCTCAACGATCGGCGAATTCGCAAAACGTCTCGAAACGTGGGAGGTGGGTATTCGCTCCGGCGTCAGTGTGGCGGAGCCCATTCTCTGGAAGAATGCCGCGTAGTGCGGCTTCATGATATCTTCGGACAGATCAGGCGCAAGGTTGTCCCAATAATTCAAGTTCGGCGGACGGGCATGAACGGCGGAATAAACGTGACTGCCACCGCCGACAGACGACGAGCAGACCACCTCCATATTCTTGGCGTAGAACAGCTCGAAGAGGCCACGGCGGTTGAAGGTGATTCTCCCGCCTGGCAGATAGGGGACATTCAGCGTTCGCAGGAAGCCGGTACATAGGCCCCAGCCACGCGGGAATGGCTGGCGCTCTGGAATGTTCATGGTGCGTGTGGGGACGGTGTCGCGCCACGGACCTCTCTCCAGAAGCAAGACCTCGATTCCTGCTTCGGCGATCAGGGCGGCCGCTACGGACCCGCCAAACCCGCTGCCGACGATCACAACTCGGCGTTTTTCCGCAGTTTTCATTGCTTTGCTTCCGTTTCGAAGCACCCTGCGGAATATGGGAAGGCTAGAGATCGTAGCGCTTTGATCACTTCGTCTTTCCGCAGGTTCAGCCTCAATGGCTGCTTGTCAGCCCATGCTCCTCGATCCAGCGCGTCGTAATCTTTCCGCTACGGAACGCCGCATGAGAAATCGCCTTTAAATGAAACGGGATCGTCGTTTGTATGCCATCGACTTCGAAAGCCTGCAGGCAATTCCATAGCTTGTCGATGGCGTCCGCTCGGGTCTCTCCTCCGACGATCAGCTTTGCCAATAGTGAATCGTAAAATGGCACGACCATATCGCCAGCACAACAATGGGTGTCGATCCGGATATCTTGTCCGTGAGGCGCTTTCCAGGCTTTGATGCGTCCTGGGGACGGAAGGAAACCTTTGGATGGATCTTCCGCATTGATCCGACATTCAATCGCGTGCCCTCGGCACACGATGTTCTCTTGTTCGAGTTCAAGGCTGCCAGTCGCGGCGATCCGGATCTGTTGCTCAACGAGATCGATTCCTGTCAGTATCTCCGTAACGGGGTGCTCAACCTGAATCCGGGTGTTCATCTCGAGGAAGAAAAATTCCTGCGTTTCTGAGTCGAATAGAAATTCGACCGTCCCCGCCCCGCGATAGTTGACCCTGCGCGCAAGATTCAGGGCAGCTTCAAGCATGTCCTGCCGAATTTCCGCGGTAAGGGCGGGTGAGGGCGCTTCCTCGATCAGTTTCTGGTGCCGCCGTTGGGTCGTGCAGTCCCGCTCATACAAGTGCAGGACCTTGCCATTGCCATCGCCAAGGACTTGCACCTCGATATGACGCCCGCGACGAACGTAACGCTCCGCATAAAGTGTCCCATCGCCAAAAGCCGACTTCGCTTCGTTGGAAGCCTGATGGTAGGCGCTCTCGATGTCCTGCGGGTGCTCGACGATGCGCATGCCTCGTCCGCCGCCGCCGGCCCTGGCTTTCAATAGCAATGGATAGCCAATCGCTGTGCCGATCGTACGGGCATGATCGACATCGTTCAGAAGATCGCATCCGGGAACCACCGGAACACCGGCCTTTGCTGCGATCGTACGCGCATTGCTTTTGTCACCCATCGCCTCGATGGATTCCGGTGTCGGCCCGATGAATCGGATGCCGGCTTGCTCGCAGTCGCGGGCGAAACTCGCACGTTCGGACAAAAAGCCATAGCCGGGATGAAGAGCATCGCAGCCGCTCGCGAGACAAGCGTGAAGCAGGAGGTCGCCGCGCAGGTAACTGCCACTGGGGCTGTTGGGACCGATGCACAACGCGCGATCCGCCAACCGTGCGGCCATTGAACCCCTGTCGGCGGCTGAGACGCCAACGACGGTTCCGAGTCCCATCGCTTTGCAGGCTCGGATAATACGAACCGCGATCTCTCCCCGATTGGCAACGAAGACCTTCCTGATAGGTACGGCCATCATGTCAGTCGGCACGGACCGTCACCAACACCTGATCGTGCTCTACAAGCGCTCCGTCTTCGGCATGGATGGCGACCACCGTTCCGGCGATATCCGCCTCAATGGTATTGAACAACTTCATGACCTCAACGAGTCCGAGCGCCTGCCCGATCGTGACACGGTCACCGACTTTGACAAAGGGCGGAGCACCTGGCGACGGCGATCGGTAGAAGCTGCCGAGTGTCGGCGATCTGATATCCTTGGTGGTCCCGCCCGTATCCGGAGAAGCCACGGCAGTTAATACATTTGGCGCGGATTGATCTCCAACATATCGAGCCAGAGCGGGATTTGCGCCGCCGTTTGGCGTATTCGGTCGATGCGCGCCGGAGTCTTGAATCGACGCAGCGCTCGAGACGCGAATGTAAAGATCGTCTAACTTAATTTCGGCTTCCTCGAAACCGGATTCAGAAAGCGCCCGGATAACCTCGGAGATGTCCTTGCTGTAGCTCACGCAGTCCTCGCATCGATGTAATCTGGATCGACTGGATAACGATGTCTCGTCAGGAAATTCCCTTGGCTCGCAGGATTTCGCCAAGACTTTCCCTGGCTTGATCGAGAGTGTCGTAAACGTAGTTATCCTTCTCGCGTGTCTTCTTGTAACGCGAGCTGACCTTGTCCGGATTCTCGAATGTTTCCTCAAGTGCGCGCCACATTGGCAGGCCAAGAATGCCCATGCGCTCGCCGTTATTCATGACGTCTTCAAGCCAGCGTCCGATGTCGTGCGGCGCGGCCATCAAATCTCGGATATATCGCTGCGTAATGGTCATGTGGAGATGCAACAGATGGTTCGCGTAGTTGAGCATCGTCCAACCCATGTCTTCCAGTTGGGGAACGGTCGGCATTGATCGCTTGGGCTGATCTTTTGGCGTAAAAATGAGACCCGCGCTCAGGCTCGCGATCAGCGGCACGCCGAGCTTGCGCATCTCCCGGCCCATCAGTTCCCACTCGTCCATCGTCTCCATACCGTGAGGCATGAGAGATTCCGCACCAGCGTCGACATAAGCCCGGCACCGCTTCAGAAGCTCATCCATGCCCCCGCCGACCGCGAGCTTGGCGTCGCAACGGGCGGCAATGATGACATCCGGATCCTCACGCGCGTATCGAACGGCCTTGATCTTGCTGATCATATCCTCAAGGGGAATGATCTCTTTGCCGGGGATGTAACCGCTGAAATGTCCGGTCGGCTGATCTTCGATCTGGATCAGCGCCGCCCCGGTGCGTTCGTACTCACGGAAGGCGCGGATCGTCGCGAGTGTATTTCCACCTTGGGCGATAGAAACCTTCCCCGGAATCGATGTGCACCCGAGAATGCGATGCGCAACATGAATCATCTCTGTGGTGGTGACCACGCCACATTCCGGCTCCCCGGTCCAGATGGCGGTCGGAGCGGCACCTGCGACGTTGATATGCTCGACGCCGGCCTGTTCGAAGATCTTTGCCGTGGTGCAATCGTGAGCCGTCGGTGTGAGAATAGCTTTGCCCGCACTATAACGTTGCGAGACAAGCGACCTCAATCGACTCGATCGACGCAACGGTTCCGGGCCGCCTGTCCTGCCGAAAGTCTTCACTTCCTGGGTATTGCTCATGTCGTGACGCATTCAATTCTGATTTGTGGTCGATCTTGTTGCGGTTCGTGCGGACGTCTTCGCGGTAAACGAAAAGCCACCACGGCGAATTTCAACGCGTGATCCGGGCTTGACCGAAAGGCCTCGCACAAAGGCGGTCAAGCTCTCCGTATCTCTCGGCATTTCCGGCGATTGGCGCGAGGGAATCGTATCCATCGGGACGCCTTCCAACTGCTCCGGTCGGAATAGAATCCGCAGTAGCAGGTCATCGTCAGAGATGTTCGTTCCTAATTGTTTCCGCAGAATTTGAACAGGGTCTTCCTGCTTCGCTTCTGATCGGGCCGGTCCGACGCGATCGCGCAATGCGCTATCAATCGGCGCGTCGGGTTTACCGTACGCTCCGAGAACATACTTTCTCACTTCCCCGGGAATCGACTTGTAACGCTCTCCCTGCACCACATTGAGGACAGCCTGAACGCAGACGAGTTGGGAAACCGGGGTGACCATCACGGGATATCCCATATCCGCACGAACCTGCACGAACTCTTCGAGCACCTTTGGCAGCAAGTGCTCCATCTTGAGGTCGGCGAGCTGGCCGCGTGTAAAAGCCACCATATTTCCGGGAAGCTGATGCTGATACTGGGCGAGATCAGGGGTTTCTATGGGAACCCCGATCGGACGGTCCGTCCGTTTTGCCAAATCGAAGAAGTAGTCCTCCTCGTCCGCGATGCGAGAAACATCGAGGGGGGCCGCCAGCCCTTCGCTCGAAAGGCGCTCGTAGACCCGTCTGATAGACGGCACCGAAGCGCCGTGCGCGAGCGGTTCGGAGGCAACGAACAGCGCATCTACTCCGTTCCGGGCGGCAACGAGGTAACACTCTTCTGCTTGACCCGTCGTACAGTGCGACTTGAGATAGAACGGCATATCGCCAATGCCGGAACGAATGATCGGAACAAGCTGGCTTACACGCTCTGGCGTTAGAAGCCCGCTCGGATCCCTGAGGCAGATGGCGTCTGCGCCGAGCGCGGCGACTTCGCGCGCCTTGTTCTGATAGAAGGCATCGGTATGGAATGGACTGATGGTGTAGAAAATGACCAGGCAAACTTCCAGGCCTGCTGCCTTCGCTCGCTGCACGCTGAAACGAAGATTGTCAGTATCGTGCAGCGCATCGAAAACCATGACCCGGCGAAATCCAGCCGCCGCGATCCGATCGACCCACAAGTTGAAAACAGAATCCGGAACCAGGTCGAAGCTCGTCAAGCTTCGGCTTCGCAGATGAGTAAACATCGGGCTACGGCGGGCGGCTTCACAGGCCGAGCGAGCGCGGTGCCAGGGATTTTCTTTGAGGTTCTTGATGCAGACCTCAAACTGCACGGGAGCCATAAAATCTATGGCTTCATAACCTGCCTGATCGATGGATCGAACGATCGGCAGAACCTGCCTCTCGCCAAGACGACCAGACCAAAGCGCCTGCAGGCCGTCGCGCAGCGTTGAGTTGATGAGCTTTACGGTCTTTTTCTCAAGCTGCGACTTGTTCTGGAAGTTCTCCGCGCCGGTAGGGAGCATCGCAAATCTCTGGCTTACCTTAAACGAGCTAACCTCCGACAAACACGAAGGATGCTTTCAGGTTAGGTTGGCCGATGCTACAAAGCCAATTCAGATTTCCAATAGAGGTTATACGTTCAATGAACCTGCGATCAATCGACCTCAACCTTCTGGTTGTCTTCGATGCCGTATTTCAAACGGGAAGCACATCGATCGCTGCGCGTCAGATCGGAATGAGCCAGCCGGCGGTCAGTAACGCTTTGGCACGGTTTCGTTCCGTGATCGATGACCCGTTGTTCGTACGTCATCCTCTGGGCGTTACGCCGACTGAAAAAGCACGACAGATGGCCCCCGTCATCAGGCAGGCACTGTCGATGCTGGAAACGGCAATTGAGCAGGAAACCGACTACGATTTCGCCAATTCATCAAGCGACTTTTTGCTGGCGATGGAAGAATGGAGCGGAGTTCTGCTCATACCAAATCTCGTTCAGTGGCTTCGCGACGTCGCACCCGGTATTCGGGTGAACATCTCTGAAGAGAAGGGCAAGGCCGCATATGATGCAATGCGCAAAGGCACTCTCGATATGTTCATCAGCTATGATCGAGACGTTATGCCCGGCGATATTTGTTCGCAGTCTCTCTTCAAAGACGAGCGTGTCTGTCTTGTTCGTAACAATCACAGTACGATCGGTCGGGTCCTGACGCTCGACGAGTATTTGAGCTTGCCGCATGTTGCCCTGAATCAGCAGATACGCGGTATAACCGGACTTAGCGCGTTTCTTGACGAAAAGGGATGGCAGAGAAAGATCGCTATGCAGGTCGCAAGCTATCTCTCAGTGCCACCCGTTCTGATTCATACAGATTTCATCGCGACGCTTCCAAAGCAGATAGCGCTATATTTACTGGAATACTATCCTTTGAAGATCGTCGAGTTGCCTTTCGAAGTTCCACCTTTGGTATTTTCGCTGAGATGGCACGAATCGAAGACCAAGGAAGCCAGACATGCATGGATGCGGAAATCGATTGTCGCTCTCATCAGGTCTTGATGAGAATCTTTCATTATCGGAACTAGGAGAGATGACCCCAACACTATTTCGATCGATTTCGAACGTTCTGCGCTGAAATGTCGATCACAGGTCAATCACCTGCGAGGGTCTGTGCTTTGCTCCCGTCTTGCGCTCACCTGGCGGCGCCACGATCCATTCTTTTTTGAATCGTCCTGAAGTCATTGGCCCGTTCTTCAGCGAAGATCAGCCCCATTTCAGGTAGCAAACGACGAGGTGATCGATCTATTTGCCCCCTCGTAAATCAACCTCAAATAGCTGAATTTTCGAAGTCATTGTGTCGTGCGTCAACCCGAGGAAATCGGCGGCATTCCGATACAGAATTCGATCCATATTCTCCGGTTTGATCGGAAGTAATCGAAACCACTCTAGATATCCTTTTATCGGCGCGAATGGAAACGCGCTTGCATAGAGAAAGCGATCCGCCAACCAGCTATCGGCTGCCCTCAGGAAATCCTCGCTGCCAGGCATGTTGGAGAGAAAGTAGTCGGGAGACAGATAAAGATTCGGACGTCGGAACGCGACATGCAAGATCTGATGGACCCAAGGCCAATTCCCGTGCGCGGATGCGATACGAAGATCCGGAAAGTCTCCGAGGACGCGATCGATGTGATCAGGTGATGTATATGAGAGATCGGGACCAGCGTTGCCGCCCGTCATCATGATGAGAGGAATGTTGCGGTCTTCGCAGTGCGCGTAGATCGGATACAAACGTCGGTCATCGGTGTGCAGCGGCGGGAGTGAGCCACCTGGTTCAATATTGACGGCTCGGAATCCGGTGGAGATCGCCAGGTCGATATCGCGCACGGCTCGCTTGCGATCCGATGGATCGATTGACGCGACAGGAATAAAGCGACCTTGATGAGAGTCGCAGAACTCCTTGACCGTATCGTTATCGACGGACCCGAGAGATCTGGAGTTCCTGCCCACGACCACCCCGATATCGATGCCGGCAAGGTCCATTTCCGCGAGCATCATTGGGACCGATTTTTGTACTGCGGCCGGCGATGGCTCGAGTTGAATTGAGCGGGTGATTCCGTCGCGTCGTTCAGCCTTGGCGTACATCGCCGTATTGAGGAAGTCCTTGTAAGGCGGCCGAATTCGAAAATCGATAACTGGCATCGGTGTTCTCTGGATTGTGTTGTCCACGCGCAAATCAAGTTGATTTACAGCAGAGCGGCATTGGCTTCCTGCTTTTGGAGATTAACTCAGGTCGGAGACGAGTGACGTCGGTGCGCATGATCTGGCGGAGATAAGAAGCATCTTCGTATCGAAACGGAAGCATGGCTTTGATGAGATGCTGATCCTTCGTGCTCGCTTGGCCGACGCAGCCTGCATCCCCTGAGAGGGAGATTCCGTATTGTCTCGCGCCAAAGTTGGACTTGCATCTGCGAATTTATGCGTCGATCGGAACGATTGCCACGAACGAACTAGATGACTTCGGCCGTCTTATCATCGGTCTCGCCGTAGCGACGCAGTGTGGCTGGCCTTGTGCCTTCGTAGAGAGCCTTGATGCCAGATGCCATTTTGGCATTCTCTCGTTCGAATAGACTGTTTCCGTCGAGATCGCTTTCCACGATGAAAGGGCCGAATCTGGCGACGTCGAGGACCCAGACGGCCTGCGCCAATCCGAGTTCTTCCATCCAATAAACACTTTCCACGCCCTTGATTCCGCGACCGAGCAGGGCACCAGTACCGTAGCCAACGGTTGTCAGGTAGATCGCATTATTAGGGACGAAAAGCTCGCGATATGCCTCGGAGGTCATGCCGCCCTTGCCGATTATGATGTTGCAGCCGGATTGTTTGAACCAGCCGTCCAGCCATTTCGCAAATCGAAATGAAGCCGTTGCGGTAACAGCGCCGACGTTGTAAGTGCCGTCCGCGTTGACGGACGCGGCGGGCGAGCAGTGGAAGTTGACGCTTCCCAGCGCTTCGCGCGATGCCGGCATTCCGGCGCCATCTTCAATCACTCGCTTATATACCCCCTCGCGCGCGGTGAAAACGCGTCCGGTGAGATACACGATCGTACCGATGTCGAGTTGACGCAGTTGTTGGGTCTGCGCGGGTAGCTCAAGGTCGACGGTCTTCAGGGGATTTGCCATGTGACGTTCTCCTACTCTGCCGCGATCAGTTGCGAATTTTCCCATTCGACGGTGGATCGGCGCGAATAGTCAGTGAACCACATGGGATCGGTGCGGAATTCCACATGACCATCTGCATGAACACGCGCGGAAGCCCGACGTGACGACAGACAGAACATGTGGACGCTCATCGGCATGCCGCCTGTGTGACAGTAGCCGGTCTCGATGTGGCAATCGACCACCATGGAAGTTCCCATGAATCCCATCGCCCCCATTCCGATGCTGTTGCCGAGCGCTGTCAGTTCGTCCTCAAGCTCAGCGATCTTTGGATCGGGGTTGCGGCTACCGACCGTGCGCAGACACGAGGCCTGCTTTCCCAGCACCATACATGCATCTTTCGAGCCGCCGAGGCCGACACCGATGATCGCCGGCTGGCAGGCCAGGCCTCGTCTGCCGAAGCTAATCAACGTATCGAGGAAAAATCGCTTGATTCCATCGATGCCATCGCCGGGAAAAAGCATGCGGTAGTCGGATCCGAACAGGCCACCTTTGTGAACGGTCGTTAGTTCGACCCAGTCCGCGTCGGGATGAAAGGCGTATTCGATTTCGGGGGCATTGATGCCGACGTTGTTATTGTGATCCGTTCGCCACAACGGGTGAACGCGATTGGGTCGGAGCGGAATGCTGCTTGTCGCATGGGCGGTCGCTCTTCGCAGCGTGGCTTCA
The DNA here is from genome assembly GCA_963204905.1 of Pseudomonadota bacterium. GTDB lineage: Bacteria > Pseudomonadota > Alphaproteobacteria > Rhizobiales > Xanthobacteraceae > 62-47. The sequence goes on from CAUJJN010000221.1 coordinate 39,699, forward strand.
AGGCCAATAGGTCCGCCTTCGATCCGCGCTTCATTTCCCATTTTGACGTACCAGCGAGGTACGCCGGTGTCGCCGCACATGGCGCGGCGATCTTCCTTGGCGGCTTCGTAGTTTTCGAGCATGGCTTGAATGACAAACGCCGAGAGGTCGCCTTTTTCGGTGTCCGCGCATCGACGCAGCCCAGCCAGATAGTCGTCCGGAATCTCGATGGCTGCCTTTGCCATCAATTCTTCGGCAGTTCGTTGCAACGACGACAGGGCAATCATCTTGAACCTCGACTAGTCCTGAACCTCAGGCGATTTGAGCAGAGTCTCACCAGGCTTGACGTAGGTGAACAGAACAGGCACATCGGTGATTTCGAGCCGTTCATCAGGCGTTTGACGTACGACGGTGAAGCGGGATGTCGCGATATCTCCTGCACCCGGGAAGTCAGACCGATAGTGGGCGCCGCGAGAGTTCTCGCGTTTCGTGGCAGCCAAAGCGATAACGCGGCTGGTTTCACAGAGCGATCGCAAATTTAACCAGTCATGCCATGTCAGATTGAAAGCGCGTCCGTTGTTTTCGATGCCAGTACTCAGGAGCTCAGCCTCGATGTCGTCAAGATTCGTCAGCGCACGTTCGAGGCCAGCCTGATCCCGAACGACCCCAACGTCATCCCACATGATGTCGAGCAGCTTTTCGCGTAGCCGATTCAGATTTCCCGGCTTCTGCGTGTACGGATGGAATGATCGGCCGACCTCAGCCGCGAGAATATCTTCGTCGGGTTTCCGATGTCCGGGATTGGCAGCAATCCAGGCAGGCATGACGTTGCCAGCTATTCCGCCGAACACGGTCGAGTTCGCGACGCCGTTGCCACCAAGACGATTGGCGCCATGCATTCCGCTGGCATCTTCACCGGCGACGAAAAGGCCAGGAAGCTCGGTTGTGGTATCCGCTGCGCAAATCACACCGCCCATGAAATAGTGCGCGGTGGGAACGACCTCCACCAGGCCGCCGGCCAGATCAAAGCCGCAATCGCGGCAGCGGTCGACCATGCCTTTGAATTTCTTCGCCACCTCCTTCGGCCCGAGATGGCTCATCTTGATGTAGACTCCGCCGTTCGGGCTCGTGCGGCCGGCCTTCATCTCCGAGTAGATCGAGCGGCTGACCACGTCGCGCGTGGCGCGCTCAAGCTTTGGATCATAGTCACCCATGAAACGGTTCATCTCGCCGTTGAGGAGATGTCCTCCGGCGCCGCGAAGTCCCTCTTCCAACACGGTTCCGGTCATGCGGGTCTCGGGGCCAGCGAGCAGTCCAGTGGGATGGAATTGCACCATTTCCATATCGCGCAGCGGCAGTCCGATCCGCAACGCCATCGCGAGCCCGTCCATGCTCTTGTCGCCTGACGGTGTGTGGTAGCGGTACATCGTCGGCCCGCCCCCAGTCGCCAGCAGAACGGCCTTTGCCTCGACGAATAGCAGATTGCCGGTTCTGATATCGATGAACAGCACGCCGGAAAGCGATCGGCCTTCCTTGGATGGAATGAGTGCAATGGCGCGGTGTTCTTCGAGCTGACGTATGCTCGGACGCGCCCAGACCTGCTCCATCAGGCGGTTGATGATTTCAATGCCGGTCAGGTCGCCTTTGTGTACTGTGCGGTCGAAGGTTTGGCCAGCGAATGCCTTTCCGTGCAGGGTCCCGTCAGCGTTACGATCGAAAAAGCAGCCGACTTCATTCTCGAGTTCGCGAACTCGCTCGACGGCTTTGGTGACAAGCGTCCAGGCCAATTCCTGGTTAGGCAGCCATTTTCCGCCTTCGATGGTGTCCATGAAGTGGCGCTCGACGGAGTCGCCCGGATTGAGGGCGACGTTATAGCCACCCTGGACCATCCGGGTGCAGCCGCATTTTCCAATCAGGCCTTTTGTGGCGATGGTGACATCCAGATCGGAGTTGCTGGCGTGGGCATGAAGCGCCGCGAACAGTCCGGCGCCTCCCGAGCCGAGGATGAGTATGTCAGTTTTCACGCGCTCCAACGTCATGGTGCGACCCTCAAAAGATGCGCGCAAGAAAGGCGAAGGCGGCGACCATCGAGAGGCCGGCTCCGGCTATCGCGAGCTTTGACTGGCCGCTGACCCAATTGGCGTTTTCGATCATGAGGATTCGAAGACCGCCGAGAAAGTGCAGCACAAGCAGCAAGATAAGTCCGGCCTCTGCAAGCTTGACGATCGGCCAGTCTGTCCATCGCAGAAAACTTTCGAGGCGGGCTTCGCCGTCGATGGCAAGTCCAAGCGCAAGAAAATGAAGGGGAAGGAATATCGCCAGCGCCAGCCCGGAAAGACGATGGGCGAGGGCTGCGACCCAGAGAATGTTTCGTCGGCGTGCGGCCAGAAGTCTAACCATGCAGCACCACGGCTGCGATGGCACGGAAACCGAGCGCCAGAAGCGCGACACCCAGGCTGACTGCGAGAAGGTTTGCGAGTCTCCTGGAAAGATTTACCCACTCGATCAAAATGTTTCGGATGCCGATCGCGGAGTGAATCGCCGCGGCCGTCACGAAGACGCCGTAGAATGAGGCCCATGCGATGCTTCCGCGTGTCCGCGCAAGGATATCCGCAGCCTTCAGGCCCTTACTGGTTGCATAGAAGATGAGGGCCAGATGAATAAGGATAAGCGGCAGCATAAGCGCCGCCGTCGATCGCTGCCAGATATATAGCCGAACGCTCATGGTTTGATTTCGCCTTGTAGATAGGCTTGCGTCGTGCGGCGCTTGAGGCCGGAGATGGACGCCGTCGGATTGAGTGTTTGGGGGCAAAGCTGCTGGCACGATTGATGCGAGTGGCAGGTATGGCAGCCTCCATCCGCTGAGATCGCTTCGAGGCGTGCCGCATTTCCTGAGTCGCGGACATCGTTGACAAGTGACCATGCGCGATTGAGCGCGGCTGGTCCGAGATAGTCCGGATCCCAGCGGACAGTATCGCAGGCGGCGTAGCAGACGCCGCAATTGATGCATTCAATGGCTTTGTCCGCGGCGATGCGTGCGGGAGTGTCGGGCTTGATTTCCTCGATCGCATCGTCGCGGGTTTTGGAGGGAGAGAAAACGCCCTTCGCGCGCTGCCACTTCTCGAAGAACGGCCGCATATCCGCCGCCAGATCCTTGATCACGGGAAGGTTTTCGAGGGGCCCGATTTCGATACGGCCGGCGGTTGCAACTTTTGCGACGTGGGTACGACATGTCCAGCGCGGCCGTCCATTCACCGTCATCGCGCAAGACCCGCACATGCCGACTCGACAGGCAAACCGGTACGACAGCGTCGGGTCGAGGTTGCGCTGAATCCACGTCACGACATCGAGGATCGTTTGGTTCTCGCGTGTCGGCACCTGATATGTCTGGTAGGCGCCGTCCTGGCCGCCACGCCACAGCGCGACCGACAATTCGGATTGCGGGGGAACCATGGCTTGTCAGCTCCTGAGCGGCTGGCGTCCACGCCCTCGCGGCCCCGCCCAGTTCAAGTGCTAACAAACTTCTTTCTTTATATAAAACGAATAAGAATGAACAAAATATTCGAATAATTTCAATATTTGAAGGGCGCTCATCGTGGTCGTTTGCGCTTTGCGCGAGGTTTTTTCTGTTGCTTGGGGGATGAAGGGACCGAGGCCGAGAGTCCGCGCAATTCCGCCAGCAGCGCATCGGCGAGAGCGGCGTTGGCATCTTCGGATTTCCGAACAAGGCCGACCACGCGATACGTGGCCGATCCGGAAAAGGCTATCCGGCGAACTGGTGGGGAGAACGGATCACCGAAGATTCGCGAAGGAACGATCGAAACTCCCAGGCCATAGTGCACCATCGTGGTGATCGCTTCGAGCGTATCGAGCGTCATCGAATCCGTGACACGCAGACGCCGCCGTTTCAGGAAGCTGTCGATAAGCTGACCGACCCAGGCCTGACGATTGTATCGGATGAAGGGATAGCTTGTGATCAACTCTTCAGCGCTTCGTTGGGGTGCGTTGATCGGGGCGATGAGTACGAGCGGTTCGCGCATGAAAGGTGACCATTGGAGCCCCGCCCCGCCTTGTATCAAGTCGCTGACGATAGTTGCGTCGAGAGCGCCCTGCCGCACGCGTTCGACCAGGTCGGCCGAGGGTCCCATCGCCAACTCGATGTGCAAGCTTGGAAATTTTGCTCTCAAGGCGACGAGAGCCTGAGGCATGATTCCGGTCATTACGCTTGGCACCACGCCGAGGCGGAGCAGCCCTTCGACCGCGGGATTTCCGGAATCCCGAAATAGGCGCTCGTAGGCTTCTACTGCGTTTGCGGCCTTGATCGCGAACGCGCGACCGGCATCGTTGAGCGCGGGTGGTCGTCTTGATCGGTCGAAGAGCGTAAAGCCAAGCTCATCTTCGAGCGCTTTCATCTGCACGGTGACTGCGGATTGCGTTCTGCGGACAGCCAGCGCAGCCCCTGCGAACGATCCACTTTCGATCACGGCAAGAAATGTCTTCAGGTCTCGGATCGACATTGCCTTCCCTTCTTAACCTAAATTATTCTGAATGAAATGCTTCTCTTTTTCATTTTGGATAAAGTAGGCGGGAAGATGCGATGTGATCAACACCAGCGAGCTCAGTCGATCTGAGCGGTGCTCAGGCCCTCCTGAAAGCCGACCTTGAATGAGCGCGCGAGATTGACGCACGGGTTTCCGGGTGACAGCCGGAAACGGGCCGCTAAACTCGCTCCGATGAATCGATGATTCTCCAGTTTTTTCTTGTCGCGCGGTTTCGTGCGCCCGGCGGCGGCAACTCTGACAACGCTTGCCGTGTCCCTGGTGACGCCCGTTCATGCGCGTGCCGGCATGTCTGCCTGCGCTGACGAGCGGGTCAAGACGACGATGTTGTCCGTTGCTGATCTTGCCGCGGCGGAAGCAGCATGTGGTGATATTCTTGCGGATCATCCAAATGATACGGATCGGCAGAAGGCCGCGTTCTATCGTGGGCTGATGCGTTTTCTGCAAGTGGTCCAGACCGGCATGATGCAGGGGGGCGGAAAAGACGGCGCACCGAATTACGCACCTCCGACGCTCGCCCAGCTTCGTCTCGCGCTGGCGGATATCGAGACCGCCATCGGCATCGACGGGCCGATGAAGGGCGATGCGCTTGCCATGCGTGTGACCGTCAATCAACTGCTGGGAAACGCGTCCGCGGCGCAAGCGGATATTGGCAGGGCGATGCAGGAAGCGCCCAACTCTGCCACGCCCTATGTGCAGCGTGCGCTGGAGCATGAACGCGCCGGCGATGCCGCCGCCGCGCTGACGGACCTCGACCGCGCGATCGAGATCGATCCGGCGGCTGGCACGGCACGCGCCGCGCGCGGCAGGCTGTTGCGTCGACTGGGACTATTGCTTCGGGCCAAAGCCGACTTCGCCGCGGCGGCGGCGCTCGGGCCGCCATTCCGGCGCCTTGCATTGATCCAGAAATCGGAAGTCGAGCTGCGCGCCGGCGATCTCAAGGCTGCCTATGACGACCTGCTCATCGCCGCGCATGAAAGCGGCGATTTGTCTGAGCCGGACGCCAGGGCGATGAATGCCGACCTGCTGGTGCGGGCCGGTGATCTTGCGCTCGACAAGATGAAGGATATTGCAGCCGCCGAACGACATTATCGCGATGCATCGCAGATGTCCGCGACCGGCTGGAACGCGATGATGGGCCTCGCGCGCATCGCGGAACAACGTGGCGACAACGCCACAGCCGCGGCAATCTACCAGCGCATTCTGACGGCGACCGAGGCAACACCGAGACTTTATGAGCGAATGCTGGCGTCGTTCCGTCTGATGCAACTGACCCGGCCGATGAAACGCAGCGATCGAGGTATATTTCGCAATGCCTACGATGTCGGCATCACGGCCGGCAAGGGTTCGCCCGACAGGCTAAAGCGCGTTGCGTTCGTGATCGGAGAGTCAGATTACCTCAAACTCGCCAGTTTGCCCAATCCGCGGCGCGATGCGGCTGTGATTGCCAACGCGTTGGCCGAGATGGGATTCGATGCGGTGGAGATCGCTGAGAATCTCGACGCATCCCAGTTGCGCGGCGTTCCAGGCGTCATTGCCGAGAAAGCCGCCTCGGCGGATGTCGTCATGGTGTTCTATGCGGGCCACGGTGTCGAGGCTAATGGCGTCAACTATCTTGTCCCGGTGGATGCCGCGCCGGAGAGCGATCGTGACCTGAAGAACGGAGCGCTCGCGCTCGCCGACCTCACGGCTGCGGCGGCGAATGCCCGACGTGGCTCGCTTGTCGTCGTCGATGCCTGCCGTGACGATCCCTTTGTCGAGGCGCGTGCGGTGTTGGCCGCGCGCAGTTCGGCAGCGCAAAAGGAGCAGGGGCCGCCGCGTTTGCATTCCGGTCTTGCGACGACGCCCGCCGTCGGGGCGCGCAGCGTGGTGTTCCATTCCACCCAGCCCGGTCAGGCCGCGCTCGATGGCGATGGGCTCGATAGCCCGTTCGTGCGCGCGCTGCTGGAAACGCTGGCAACGCCGAACCAGCCGTTTCAGACTGTTGTGCAGGAGACAACGGCTCGCGTGAGCGAAAAAACCCAGGGACTCCAGATTCCGGCAGCTTACGGGACGTCTCCGGTCGTCGCGCTTCTGCCCCCGACCGCGACACGTTGATCTCGCGGCATCACTCGGCGTCGTGCTGGCGCTCCGGCGCGGCATCAGCGAAGGCCGGCACCGCTTGCGCGGCGGCTTCGGCTTGCAGCAGGCGCGGATAGGCTGACAGATCGACGCCAAAGCGGCGCGCGTTGAACAGTTGCGGGATCAGGCAGATATCAGCGAGCGAGGGTGCCATGCCGAAACAAAATGGCCCTGGCTCATGTGCGATCAAGGTTTCGCAGGCTGCCAACCCCTCGCTGATGGCCCACGCGGCCCAGCCCGTAACCTTGTCTTCAGCAAGGCCGAGCTGCCGCAGTTGTGCCAGAACCTTGAGATTCTGAACCGGATGGGTATCGCAGGCGATCGCTTGCGCGAAAGCACGCACATGCGCGCAACGGATCGGATCGGTTGGTAGTAGTGGTGGTTGTGGATGAGTCTCGTCGAGCCACTCGATGATCGCCAGCGACTGCGTCAACGTGGTGTCGTCATCGAGCGACAGCGCGGGAACGAACCCTTGCGGATTGAGCTTGAGATAATCCGCCGCGCGCTGCTCGCCCTTGCGTAAATGATGCGCGATGTGATCGGCATGTACACCTTTCAGATTGAGCGCGATCCGCACCCGCCACGAGGCGGTGCTGCGATAGTATCCATGAAGTTGCAATGCAGGACTCCTGACAGCGTGCGGCGGATGTCGCCGCCCGGGAACATGTTGAAGCGGGATCGAGTGGCGCGGTGTCAGACCTTGACCATGCGTTTGCCGCGATTTTCACCGGCGAGCAATCCGATCAGCGCTTGCGGCGTATTCTCGATGCCAGCGATAACGTCTTCCTGCACTTTCAGTTTGCCTGCCACGACCCAGGATTGCAGGTCGGACAAAGCTTGATCGCGCTGGTCCATGTAGTCCATCACGATGAACCCCTGCATCGTCAGGCGCTTCACCACGATCAGGCCGGGCACGCCGCGTGGCCCGGTGGCTGATGGCACACCGTCGTACTGTGAGATGGCGCCGCAGCAGGCGATGCGGCCGTGGAGGTTCATCTGCGAGATGCAAGCTTCGAGAATGTCGCCGCCGACGTTGTCAAAATAGACATCTATGCCTTTCGGGGCCGCCGCTTTCAGGGCTTTGTAAACCGCGCCGTCCTTGTAATCGACCGCTGCATCGAAGCCGAGCGTCGAAGTCAGCCAATGACACTTTTCGGCGCCGCCCGCGATGCCGATGACATGGCATCCCTTGATTTTGGCGATTTGACCGACGATGGATCCGACGGATCCGGCGGCCGCCGACACCACGACGGTTTCGCCGGCTTTGGGTTTGCCGACATTGAGTAAGCCGAAATAGGCCGTGAGGCCGGCGATGCCGTAGACACTCAGCAGATGCGTCAGCGGTTCGATACGAGGCATCTTGGTGAGATGCTTGGCGGGCACCGCCGCGAAATCCTGCCAGCCGGTATCGCCGAACACGATATCGCCGGGCGCAAAACCTTCAGCTTTCGATGACACGACTTCGGCGATCGCGCCTCCGGCCATCACTGTATTGGCCTCCACCGCCGAGCGGTAGGTCGCGCCGTGCATCCAGGCCCTATTGGCGGCGTCGAGCGAGATGTAGCGCACCCGCAACAACACCTCGCCATCCTTCGGCTCTGGGATATTGCTTTCGACCAGCCTGAAATGCGTGGACGCCAGCTTGTCCTTGGGCTTTTCCACCAGCAGGATCTGACGATTGGTCGCAACGGCCATGGGCATTCTCCGGATTTGTGTTGTTGTCGGAGGCTAGTCGGCGGAGGCACGGGCGACAACAACAATTGTCGAAGCCGGTCCGAACAGGTTTCGGCCGCTAGAAAAAAGCGAGGTCCCGGGGTTGCCCGCCGGCAACGGCCGTCGCGTACTCGATGGCCAGGAACAGCCCGCCTGCGACGAAAATCCTGCGTCCGAGTTTGGCTGCGAGTTCGGTGCTTAATGTCGCCGCCTCCTCGACGGATGCGGTGGTGTGAATCGCCGCAGACGGGTTGGCGCGGCGTGCGGCAGCGGCGATCTGGCCCGGTGAAGCTCCCTTGTGATAAGCCGACGAACAGATGATCGTATCGAATGCTGGCGCCAGCAACGCGACGATTTCATCGGCGCTCTTATCCTGAGAAACACCGACCACCAGCAGCCAGTCCTGTTGCCCGTGAGTTCGGTGCAGGCCGGCGAGCGCGCGCGCGATGCCATCCGGCGTATGGCCGACGTCGATCACGGTGAGCGGATCGCGGCGGATCGTTTCCAGGCGACCGGGCCATCGGGTTTCCAGAAGACCGTTGCGGATGGCGTGCGCTATCGCTAGGTCATCCATTGGTGCGGTAGCGGTTCGTGTCCAGAGCAGGAACAGAACCGCGGCGATCGCGGCGTTGTCGACCTGGAAGGCGCCGGACAAACCTATGCTCAGATCGCGCAGAGAGAAACCGTCAAAACTCAGATTGAATGTCTCGCCAGCGTCGGATGTCAGTTCGTGCGCGATGCCGATGTCGCCGCGAATGAACAGGCTTGTCGTTTGACGGTTGCGATTATAGGCGAGCAGATGATCGCGCAACGGTCGGCAGTTGCCGCCGTAGACGATCGTGCCGCCTGCCGCGCAGGCATCGCTTTTGTCGGAGGCGATCAGGGCGAGCGAGTTGCCGAGCAGACTGACGTGCTCAAGGTCGACCGAGGCCACGCAGGTCGTGGTAGCGCCGACCAGCCGCACCGGATCGTAGCGGCCGCCGATGCCGGCCTCGAACACCATGAAGTCGCAGGCGTCTTGCTGGAAATACAAACAGGCCAACGCGAACTGGGCCTCGAATGCGCCAAAGCGTTCATTGCGCGGCTTCGATAGTTTCTCGATGGCGTTTGCGGTGCGCGCGATCAGTTCGGTCAGGCGAGCGTCGGTGATCGCAACATTGTTGATCTGAAAGCGCTCGTTGAAGCGATAGAGGTGTGGGGACGTGAAAAGCCCGGTGCGCAGCCCGGCAGCGCGGCCGATGCCGGCGCAGAATGCCGCCGTGCTGCCTTTGCCGTTGGAGCCGGTAACAACGACGGATCGCTGCTGGAGGCGCACGCGATCGATGGCAAGCCGGTCCAGCAGTGCAGTCAGCCGCGCAAGGCAGATTCCGTCGCCATATTTCGGGAGATCAAACATGCAGCAAGCCGATCGACGTGAAGGTGTGGCGCCAGATCGTCAGGATCAGGTCGTCCCGTCCACTGTCCTCCAGAAAACGAATCGAGGGATTGGCATTGATTTCAATTACGGCCATGGCGGCGGGGTCATCGTTGATATTGACGAAAAGATCGACTGCCGCGGCGCGTAAACCCAGCGCCTGGGCTGCCTGACGCGCCAGCGCTATCGCGGCATCGTGATGATGGGGTCGCGCGAATGCCATGGTGCCACCGGCGCTTCGATTCATCCGGCCCGGCAACGGGTAGTGGTGGCCTGCGGGAAAAACGCCATCAGCATTGTTGGTATCGTCGAGGGCCGTGCCGGTCGGTGAAAGGCCGTGAGCTTGCAGGTTCCGATCATGCGCAGCGAGCAGTTCGCGAAGCGAACGGATGCCGTCGCCGATCAAGGCCGGCGGAAATTTGCGAACGGTGAAAACGTCGTTTCCATCGAGCAGGAAGATTCGATATTCGTCGCCGCTAACGATCGGCTGGAGCAGGATCGAATCGTAGAAGTGCGCCACTTCGTCCATGTAGTTGGCCAGCATATTCGGGCCGATCAGTGGGCGGGCGAAGTCGCCGCGCGATCCCTGCAGCGGTTTGGCAAAGGCGCGGTGATCAAGACCGGCGAAATACGCCGTTGCGTCGGTTCGTTCGTGGCCCGGGGGGCGATGGGCGCTATGGCGCGAATTCAGAAAAAAATACTCCCCAGACAGGGTGGATATTCCGGCCTGTTGGAGGATGCGCTGCGTAAAATACTTGTCGTTGGCCAACGTGGCGGCGGTGGCGTCGTTTTGGGGAAAGGCCGAGCAGCGTCCGCCGCCGAAGCAACGGCTGGCCGTTGCGGAAGCCACCCTGAACAGCAGCCCGCTGTCGCCGTCGAGGGGGATGAAATTCAGGTCCAGGCGGGCGCAGGCAAACGCGGCATGGATGGCATGATCCGGATAAAAGCCCGGCTTCGCTCGCCGAAAATCCTGAAGGGGTCGCATGAAGGTAATGTCGGGTATTCGAAGGGCGCTCCGGCGGAGCATGCCGTTGAAGTCTACTTGATCGGCCAATGCTGATCCATCTTTAGTCCCCGTAAGTTCCGCCATTCTGTGACCGACGATTGGTGCCTCGACGATCGAAGTGCTGCACTCTATGGTTGCTTTTTGTGATTTTTGCTCGAAAATGACGAAGCGCTCGATTGTGTGATAGCGTGCACCACATTGCGAATCGCGGCTGTCGTGCTACCGGCGTCCGTGCTGTTGGTTGCATTCTTTGCCCGTCGACCTCGCTCTCGCCGCAGGGTCAACCGGATCCATATCCATGTCCTTTCAGAAGGCTCACAGCAGTATTGTGCGGTCGATCAGGCAGGTCAGTCTGCTGCGGGATTGGCAGCTGACGCGCGGTGACCGAGCCCTGCCCAGCATTGTGGATTTCACGCCCGACGAGCGCGCGGGCGATGCTGCCGACATCGTGATGACCGAAATCAGCGTTGTTGACGACAGGCAGGCTTATCTCTGTCGTTCCGCCGGCGAGAGGGTCGAGCAACTGTTCAACGAGAAGATGCCCGGCCGTCTGGTGCATGATTGTCTGGATGCGCCGATGGCGAATGTGGGGCGTCCCATCTGGGATGCCTCTGTCCGCCACATGCTACCCATTTACTGTATCGCGCCGTTTTCGGACCCCAATGATTGCCCGGTGACCGTGGAGCAACTTCTCTTGCCTTATAGTGGCTCGAATGACGCGCGGCCGGCTTTCGTGCTGGGCGCGCTTCATGCCTGGAGCACGGAAGGTCGTTTCGACGCCCGTGGTTTGTTGCGCAATGTGTCAAAGGCCCCGGTTCACTGGACTGTGATTATCGACCCCGCGCTGAAGCGTTCGAGCGCGGCGGAGGAAAATGCCGAATGGGACGATGTCATTATCGACGGTGCGCTATCTCCGACGCCGGCGCGCTGACGTCGGTTCGTGCCGGCTTATCTGTCGATGATCGCGAATGATCCATCGCTCTGTTCGGACGGCATGGAATCGTCAGAATAGTTTTCATGAGCAAGTGTTAGTATCGTCAAATCCGCGGTGAGGACGGACTGGGTGAACCAGTGAATTTCCGCCGTGGCATTGGAAGCAACAGCGATCGAGGAAGCGATGGAAAACCTGATGATCCCGTTTTCGCCGCGCTTCATCGTGCTGACGATTTGCGCGGTCGTCGCCGCTTTGCTAGTCGGCCTCGCGATGGCCGATCACAAGATCGTCAGCCTGGTCGCCATCCCGATCCTGATTTTTGGAGGGCTTACGCTGCTTGGCATTCATGATCTGGTACAGAAGGATCATGCGGTTCTGCGTAACTATCCGATCTCGGCGCATTTGCGTTTTCTGCTTGAGGAAATCCGGCCGGAGATGCGGCAGTATTTTTTCGAGAGCGAGAAGGACGGGATGCCGTTCAGTCGCGACACCCGCGCATTGGTCTATCAGCGCGCCAAGATGGTGCTCGACAAGCGGCCGTTCGGGACCCAGGAGAGCGTCTATTCCGACGGTTATGAGTGGATGCAGCACTCCATCGCGCCCAAGCCGCGCAACACGGAGAAATTCCGCATCACCATAGGTGGTCCGGGCTGCGCCAGGCCGTATTCCGCTTCGGTGTTCAACATCTCGGCGATGAGCTTTGGTGCGCTGAGCCCCAACGCCGTGCGCGCATTGAACGCTGGCGCGAAGAAAGGAGGCTTCGCCCATGACACCGGCGAAGGTGGTGTCAGTCCGTATCATCAGGAGAACGGCGGCGATCTGATCTGGGAAATAGGCTCGGGTTACTTCGGCTGCCGAACGCGCGATGGTGAATTCGATCCGGAAGCGTTCTCGCGTGTCGCCATCCTCGATCAGATCAAGATGGTGGAATTGAAGATCAGCCAGGGCGCCAAGCCGGGCCATGGCGGCGTGTTGCCTGCGGCGAAAGTTTCCGAGGAGATTTCGCACATTCGTGGCGTAGCCATGGGCGAGGATTGCATTTCGCCAGCGGGGCACTCGGCATTCTCGACGCCGCTGGAGATGATGGCCTTTATCGGCGAGATGCGCAGACTCTCCGGCGGCAAGCCGACCGGTTTCAAGCTGTGCATTGGTCATCGCTGGGAATTTCTTGCGATCTGCAAGGCGATGCTACAGACCGGCATCTATCCGGATTTTATTGTGATCGACGGCAAGGAAGGCGGCACTGGCGCCGCGCCGCTGGAATTCATGGATCATCTTGGCATGCCGATGCGCGAAGGCGTCAACTTCGTGCACAATGCTCTGGTCGGACTGAACATCCGCGACCGCATCAAGATCGGCGCGTCCGGCAAGATCGCCACGGCTTTCGACATCGCCCGCGCCATGGCGCTCGGCGCCGATTGGTGCAACTCTGCGCGCGGCTTCATGTTCGCACTTGGTTGCATTCAGTCGCTGAGTTGCCACACCGACCGATGTCCGACCGGCGTGACCACGCAGGACCCCTCGCGTAGTCGCGCGCTGGTCGTGCCGCACAAACTCGAGCGCGTTTATAACTACCACCATGCCACGCTGCACGCGTTGTCGGAATTGATCGCAGCCGCCGGTCTCGACCATCCGGCCGAAATTCGACCGGTCCATTTCTCGCATCGATTGACCGGGGCCGAGGTGATGTCGTTTGCGCGTCTTTACCCGGAATTGCGGCCGGGAGAACTGCTGGAAGGAACCGAGAACCCACGTTTTCGCGATGCCTGGGCGATGGCGCGAGCAGAGTCGTTTGCACCAGCGATCTAGCGCGAGTTTTTTCAGACGTAGGGTTTCTTTGAGATGAAACCGTGATCGCGCAAAGCCGGACTCCGCCCGGCCAACCACGTTTTTCAGTCCCGTCAAAACGCCGATGGCCCTAGAATTCGCCGTGCAACCGCCCGGAAAAGATCGAGACGGGGCCGCGGTCGGCGTTATAGGCCGGATTGACGATCAACTGGTAGTCGGCCGTGAAGGTCAAGTGCTTGTTGAGGGCCAGGGCATAATACGCTTCGAGGATTCGCTCATTGCGATAAGTCAGCCGGCCGTCGCCAATCAAGACGCCCAGCCCTCCGGCGGCGATGAAATCGCGATGATCTTTCGAAAGTGAGTTGACTGCACCGCCAATGCCGAGTGTGTCATCCGGGCGGCCCCAGCGCGTGCCCTTGATCGAAGCGCCAAGTGACAAGCTGGCATCGATGTCGGTGAACGCCATGATTTCGGTCTTGCCGTCATTCCAGCTCCAGCGTCCAAATAGGCCGATATCGTCGGTGACGGCCTGTTCAAGATTGAGGACGTAGCCATACTTGATGCGGCCGCGGCGAGTCTGGGCGATGTCGAGATTGAGCGCCGGATCGGCAAGGATTTCGCGATAGCTGCCGGAATAAGCGCTGTTGAGCCAGCCGATGGTGCGCAGCTTTCCGGGCTGTCCGAACAGCGTATAGCGTGTCTCCAGTTCGAGGACGTATTCGCCGCGTCGGAAGATGCGCATATCGAAGTTGTTGGAATTGGCTTCCGCATCCATCAGGAAATAGCCGGCGCGCAGAGCCCACTGTTTCTGATTGAGTTCGGCAGTGACACCATAGGTCAGGCCGACTTTGTCGGCCGCGTAGTCGAACGCGCCCGGAGCCCATATCGACCAGTTCATGAAGTCGCGGCGTGGGTCCTTTGCGTAAGCGTTGCCGTCGAAGACGTCCGTGACCGCGAATTTTCCGGCCTGAACGGTGAGCCGCGAAACGTCCGCCTTGCCGGCGAGTTGGGTCGGGCCGTTGGCGAGTTCTTCCTGCTCGCCGCCGAAGCCGAAGGTCTGCCGCAGGAACAATCGTGACGTGTTGTAATGTGGGTATGGGAAATCCGACTTCTGGGCCTCGCCGCTGGGAAACCCGCCAGCGCCAAAGGTGTCGCTCAGCCCGAAGCCCTGCGCCAATTCGGGATTAAAATAGACCTCGCCGCCGTCCCACAGCCGGGCATTGAGGAACAGACTGTTGCTCCAGGTCGATTTCAACTGCGCATTCGGCGCCAGGCTGTTCGGGCCGGAGTAAAGTGCGGGAAAGCTCGGATAGCCTTGTGCCAGATAGGTGGTCTGGCCGTGAATTTCCCAACGATCGGATTCCGGTTCGATCCAGCTCGTCGGCGATGACAGACCGGATTCGATTCCGCCGATCTTCCTGTTGAGGCCGATGCGCAAGGATTGGAAATCATGGCTTGACGAGTAGCGGGCTCCGGACCTGAAGGCGACGTTGGCGCTGCCGAGATCGCCGTAAAGATACTCAAGCCGAGCCGACCAATGGGGTGCGAAGGCATATTCGACGCCGGCGCCCGCGATCCATCCGAATCGTTGGCGAAGCTGCTTTTCTTCGTCGCGGGATGGTGCGGTATCAATGAAGCGTGCGCCGCCCCAGCCGAGGCCACCGGTGGCGTAGGTCAGCCACGGTCCATCGACGATGCCGAAGCGACCTCGCACCGAGCCAACCATGTCGAATTTCTCGGTGACGCCCGACCGCGCGGATGCCAGTGCCGAGACGACGGAATTCGAGTCGAGGTAATTGGGAAATGATACATCGGCTTCGATCCCGAGGAGGGTGCCGGATGGCGAGACCCAATTGGCTCCCGCTTGAAGGCCACCGATCATGCCCCCAAAGTTTTTGTGCGCGCCGGCCGCTGTCGGATCGACCAGAATTGAGGAGGAATACCCCCATCCGAAGCCGATATGGGCGCCGAGATAAAGTCCGTTCCAATCATAGGGCGTCGGGACAGCGGCTGCCTTGACCACGCGCGTTGGCGGCAGATCGGCCGCTGTTGCTGCGCCACCAAGCGCGCACAGGCCGGATGTCAGGATGATCCATACCGGTTTCATGACGTTGAAATGCCCTGTCGTGCGTCATGCCTCTCGGAAGAGAGGTCCAGCGGCCTGTCCCACGCCCGTTCCGCGCCCGGATTTGATAGGCACTAAAAACGAGCCGTTGCTACAGCTGGCCCTTCTCGCTTCAAGCCGCGTTCGGCGCGATGCTCTGTGGCGGAATCGGCCAGCCCTGTCATTAGCTATTATTGCAACTAGTTCGCAATAGCAGCTCAGGAAATTCAACCAGAGTGTCTTTGCCAGCGGTATGTGACAGCCATGCAACGGACCGGCATGACCCGGGCCGATCGTGACAGGAAGACGATTCGGTTCAATTCGGGTCAGGGCTTATCAATTTGCTTGAGACTTTGATGGTGCGGTGACCCAAGGCAGCAGGAGGCTGGAGTGATCTGCTGCTGCGATGCGCTCACACCTTGTCTGTCAGCATTGTATTCGCCGCCACATCGATCTTCCGGATCAATGAGTCCCGATCCTCGTTGGCAAGGCGAGGTATGAGAGGTCAAGCATTGGCGCTGCTGCCGTGTCCGGTGCGCAAGATGCCGACGGCTCAGATATTGTCCGTCAGCACGGCGGGATCGAAGCGGTCGACGTCGGCGAGCAATTCGCAGAAGGCGCGACTGCCGTGGTCGAGCAGTTGCCGGCCCTTGTCGGCGCTCGCGGCGGAGGCATCGCCGATGGCGCCGCTCGGATGCAAGTCCTGCGCCTGCCAGGCAAATGGCGCGGGGCGCTGTACGCTGAGCCAGCGATAGTCGCGCTCCATCGCGAACGAGCGAGGTTCAAAATTCTTGATCTGATCGGCGCGAACTTGCGCGGGGTAGGCGGCTAGCATGACCGAGGTTTCGATCGCGCCGCCGTGAATTCCGTGGCGGAGTTCATCGTCGGCGAACAATCCGTCCGGCGTGCCGAAGCGGCTCCACGCGGTGGTCACGGCAAGAAAGCCGAGACGGGCGCGCAAATCCTGCGCCACAAGGCTCATCGCGGCGCTGTTGCCGCCATGGCTCGACACCATCACCATTTTGCGTACGCCCGCGCGCGCGAGGCTTTCGCCCAGCGCGGTCCAGCTTCGGATCGCGACGTCGGGCGGCAGCGTTAGCGTGCCGGGGAAGGCGAGGTGCTCCGTGGAAATGCCGACGGCCTGCACCGGCAAGAATATCGCCGGAAGGTCGTCAGGCAGCAGTTCGCGCGACCGCGCCAGATAGGCTTCCGCGATCAGCACGTCGGTGCCGAGCGGCAAGTGGGGGCCGTGCTGTTCGATGGCAGCGAGCGGCAACACGGCGATCCATCGCGCGGCATCCTCGCGTGCGACATCGGACCAATAGATATCATGCCAGTCGCGAGGGGGGCGGAGAGCGGTCATTGGATCGTCGGCTCGCACAAGTTCAGTGAAAAATTTGCCGTCATTCCTGACGCGCGGCGGCGGAACGGTTAAAACGTCCGCGCCACCCGCTGTATCTTGCCACCATCGGCCAGAATAATCGACGGAGATCAATCATGAAGCTGGCTTCTCTGGCGGCATCGTTAAGCGCCGGTCTGCTCGGTGCGGCCCTTGTGTTGGCGATGCCCGCACCCGCCGAAACCCTGGACAAGGTCTCCTTCGGCACCAACTGGGTGGCGGAGGCCGAGCATGGCGGTTTCTTCCAGGCGCTGGCCGATGGCACGTATCGCCGGTACGGGCTCGACGTGACCATCGTGCCGGGCGGACCGAACGTCAACAACCGCATCCTGCTGATCGCCGGCAAGCTGGATTTCTTCATGACGGCGAACACGCTGCAGTCTTTCGACGCGGTCGCCAACAAGGTGCCGGTAGTGGCGGTGGCGGCGATGTTCCAGAAGGACCCGCAGGTTTTTTTGGCGCATCCGCAGGCAAAGGTGACGAAGCTCGACGATCTGAAGCCGATGACGCTGTTCGTATCGAAGGAAGGCATCGCCAGCTATTTTCAGTGGCTGAAATCCGACTACGGGTTCAGCGAGGACAAGGTGAAGCCTTACACCTTCAACGCGCAGCCGTTCCTGGCGGATCCGAAAAGCGCGATGCAGGGCTATGTCTCGTCGGAACCCTATGCGGTGGAGAAACGCGCCGGATTCAAGCCGACGGTGCTGCTGCTGGCCGACTATGGTTTCGACGCCTATTCGACGCTGATCGAAACCCGCCTCAAGCTTGTCGACAGCAAACCAGATCTCGTGCAACGTTTCGTCGATGCCTCGGTCATCGGCTGGTACAACTATCTCTATGGCGACAACAAGCCGGGCAACGACATGATCAAGAAGCTCAACCCGGATATGACCGACGAACTGCTGGCTTATTCGGCGAAGGCAATGAAGGATCACGGCATCGTCGATTCAGGTGATGCCGGAAGGGACGGCATCGGGGCGATGTCGGATGCGCGGATGGCAAGCTTTTTCGACAAGATGGTGCGGGCCGGGGTGGTTCGCCGAGACATCGACTACCGCAAGGCCTATACGCTGCGCTTCATCAACAAGGGCGTCGGTCTCGACCTGAGGCCGAAACCATGATGGCGTGATGGTGTTGACTGCTCACACCCCATCCGACGTTGCAGGCGATAGCGCCATTCGACTGCGCGGCGTCACCAAGGCCTATGACGGTCGCGGCGTTGCGCTGGGGCCGATCGATCTCAACGTGCGTCGTGGCGAATTCATCTCGCTGCTAGGGCCTTCTGGCTGCGGCAAGTCGACCGCATTGCGCATCGTCGCCGGCCTGATCGCGCCGACGTCCGGCGAGGTGATTGTGGCGGGGTGCGTTGCGTCCGCCCAGACCGTCCGTTCGATCGGCTTCGTGTTTCAGGAGCCGACCTTGATGCCGTGGGCGAGCGTGCGCGACAACGTGCGGCTGCCGCTGACGCTTGCCGGGATAACGCGATCCGAAGCGGATCGCCGCATCAGTGACGCGCTGGCGCGGGTCGGGTTGTCGGAATTCAGCGCTGCCTTCCCGCGCGAGCTGTCCGGCGGCATGAAGATGCGTGTCTCGCTCGCCCGCGCGCTGGTTACCGAGCCGGACGTGCTGTTGCTGGACGAGCCGTTCGCCGCGCTCGACGAGATCACGCGCTTCCGCCTTAACAATGATTTGTTGGCGCTATGGCGCAGCCTTGGCAAAACGATCATGTTCGTCACGCACTCGGTGTTTGAATCGGTCTATTTGTCACAGCGCGTCGTGGTCATGACTGTGCGACCCGGATGCATCCACGCGGACATTCCGATCGATGGGGCGGAACGTGACGAGAATTTTCGCACGTCGGCCGAATATGCCGCCTATTGTCGGCAAGTCTCGCGGGCTTTGGCGGACGCCACCATCGCGACGGTTGCGCCATGACCGACTTGACCTCAATTGCCGCGGAAACTGCGACCTTGTCGCGGGGCTGGACCTCGCGAATGCTGCTGCCGATTCTGGTCCTCGCGGGAAGTATCATCGCCTGGCACCTGGTCATCAGCATTAACGAGATTCCACCTTATGTGCTGCCGGGCCCTGCGCTGGTCGCCGAGACATTTATTCGAGATTGGCCGATCCTGTGGCCGTCGTTGCTGACGACGCTATCAACCACGTTGGAGGGATTCATTGCGGCTGCGATCGGCGGCGTAGCGTTGGCGTTGCTGTTCAGCCAGTCGAAGTGGCTTGAATGGGCGCTGCTGCCTTATGCGATCGTTCTGCAAGTAACGCCGGTGATCGCCATCGCGCCGCTGTTGCTGATCTATCTGCCGCAGCAGACTGCGGTGGTCGTTTGCGCCTCGATCGTCGCGTTCTTCCCGGTGTTGTCGAACACCACGTTGGGGCTGAATTCGGTGGATCGCAATCTTGCGGGCCTGTTCAAGCTCTATGGCGCGTCGCGATGGCAGACGCTGCGCTACCTCAAACTGCCGGCCGCGCTGCCCTACACGCTCGGTGGCCTGCGCATTGCCGGCGGCCTGTCCCTGATCGGCGCGGTGGTTGCCGAAATCGCGGCGGGCTCCGCCGGCAGCGGTTCGGGTCTCGCCTACAGGATTGCGGAATCCGGATACCGGCTCAACATTCCGCGCATGTTCGCCGCATTGTTGTTGCTCTCGGTGGCCGGGGTCGTCATTTATATGACGCTGGCGCTGGTCTCGCATCTGTTGCTGCGGCGCTGGCATGAAAGTGCGCTGCGAAAGGAAAGCTGATGGCGACCGCTGCTTCGGAAAAAATCGACCTCTTGATCTATGGACCGACCAAGCCGGTCGTCGACAATGGCTTTTCCGAGCGGTTTGAGCGGCACAAATGCGAGACGCTGGAAGACGTCGAACGGCTGGCGCCGGACGTGGCGCAGCGCATCCGCGGCATTGCCATCACCCACATGCGGCCGGCCGGCGCGGCGGTGTTGTCGCGCTTCCCCAAGCTGGAAATCGTTTCGAGTTTCGGTGTCGGCTACGACCATGTCGATTCAGCTTATGCGCGCGATCATGGCATCATCGTCACCAACACTCCGGACGTGCTGACCGAGGAGGTTGCGGACACCGCGATGGGGCTGCTGATCGCCACGCTGCGCGAGTTCGTCAAGGCCGATCGCTACGTCCGCTCCGGGCTTTGGACCACGCAAGAATATCCGCTCACCGTTGGTTCATTGCGGGACCGCAAAATCGGCATGGTTGGCATGGGGCGCATCGGGCAGGCGATCACGCGGCGGCTCGATGCGGCCAAGGTGCCGGTGGTGTATCACTCCCGCAATCCGGCGGCGGGGGTCTCGCACCAGCACTACCCGAACCTGCTGGACATGGCGAAGGCGGTGGATACGCTGATCGTCATCACGCCGGGCGGCGCCGCCACCGCGAATCTGATCAATGCGGAAGTGATGAAAGCCCTGGGACCGCGCGGTGTGATCATCAATCTGGCGCGCGGCAGCGTCATCGACGAGCCGGCGCTGATCGCGGCGTTGAAGTCCGGCACTATTCTCGCTGCCGGGCTTGATGTCTTCGCCAAGGAGCCGCAGGTCCCCGACGAGTTGAAGGCGCTGCAGAACGTTGTGCTGCTGCCGCATATCGGTTCGGCTTCGCTGGTAACGCGGAACGCCATGGATCAACTTGTGGTCGATAACCTGAAGGCGTGGTTCTCCGGGAAGCCGCCGTTGACGCCTATCGCCGAGACGCCGGTGAAAGACAGGTAACCCATGGGCGTCGCGGCGATCCGTACGAGAATGCTTGCTCTGATGGCGATGCTGCTCGCCATCAGCGCGCCGGCGTTCGCACAGACCGCCGCCGGCTTGAAGAAAAACATGATAGGCCAGTGGGAGTTGTCCACGGCCGAGCGCGGCAAGACCTGTGTTGTGACGCTGAAAGCCGATGCCGCGCCGCAAGGCATGAAAATTGAGCTGGAGCCTGGCTGCGCCAACGCCTTGCCGTTCACCAGGGACATCGCGGCATGGAGCATCAAGGGGCTGGATATCGTCCGTCTGCAGGATGCCGGCGGGCAGCCCGTCATCGATTTCACCGAGGTCGAAAGCGGAATTCTCGAAGGCCGCCGGCCCGGGGAGGGGATCTATCTGTTGCAAAATCTCGCGGCGGCGCGGGCGCTGACGCGGTCGATGGATCAGATGATCGGCAACTGGGCGATGGTGCGCGGCTCCGGTGCGGTGATCTGTACGCTGACGCTCACCAACAACGAAGCCAGCGGCGATAACTTCGCCGTTTTTCTCAAGCCGCGTTGCGACCCGACCGTGGTCGCTTTCGCCCCAACATTGTGGCGGCTGGAACGCGGCGAGATGCTGTTGATGTCGGCGCGCGGCGAGACCTGGCATTTCGAGGCCGACGACAACGCGCAATGGCGGCGCGTGCCAGATAGCGCTGATCCGTTGTTCATGATGCGGCAATAGCACTCTTCGTCGAGCGCAATGCCTCTTTGTCGTCATTGCAAGGAGCGCCAGCGACGAAGCGATCCGCAGTCGTGAAGTTAAAGGCTGGATTGCTTCGCTTCGCTCGCAATGACGAGGGACGCTAAGCCGCGCTCAGCGGCGGCACCGGCAGCGCGGTCACTGACTTGATCTTCTCCATGGCGAAGCGCGAGGTGACGTTCTTGAGCGCCACAGCGCTGATCAGCTTTTTGTAGAACACGTCATAGCTTTGCATGTCGGCGGTGACGACGCGCAGCATGTAATCGACGTCGCCGGCCATCCGGTAGAATTCGACCACTTCGGGCATGGCGCTGACGGCCTCGGCAAATTTCCGCAGCCACTCGTCGGAATGGTCGCCGCTTTCCACCGAGACGAACACGGTGATGCCGAGGCCGATCTTGTTCTGATCGACCAAAGCGACACGGCGGGTGATGACCCCGTCGGCTTCGAGGCGCTGGATGCGCTTCCAGCACGGCGTCGAGGACAGGCCGACCCGGTCGCCGATTTCGGCAACGGAGAGCGAGGCATCGTCCTGCAGTACGGTGAGGATCTTGCGGTCGATGGCGTCTAGCCGGCGGCCGGGTTCGGGTGCTGGAGCGGCGAGGTCTGTCATGGGAAGATGATTTTTCCATATATTGGACTTATCGCCCTCATATATAGGAAATTCTTCTATGGCAAGCCTTGCTCTAACCCGATGCCGGCGGCCATGACGGGCGGTCGGTCAAAAAAGCTTCAACTTCAGCGCGTTGCGGGCAAGCGAAAGCCCCGCCGAAACGCGTGCATTTCAGCGCTGCTGCAGCGGACCCGAAGCGCAAGGCAGCCGGAATAGCCTGCCCTTCGGTAAGGGCCAGTGTGAAGGCGCCGTGGAAGATGTCGCCGGCGCCAAGGGTGTCGACGGTGTGGACCGGAAACGCCGCGGTCTCCTGGAATGCTCCGGCCTGGTCGAGCCAGAGCGTGCCCTGCGGGCCGCGCGTCGCCGCCAGAAATGACGGCGTCAGCCCGGCGATCTTGCGGAGCGCCGTGGCGTCGTCGTCGCTGCCGGCCGTTTGTCGCACGGCGTCGCTGGAAAAGATCAGGTGCGAGGAGGCGGTCAGCAGTCCCTCGCGCAGAGACATGACGCCGTCGCCGTCCACCACCACCGGAATATTCCGCTGGCGGGCCTCGGCGCAAAGATCGGTGGCGAAGGGGGCGCAGCGGCTTTCGATCAGCACCGCGCTGCAATTCTTCAGCAAGGCGTTGGCATCCGGCAGCCGGACATTCCACAAGGCCGGGTCGCGAAAAGTAAGAATGGTGCGCTCGCCGCTCGGATCGATCATGATGGCCGATATCGGCGTCACCAGCCCGGGCATGTGCACTAGATGCTGGCTGCCGATGCCTTCTTCCAAAAGTTTGTCAAAAATGTAATGCGCCGAGGTTTCCTGCGCATCGCCCATCGGGCCGCACAGCGTGGCATGGCCGCCGAGGCGTACGATGCCGATAGCGGCGTTAAGCGCGTTGCCGCCGGCGATTTCCTCGAACTGGCTGGCCGGCACCTTGGAGCCGCGCGATGGAATAGCCTCGATGCGGAAGGCAAGATCGCGCACCGGCATGCCGATGCAGAGGATGTGGGGGCGGTCTGGGGTGGCTGTATCGATCATGACGTATCATCGTCAATCGCCCGGTGGCGATCTGGTTCCACTTATTCCGACGGCTGCAGCCAGCGGCCCACCAGATGGTGCGCGATCGCGAATGGATGTGGACCGGTGAGCCCGCCGGCATGTTGTCGCGCCAGCATTTGCACGGCTTCGTCGCGCGGGAACCAGCGTACGTCTTCCAGTTCTGTACGGTCGATGACGATGTCACGCGTCAGGGCTTCAGCCGTGCATCCGATCATCAAGGAGGACGGGTAGGGCCAGGGTTGCGTCATGTAGTATTGCACGTTGTCACAGCGGATGCCGGATTCTTCCCACACCTCGCGACGCACCGCGTCCTCGATGGTCTCCGCTGCCTCGACGAAGCCGGCGAGGCACGACCACATGCCGGTGGGAAACTGCTTCTGGCGGCCGAGCAGGCAATCATCGCCCGAGGTCACCAGCATGATGACGACGGGGTCGGTGCGCGGGAAGTGCTCGGCCTTGCAGCTTGGGCAATCGCGCCGCCATCCGCCTTGGGTTGCGCGGGTGCGGGCGCCGCAATTGGCGCAATAGGCATGGCGGCGATGCCAACCCACCATCGACTTCGCCATCGCGATGGCTGAAAGCTGTTCGGCCGGGATAGCGCCCTGCATCGCCATGCCGCGCAGCTCAACGACGCCGACATCGGAACGGTTGAGCAATTTTTCGGCGGCGTCGTCGGCGATACCCATGCCGAACACCGGCGCCTCGCCGCGCAGACCGAGGAAGATGGTGCCGGGATTGGCGCCGAACTTCAGCGCTTCGTTCACCGACAACAGCGCGCGGACGCCGCCGTTCTCCTGCGCCACCACCAGCGAATCGCGGAAGATGACATACGCGCTGGCGTCGTGCCGGGTTTCCAGTGCCATCAGCTTGGCGTCGTCGGTGCGCAGATGGGCTGCGCGTTCGAGCGCATTGGAGACGAAGGCCGGCTGGCCGAGCGGAAACGGGCGATCGGTTGTTGTCATGAGGAACTCAGCTCAGGTTGTTCAAGCCATACTTTGCGCTGGAGCACATCGATGAGTTGCTGCATGTCGCGCTGATCGTAGGGCAGCGGCGGCATCAGGCCCCAGACCGGGCGCGGCCATGCGGCGTCGGTGCGACGGCGCGCAATGACATGGACGTGCAATTGCGGGACGACGTTGCCCAGCGCCGCGACGTTGAGCTTGTCGCAACGGGTGATCTCTCGTAGCGCACGCGAGACGCGAGAGATCTCGGCCATCAACTGCGCCTGTGCCACCTCGTCCAGATCGATGATCTCGACGGTCTCGGGACGGCGCGGCACCAGCACCAGCCAGGGATAGTGCGCATCCTTGATCAGAAGCACCCGGCATAGCGGCAGATCGCCGATCGGGGCGGTATCCTTGTCAAGCTGTGGATGGAGCGTCCAGTCGGCGGGCATACAGGTTCTCGAAGCGTTCCGGCACTTTCGCAGAGTGCGGCCCGGCAAACAACCGTTTCGGATATGGCCGCGGAACTGGGCGTGGAGTGGCTTGCTTTCCATGGCTTTTGGCCCCAAATAGGGACCGGGAGATTGGCGGTGGACGAGCCTCTCGCCAACCGGGTCAGGTCCGGAAGGAAGCAGCCCTAACGAGGTCTGGATCGGGTCGCTCGTCAGTCTCCTACTTGCTTT
>CAUJJN010000222.1 GCA_963204905.1 Pseudomonadota bacterium
GGGACTATCCCTTGACCGGCATGGCAGCTTGGCGTATCTCCCGCGGCGGGACACCTCCCCCCAACGGGAGGCTTACTATCTGGAAGGATAGACGATGACTGTAGCGAAGCCCGCTGCGCGGCCGAACGTGCCGCATTTCTCCTCCGGCCCCTGCGCCAAGCGCCCCGGCTGGACCCCCGAAGCCCTCAAAGACGCTGCCCTCGGTCGTTCGCACCGCGCGAAGATCGGCAAGACCAAGCTCAAGCTTGCGATCGATCTCACCCGCGAGGTGCTTGAAGTGCCGGCCGACTACAAGATCGGCATCGTGCCGGCGTCGGACACCGGCGCGGTCGAAATGGCGCTTTGGTCGCTGCTCGGTCCGCGCCCCGTCACCATGCTGGCGTGGGAATCCTTCGGCGATGGCTGGGTGACCGACGTCGTCAAGCAATTGAAGCTGAAGGACGTCACCAAGCTGACCGCCGGTTACGGCGAGATTCCAGATCTCGCCAAGGCCGATCCGGCCTCCGATATCATCTTCACCTGGAACGGCACCACCTCGGGCGTGCGGGTGCCGAACGCCGACTGGATCAAGGCCGACCGCGAAGGCCTGACCCTCTGCGACGCCACCTCCGCCGCGTTCGCGCAGCCGCTCGACTGGGCCAAGCTCGACGTCGTCACCTTCTCCTGGCAGAAGGCGCTGGGCGGCGAGGGCGCGCACGGCATGCTGATCCTTTCCCCGCGCGCGGTGGCGCGTCTTGAAAGCTATACGCCGCCGTGGCCGATGCCGAAGATCTTCCGCATGACCAAGGGCGGCAAGCTGATCGACGGCATCTTCGTTGGCGAAACCATCAACACACCGTCGATGCTGTGCGTCGAGGATTATCTCGACGCACTGAACTGGGCGAAGTCGGTCGGCGGCCTCAAGGGCATGATCGGCCGTGCCGACGCCAACACCAAGGCGCTGAGCGACTGGGTCGCCAAGACGCCATGGATCGATTTCCTCGCTGCCGATCCGGCGATCCGCTCCAACACCTCGGTCTGCCTCAAGGTGGTCGATCCGACGGTGACGGCGCTTGCCGCCGACGCGCAGGCCGCGTTCGCCAAGGCGCTGGTTGCCGCGGTGGAGAAGGAAGGCGCGGGCTACGATCTCGGCCACTACCGCGATGCTCCTCCGGGCCTGCGCATCTGGTGCGGCGCCACGGTCGAGACCGCCGACGGTGCGGCCTTGACCGGCTGGCTCGACTGGGCCTTCGCGGACGCCAAGGCCTCGCTCGCCAAGGCGGCTTAATCTCTCCGTTTTTCACCTCTTCCCGCCGGGGAGAGGTCGACCGCAAAGCGGTCGGGTGAGGGGCTGGCCGTGTACGAAAGCCCCCCTCACGCTGACCCTCTCCCCAGCGGGGAGAGGGAGTGCGCGCCTCATTCGTTGAAGCTCCGTCTTCCACATCAGGACAACATCATGACCAAACCCAAAGTTCTCATCTCCGACGCCCTCAGCCCCGCCGCCGTGCAGATCTTCAAGGATCGCGGAATCGAGGTGGACTTCCAGCCGGCGCTTGGCAAGGACAAGGACAAGCTCGCTGAGATCATCGGCAACTACGACGGCCTCGCCATCCGCTCGGCCACCAAGGCGACCGCGAAAATTCTCGCCAATGCCAAGAAGCTGAAGGTGATCGGTCGCGCTGGCATCGGCGTCGATAACGTCGAGATTCCGGCGGCGACGGCGAAGGGCATCATCGTGATGAACACGCCGTTCGGCAATTCGATCACCACCGCGGAGCACGCCATCACGCTGATGCTGGCGCTGGCGCGCGAAATCCCCGCTGCCGACGCTTCGACCCAGGCCGGAAAGTGGGAGAAGAACCGTTTCATGGGCGTCGAGATCACCGGCAAGACGCTTGGCGTGATCGGCTGCGGCAACATCGGCTCGATCGTCGCGGACCGCGCCGTCGGCCTCAAGATGAAGGTGATCGCGTTCGATCCGTTCCTGTCGCCGGAGCGCGCCAAGGATCTTGGCGTCGAGAAGGTTGAGCTCGAAGACCTGTTCAAGCGCGCCGATTTCATCACGCTGCACACGCCGCTGACCGACAAGACCCGCAACATCATCGACGCCGCAGCCATCGCCAAGATGAAGAAGGGCGTGCGCATCATCAACTGCGCGCGCGGCGGTCTTGTCGACGAGCAGGCGCTGGTCGATGCGCTCAACTCCAAGCAGGTCGCGGGCGCGGCCTTCGACGTGTTCGTCGAGGAGCCGGCCACTTCGAACGTGCTGTTCGGCCATGCCAATGTGATCTGCACGCCGCATCTCGGCGCGTCCACCACGGAGGCGCAGGAGAATGTTGCGTTGCAGGTGGCCGAACAGATGTCGGACTATCTGCTCACCGGCGCGATCAGCAACGCCATTAACTTCCCGTCGATCACGGCGGAGGAAGCGCCGAAGCTGAAACCCTTTGTCGAACTTGCCGAAAAGCTTGGTTCGTTTGCCGGCCAGCTCACCGAGACCGGTATCAGCAAGGTGACGATCACCTATGAGGGCCAGGTCGCGGAGATGAAGATCAAGGCGCTGACCTCGGCGGCGCTGACCGGTCTGCTGCGGCCGATGCTCGGTGATGTCAACGTGGTGTCCGCGCCGGTTGTCGCCAAGGAGCGCGGCATGGTGGTGGACGAAGTGGTGCGTGCCGCGCAAAGCGACTACGAAAGCGTCATCACCGTTACCGTGACCACCGAGAAGCAGGAGCGTTCGGTGTCCGGTACGGTCTACGCCGACGGCAAACCGCGCCTGATCGACATCAAGGGCATTCGCGTTGACGCCGAATTCGGCCCGTCGATGATCTACGTCACCAACGAGGACAAGCCTGGCTTCATCGGCAAGTTCGCCTCAATCCTCGGCGACGCCAAGGTCAATATCGCGACCTTCAATCTCGGACGTCACAACCAGGGCGGCGACGCCATCGCGCTTGTCGAGGTCGATGGCGCGGTGCCGGCGGACGTGCTGGCCAAGGTTCAGGCGCTGCCGCAGGTCAAGCAGGTCAAGGCTCTGGCATTTTGAGGCGCTGGCGCTTGACGAACTGAAGCGCCCCGCTTTCGACGATAAATGACGGGAATGGCCGGAATCCGAAGACGTCGGATTTCGGCCATTTGTTTTGAGAAGATCGCTGCTACTGCAAGCGCACTGGAAGGTTGAGCGGGCCCCGGAAGCCGAAACCGTGCCAGCGCACGCTGTCAGGGTCGGGAAGACTGATGTTCGGGAAACGCTCGAACAGCATCGGCAGCAGGATGTCGCCCACCGTGCGCCGTGACAGATTCGCGCCCGCGCAATGGTGCGGACCGTTACCGAACGCCTGATGCGGATTGTCCGTCCGTAGCGCGTTGAAGTTTTCGCCGTCCTCGAACACATCTTCGTCGCGGTTCGCCGAGGCCTGGATCGTCATCACGGTGTCGCCTTTTGGGATATGACAGCCGCCGATTTCGGTGTCCTCCGTCACCAGGCGCGAACTGGCCTGGATCGGCGCGACCCAGCGCACGCCTTCCTCGAATGCCGCGCGCCACAGGTTTTTCGCTCGCACCTCCGCGAGTTGATCGGGGTGCGTCAGCAGGCCGAAAACGATCGTGAGCAGCGCGTCGCGTGGCTCATTGATGCCGCCGCCGATCGCGATCTTCACGTTGGCGATCATCTGGCTTTCGGGAATCTGGTTTTTCGCGCGGCACATGAACGAGATGGCGGAGGAATCGGGTACCGCCTTCACGCGCGCGATGTTGGCACGGATGCAGGCGTCCATCTCGACGTTGGCCTGGTCGCTCGCTTCGAACGGGTCCGGTTGCCAGCCGAAATTGCCGGCGCCGTCGATCAGTGTTTGTGACCAGCGTTGCATGTCGGCGTCGCTGGCATCCGGCACGCCCATGGCGTGCGCCAGGATGCGTGCTGCGAGCGGACCGGCGAGTGTCGGGAACAGATCGACGATCTCGCCGCGCGGCAGGCGGTCGAGGTAGTCGCCCGCGAGTTTGGTATAGAGCGGACCCCAGTCGGCATCGATCGTCTTCGGCATCAGGGCCGGCATCATCGCCATGCGCTCGGCGCGATGTTCGTCGTGGTCCTTGCGCATCAGGGTATGCGCGAGGAATGCGCGCTTCATCGGGGTGTTCGGATC
>CAUJJN010000223.1 GCA_963204905.1 Pseudomonadota bacterium
TAGAAGCCGACGCCCGAGATGATGAACTCAAGCACGATCTCCCACGAGTTGAACCAGTCGAGTTGTTCGCCGCGATCGAGCGCCAGTTGCAGCGCTCCGATGCCGACGGCGAGCGCGGCGAAGCCGAACCAGTCGAACTGCAGCTTGGCGTCGAGTTTCGTCTCGTCCATGAAGATCATCAGGCCGATGACGGTGATGATGCCGAACGGCAGGTTGACGAAGAACACCCAGTGCCACGAGTAGGTTTCGGTCAACCAGGCGCCGAGAGAGGGACCCATGATGGGTCCCATCATCACGCCCATGCCCCAGATCGCCATCGCCTTGGCGCGTTCGTGCAGGGCGTAGCTGTCCAGCATCACGGCCTGCGAGAGCGGCACCAGCGCGGCGCCGAATACACCCTGCAGCAGACGGAACAGCACCATCTGGGTGATGTCCTGCGCAAGGCCGCACATCACCGAGGCGACCGTGAAGCCGGCGGAGCAGATGATGAAGATGCGCTTGCGGCCGAAGCGGTTGGCGATCCAGCCGACCGGCGCCGTCATGATCGCGGCGGCGACGATGTAAGAGGTCAGCACCCAGTTGATCTGGTCCTGCGACGCCGACAGGCTGCCCTGCATGTAAGGCAGGGCGACGTTCGCGATGGTGGTGTCGAGCGCCTGCATGATGGTCGCGGTCATGGCGCAGATCGTCACCATGTTCCGGCGCAGGCCCGGCACCGCAATGGGAGGTGCGGCGGCGGTTGTCATGACTATTTCGCCGTTTCAGAGGTCTTGGCGGGGCCGAAGCCGAACAGGCCGGCAAGCGTTCGCTTGTGGCCGGTGTCGATGGTGACGTAGGTGCTCATGCCGGCTTTCAGACGGCGGACGTCAGCATCGTTCTTGTCGAAATAGATGCGGACGGGAACGCGCTGCACGATCTTGACGAAGTTGCCGGTGGCATTCTGCGGCGGCAGGATCGCGAAAGTTGCGCCGGTGCCTGGGCTGAGCGATCCGACCGTGCCTTTGAACCGATGATCGGGAAACGCATCGACGTCGAGGGTCACGGACTGCCCGACCGCGACATAGGTGAAATCGGATTCTTTCGGGTTGGCGTCGACCCACGGCGCGGAGGTGTCGATCACGCTGAACACCGGGGTGCCCGCCGCGACAAAGCGGCCGAGCTGGATGTTGTCGACCTGGGTGGCAATACCGTTGATGGGTGCGCGCAGTTCGGTATGGTCGAGATTGCGTTGCGCCTCGTCGAGTGCCGCCTTGGCTTGCATATAGGCCGGGAATTCCTCAAGCGGGAGTTCCGGGTTGCCCAGCAACTGGGTCTGCGCGCTGGTGATGCGCTGTTGCAGCAACTGGTTCAGCGATTGCGCCTGGACCAGTCCGGCCACACTCTTCTCGAGGTCGAGTTGCGAGCCCGAATTGCTTTTGACCAACGCAGTCTTGCGCTCGACGTCACGCTGCTTCAGGTCGATGCTCTGTTCGGACAGTTCGGACGAGCGCGCATAGAGCTTCAGATTGGCCTTCAGATCGTTGTAGGTCACCGTGGCTTCATTCAGCTTGGCTCTGGCCTGCTGGACGGCGAGGCGGAACGGGACCGGATCGATCTCGAACAGCAGGTCACCCTTGTTCACCTGCTGACCTTCGCGGATATTCACCTTGTCGATCTTGCCGGAGATGTCCGGCGTGATCAGCACCTTCTGCGCGCCGACATAGGCGTCATCCGTGGTGACGTAACGGCCGCCACTGAGATAGAAAGCGATGCCGGCGATCAATGCGATGGCCGGCAGGACGATCAGCAACAGTGGACGGCGATAGCGCCGAAAGCCGGCGAGGATGCCGCGCTGCTGCGCCGCCGGCGCATCGGACTGCGACGCGGACGGGTTGGCCTTCTGCTCGGTGGCGAGTTTCAGAGCGGGCTCAGCCATAACGGCGTTCCTTCAGCTTCGTGTGCTTCGTTGCGGCCGGCGCGTTTTGCAGCGCGTCGCGGACATTGTCCTTGATGGTTTCAAGCTGCTCGACCAAGCGGTGAATTTCGGCGTGGCTGAAGCCGGTACAGGCTGCTTCAACGACGTCGGAGCGCAAGACCGCGAGTTTCGCCATCAGCGGACGCGCCGCCTTGGTCAGATACAAACGATTGATGCGGCGATCGGTGGCATCGCTGCGGCGCTCGAGAAGTCCGTTGTTGCAAAGCTTGTCGATCAGTCGCGTCAGCGTGATCGGCTGGATCTCAAGCATCTCGGCGATTTCGGCCTGCTTCAACCCTTCAGTGCGGTTGACCTTGGAAAGCACCGCCCACTGCGTTCGCGTCAACCCATACTGCGAGGCCTGCTTGTCGGCGTAGAGCCGCAGCAGGCGTTGTACCTCGAACAGGGCGAACAGGAAATCGGCATCGATGGGTCCGGATCGGGGCATCGCTCGGTTCCGACAGTATGATTCCGAAAACGGGAAGCCGGTTTTCGGACAAGATCACGCTCAAACAAGAAAATAACCACGGGCTTGATGTCGCGAAGTTGGCTCAAACCCTAAGTGAGCGATATAATAAGCAATGCTTACGATTTTTCCATTCGTAGTTCGCAGGAACTGCCCTGCAACAAACTCATGGCTGGCCGATACCTGAATGGGGGGTGGTTGCGGGCGGGGGACACGGCATTCGTAAATGCCGGGCGCGTCAGCCCCATTCGATGCCGGATTCCGCGGCGAGGTCGAGGGTGCTGCGCTCGCCAATATCGTCGAAGTGCCGTTCAAGGAAACCACGCGCGGCACGCTGGCCGGCGCGGTGCAGGAGCTTGAAGAAGTCGAAGTCGGTTTTCAGCTTGCTTGCCGCCGACAATCGCTCGCCGAGACCGCCGAGATGGATGCGGTGAACATTGAGCTTGCGGTACAGCTGTTGCCCGGCTGCGCGCGGGAAGCGGCCGTTGTCGATCAGTTGATTGGCGAAATCCATGCTGCGCAGTTCGGCGATCAGCGCCGAGTTGAACGTGATCTCATTCAGCCGGTTGACGATTTCCGCCGATGTGCGCGGCGTGGTGGCGCGTGTGACCGGATTGATCTGCACCACCAGGACGTCGTCGGCCTCGGTTTCATGCAGGAACGGGAAGATCGCGGGATTGCCCATGTAACCACCGTCCCAATAAGGCACCCCGTCGATCTCTACCGCGCGAAACATGAAGGGCAGCGCGGCGGAGGCCATCACCGCATCGGCCGACAAGGCGTCGCCGGAAAAGATTCGCAGGCGGCCGGTGTGAACGTTGGTGGCGGCGACGAAGACGGGCAGGCCGGCGGCGCGCACCGCGTCGAAATCGACGAAGCGGGTAATCAGATCCTTCAGCGGATTGATGTTGAGCGGATTGAGTTCATATGGCGAGAAGTAGTGCGTCATCGCCTCCATCCAGTTCTGCACCGGCGTCGCTCCCAACGGCATCAGCGAGAACAACCGGTCCGCCACGGCGCGCTGAACCCCCGGCAAGTCGCCGCCGGCACTGGTCGCGCGCCAGAATTCACCGAGCCGCTTTCGCGCCTCGTCGCGGCCGCCGCGGGCAAGCCCGTCCGCCACCATGACAGCATTCATGGCGCCGGCGGAGGCGCCGGAGAGCCCGGCGATCTCCAGCCGCTCATCGGCGAGAAGCTGATCCAGCACGCCCCAGGTGAAAGCACCGTGCGCGCCGCCACCTTGCAGCGCGAGGTTGATCTTCTTGGTCGGGCTGGCTGCGGGCCTCGGAGGGCTGACCCGATTCCATCGCGTAAGATCGTCGAGGTAGGCCTTCCAGGTGCCAGTCACGGGAGTTCCATTGGGTTAGAGGCCGCGCGGGCCGGGGTTCGGCTCTGATGGTCCATCGCGAAGACGATAACTCATTTGGGGCATTTATGTTGCGACGCAATATAAAATATTGCATCGCGTTAATTTCATTGTGATGACGGTTGCGCCAGCAGGGGCTTGAAAAATTCAATCGGGACCCGATTCAACGGGTCAAACCTCGGTCATCCGGGTAGATTGCAGAGCATGACGATGACGAAGCCGGCTTTTCCAACCCCCGACCATGACCACGGCCGCTGCGCTGAGGACGCTCTCGCGCATGCCGAGCGCGTCTGTCGAGGTCGCGCCCAGAAACTCACCCCGATTCGCCGACAGGTGCTGGAAGCGTTGCTGTCGAGCCACCGTCCCCTTGGGGCCTACGAAGTCATCGATCAACTGGCGACCGAGCGTGCGCGCCCTGCGCCGATCACGATCTATCGCGCACTCGAGTTCCTGATGGCGAACGGCCTGGTCCACCGCATCGAGAGTCGCAACGCGTATCTCGCCTGCGCCCATGATCATGACGCAGCGTCGATGGTGGCGTTTCTGATCTGCGAGCATTGTGGCTCGGTCGGGGAAATCGTTGCTGGCGCGGCTACGCAGAGCCTGAACGACGCGGCGCGGCAGACTGGTTTTGCGCCGAAACTTTCGGTGGTGGAGATCACCGGAACATGCGCACACTGTCAGGCGAGACAGTGACCCATCACGCCCCTTGATTGCACGACCCTTGATTGAATGGAAACCGGTGCCGTCACGCCGGACAAAGAAGCAGGAAACCCCTTTGCGGGAATGAACTGACGCGATGAAGCACCCACCGCCGTCCTCCACGGAACGCCCGCTCGATGCCTCGGCCGTGGCCCTGGTCCTGCTGCTTTGCCTGACCTGGGGCTTTAATCAGGTGGTGGTCAAGCTTGTGCTGCCTGATATCCCGCCACTGACGCAGGCATTTTTGCGTTCTTTAATGGGATTGGCCGTCATTTTACTGGTGGCTTGTGTGCGCCGTACACAGCTCTTCGGGCGAGACGGCACGCTTCGCGCGGGTCTCTGGGCGGGCGTGCTCTTCGGGGTTGAGTTCATTTTCCTGTATAGCGGCCTGGTATGGACCACAGCCTCGCGAGCCTCGGTCTTTTTGTACACCGCGCCGTTTTTCGTTGCGTTCGGGTCCTATCGTTACCTGGGTGAACGCCTGAGCCGCTTGCAATGGACCGGGTTGGCGCTGTCCTTCATGGGCGTGGCGGTGGCGATTGGTGTGCCGCAGCCGGATGTCGATGCCAAGGTGCTGCTGGGCGATGTCTTTATGATTGTTACCGGGGCCCTGTGGGCCGCCACAACGTTGATCGTCAAGGCAAGCCGATTACGCAATGTGCCCGCCGAAAAGGGATTGGCCTATCAACTGGTTGTTTCCGTGCCGATTCTTGGGCTGGCGGCGTTGGTGAGCGGCGAATCCATGAGTAAGGTTCCGGGAATTTCGGCGACCCTGCTGATGCTCTATCAGGCGGTCTGGGTCGTTGGCGCCACATTCCTGCTCTGGTTTGGGTTGATCAAGGCGTACTCCGCCAGCAAATTGTCGGCATTTACCTTCGTCACCCCTTTATTTGGTGTCGCGGCGGGCTATTTCATCCTCGACGAGCCTTTGACCGCTGCGTTTGGGGTCGCGGCGGTGTTGGTCACGGCGGGACTGTGCCTCGTGAACCGTCCTGCGCCCCATGCGACTGATCCATTGCTGAAAC
>CAUJJN010000224.1 GCA_963204905.1 Pseudomonadota bacterium
ATCGGCGACGACCACAAGGAATACTTCGCGGGTGAAGCGGCCCTGAAGGCCGGTGGCGCCCACAACACGATGAACCAGTTCGGCTAACGAACTGCTTTCAACAAATCGCGATCAAGACGAATGCCCGGCCGCAAGGCCGGGTATTTTCTTTTGGAAAGCGAAACATTTATCAGCAAAAAGCACACCCAGCGCCGCCGTCGCCCACGGCTCTGCCAGTCTACTAAACACTCCATCGGAAGGCCCAATACACCTTGACTATTCGTCAAGAAAGAAATCTTCATCGATGCGCTTTACTTCAATAGAGCGCTCGATCCTGACGCCAACCTTGTGCTCAATCATCAATTGAGCGAGCCGTTTACCGTCTATGAGCACAATTCGCTGCGGCAAATGTTTTACAAACTCTTTTGCCTGAGCCGAAAACACAGAAGTAGTGACAAACACTCCTTTGGCGGCACCGTTACCAATCAAGCTCCCGAGGAAGGCCTGCACTTCTGGCCTGCCAACATTATTCCCTTGAGCATACCGTTTAGCTTGAACATACACTCTATCTAGACCCAGCGGATCTTCATTGATGACTCCATCTACGCCACCGTCATTTGGTTTACCAAGGCTGGTGGCAGCATCACTCCGTGAACCGCCGTATCCCATTTTTACCAAGAGATCGACGATGAGGCGCTCAAAGAAAGCTGGTGCGTTTTGCAAAACCCTTTCAATCAAGTCACTTGCGATCGTGGCATTCAGCGCGCCAAGAGCGGCATCTATTTGTTCTTCTGGCGTGATTGTTTCGGACTGAATAACTTTCTCAGCGCGTTCGTTACCCAGTCTCGCATCAACGGAGGCAGCAGTACGGCCAATCTTAAATGCGACGAACGACGGATACCGACTTAGAAGCTCGTTACTGATACTCGACGGGTTCGTGGCGAGAAGCGCTCGCCCCTCATCGGTCGCGATGAACTTGCCTCGGCTCGGGGTATCGATTAGCCCGGCCTTGCTCAAATAGATTTTTGCCCAATGGAGGCGATTGTCGACAACGCGCTGCGTTCCGCTCTCGAGAAGCTGCTCTCGTTCGTCTGGCGTCAAGCCAAACTCATTTGCTATATCATCGCGGATATCAGGAACACGAATCTCGTGCTTGGCCGCCCTCTTTAAAAGCGGCAACATCAGCATCTGATAATCTGGAATGGCCATTATTGCTTGCTCAAATGTCAATCTTTAGCACACTATGCAACGGTCAATTGCTCCTGACCAGTTCTAGAGCCTCGTCCGAGATCGATATATCGGATGATTGCCATCGAGCCTGACTTGATACGCTCCAAAGAAACAGCACAGGATCGGATGATCCGAGGTGCTGGACACGATCATGATAGCTGTAGGAGAACAAATGCCAAGTTTAAGGCTCTTGAAATATGTAGTTCGAGCCGCTCTTCTCCTAACTATCACAACCGCAGCCTCCCCCGCTCTCGCCCAGCGCGGCGCGAGTTGCCATAACGGCATGAGCTTTCCGCAGTTTCTCGAAACGCTGAAAGCCGATGCGGTGAAGGCGGGCGTTTCGCAACGCGCCATCGCGGCGGCGGCACCTTACCTCGTCTACGATCAGGGCATCGTCAATCGCGACCGTGGCCAGCGCGTGTTCGGGCAGCTTTTCACCGAGTTCGCCGGACGCATGGCGTCGGAAAATCGTCGCGTGCGCGCGCAGCAATTGATGAAAACCCATGCGGCGGCATTCGCGCGCGCCGAAAAGGAATATGGCGTGCCGCCGGCGGTGATCGCCGCCTTCTGGGCGCTGGAAAGCGATTTCGGCGCAATGCAGGGCAAGCTCTCGACCCTGCGCTCGCTGGTGTCGCTCGCTTACGATTGCCGCCGCGCGCAGATGTTTCACGACGAGACCATCGCCGCGCTGAAGATCATCGACCGCGGCGATCTCACGCCCGCCGAAATGATCGGCTCGTGGGCAGGCGAACTGGGCCAGACGCAATTCCTGCCGCAGCACTACTACAACTACGCGGTCGATTACGACGGCGACGGCCATCGCAACCTGTTGCGCAGCGCACCGGACGTGATCGGCTCCACAGCGAACTACATCGCCACCGGATTGAAATGGCGGCGCGGCGAGCCGTGGTTGCAGGAGGTGCGCGTGCCGCAGACCCTGCCGTGGCAGGAGGCGGACCTCACCATCAAACATCCGCGCACGAAATGGGCGCAATGGGGCGTGACGCTGGCGGACGGCCGCGCGCTTCCCAACGACAACCTGCCGGCATCACTGCTGCTGCCGATGGGGCGGCATGGCCCTGCGTTTCTGGCCTATCCGAATTTCGCGACCTACACCGAATGGAATAACTCACTGATCTACGCCACCACGGCGGCGTATCTCGCCACCCGCATCGCCGGGGCCGCGCCGATGCACAAGCCGTCCGCGCCGGTCGCGCAGCTCTCCTTCAACGACATCAAGCAGCTTCAGACGCTGCTGACGAAGCAAGGCTTCAATGTCGGCAAGATCGACGGCGTGCTCGGCCAGCAGAGCCGGATCGCCGTCAAGGCCATGCAAATCAAGTATGGGCTCCCTGCGGATTCATGGCCGACCGCCGAATTGCTGGCGCGAGTGCGTGGCGGACGATAGGCTCGCGATAACGAGAACAACAAAGCCGGGAGACAATGTCGTGCCGCGCATTCCCTATCTCGATCTGTCGGAAGCCTCGCCCGAATATCGCGACATGCTGAAGGGGCGATACGATCTCAACCTGTATCGGATGCTGCCGCACGCCACCACGATCGCGCCGGGCTTTCTCAAGATGGGCGGCGCGATCCTGCGCGACAGTGCGCTCGATCCGCAATTGCGCGAGATCGCCATCCTGCGCGTCGGCTTCCTCAGCAAGGCAAGTTACGAGGTCCATCAGCACAAGCGCGTCGCCCGTCGCGTCGGGCTGGCGGAGGCCAAGATCAACGCGCTCGAAAACGATCCCGACAGTGACGTGTTCTCGCCGCTCGAAAAGCTGGTGATCCGTTACACCGACGACGTGGTCGCCAACGTCAAGGCTTCGGATGCACTCTTCGACAAGCTGCTCGCCGCACTCGACAACCGCCGCATGGCCGAACTGACGCTGACCATCGGCTTCTACATGGCGGTGAGCCGTTTTCTCGAAAACTTCGAGGTCGAGATCGAAGCGGTGCCGCCGTCGGACTCTGACAACAGCGTGCGCTATTCCGCGAATTGATGGGGATCGCGATGTCGACCACCACCCACGTTCCGCGACAGATCGATCCCTCCGCCTCGCTTCATGCGGAATCGCTCGGGCAGGCACCGCATTATCGCCGCCTCGCGGGCCGCCGAATCGTCGTGGTCGGCGCCGGTCAGCGCAAGACCGTGGACGCGGATCCGCCGATCGGCAACGGCCGCGCGATGGCGGTGCTGTTCGCACGCGAGGGCGCCACCGTCGCCTGCCTCGATGTCGCAAAGGACGCGGCCGACGCCACCGTTGAACAGATCGCGGCGGAAGGCGGCCGTGCCTTCGCCGAGATTGTCGATGTCATCGACCCTGCCGCCATCGCGCCGGCGCTCATGCGCTGCGCGGAACGGCTCGGCGGCCTCGACGGACTGGCGCTGAACGTCGGCATTTCGCAAGGACTCTCGCTGCCGAAAATGACGGTGGAAGCGTGGGACAAGGATTACGCCGTCAACGTGCGCAGCCACATGCTGTTCGCGCAAAAGGCGCTGGAGCTCATGTCACCGGGCGGAGCCATCGTGCTGACGTCGTCGCTGGCGAGTCAGCGTGCCGGCGGCCGCAATCCCGCCTACGAATCGTCGAAAGCCGCGCAGATCGCGCTCGGTCGCGCCATCGCGCGCGCCGGCGAAACCAAGGGCATTCGCTGCAATGTGATCGCCCCCGGCTTCATGGATACGCCGATGGGGCGCGACGCAAGCCGCAGGCGGGCGGATCGCGCACTCACGGTGCCTTTCGGTCGTCAGGGAACCGGCTGGGAGGTGGCTTATGCTGCGCTGTTTCTGATTTCGAATGAATCCTCCTACGTCAACGCGCACACCCTCTTTCTTGATGGCGGGCACCTCGGCGGCATTCAGCGCGACACCTGACAGCAATGTCGCGAAATGGCTTGCGCTCCGCTCGCGTGGAATATAGATGCAAATGCATCAACATTGGACATGGAAGCCAGACATGAGCGCGACCAAACTTTTCGAACCCTACAAGCTCGGCCCCGTGACGCTGACTAACCGCGCCGTGATGGCGCCGCTGACGCGCAACCGCGCCGTCGCCGGAATGGTGCCGAACCCGCTGGCGGTCGAGTACTATGGCCAGCGCGCCTCCGCCGGCCTGCTGGTCACCGAGGCGAGTCAGGTGTCGCAGCAGGGCCAGGGATATCAGGACACGCCCGGCATCTATTCGAAGGAGCAGATCGCGGGCTGGCGTCAGGTGACCGATGCCGTGCACGCGCGCGGCGGTCACATCTACATCCAGCTCTGGCATGTCGGCCGCATCTCTCATGCCTCGTTGCAGCCGAATGGCGGTGCCCCGGTGGCGCCGTCCGCCATCCGCGCCAACACCAAAACCTTCGTCGGCGGCAAGTTCGCGGAGGTCTCCGAGCCGCGCGCGCTCGAATTGAATGAAATCCCCGGCGTGATCGACAGCTTCAAACGTGCTGCCGCGAATGCGCGCGAGGCCGGCTTCGACGGCGTCGAAATCCACGGCGCCAACGGTTATCTGCTCGATCAGTTCGCCAGAGACAGCAGCAACAAGCGCACCGACGCCTATGGCGGCTCCATCGAAAATCGCGCGCGGCTGATGCTCGAAGTCGCCAAGGCGGTGGCCGGTGAAATCGGCGCCGACCGCACCGGCATCCGCATCTCGCCGGTGACGCCCGCCAACGACGTTTCCGACAGCAACCCTCAGCCGCTGTTCGATCACATCGTGGATGGATTGAACGCGGAGAAGCTGGTCTACATTCACGTCATCGAGGGCGCGACTGGCGGCCCGCGCGACAACGCGCCGTTCGACTATGCCGGCCTGCGCAAGCGTTTCAGCGGGACATACATCGCCAACAACGGCTACGATCTCGCGCTCGCCAACAAGGTGCTGGCGGCGAACGAGGCCGACCTGATCGCATTCGGCAAGCCGTTCATCTCCAACCCCGATCTGGTCGAGCGCCTGAAGCGCGGCGCGCCGTTGAACGAACCGGACAAGACCACGTTTTACGGCGGTGGCGCGAAAGGTTACACCGACTATCCGACGCTGGCCCTCGACGCCGCGCAGTAAGGTCGTATCCGTCATGCCCGGGCTTGTCCCGGGCATCCACGTCTCAAACGATGCAAATTCAAAAACGTAGATGGCCGGGACAAGCCCGGCCATGACGATGATGTTGATTCAAGTTTCATGCTTTAAAGAGCTGGATTGCTTCGTCGCTTTGCTCCTCGCAATGACGATTCAATTCAATCTGACACGAGAATGTCACGGGCTGTTGGCAGCATCGCGTTCCGCCACCACCCCCGACGCGGCCTTCATCCACGCATCAAGCGCCGCGATCTCCGCCGCCGACATCCGCAATCCGAGTTTGGAGCGGCGCCACACCACGTCCTCGGCGGTGCGCGCCCACTCCTGCGTGATGAGATAGTTCACCTCGCGCTCGGTCAGCGTGGCGCCGAACGCGCGGCCGAGATCGGCCATCGACCTTGCTTCGCCGAGCCACGTCGTCGCGCGCGTGCCGTACGCATGCGCCAGTCGGTTGGCATGGTCGGCTGCGAGGAAAGGATAGTCCCGCATCAGTTGGCCGGCGAGCGCCGGAAACGCCCGCACCTCGACATCGCCGCCCGGCAGCGGCGCCGACGCTGTCCAGCCTTCGCCTGCCTTGCGACCCGGCAGATAGGGTGCGAGCTGCTCCAGCGCTTCTTCCGCCAGCCGCCGATAGGTGGTGATCTTGCCGCCGTACACCGACAGCAGCGGCGCGCCCTTTGACGCATCGAGCGCGAGCACATAATCGCGCGTCGCCGCCTTGGCTTCGCTGGCGCCGTCGTCGTAGAGCGGCCGCACGCCGGCATAGCTCCAGACCACGTCATCCGGCGTCACAGACGTCGCGAGATATTCGCCGACCGCCTCGCACAGATAAGCGATTTCCTCGCTCGTCGCCGCCACTCGCGCCGGATCGCCGTGATAGTCGCGATCGGTGGTGCCGATCAGCGTGAAATCGTCGCGGTAGGGGATGGCGAAAACGATGCGGCCGTCGCTGTTCTGAAAGATGTA
Source organism: Pseudomonadota bacterium (assembly GCA_963204905.1). GTDB lineage: Bacteria > Pseudomonadota > Alphaproteobacteria > Rhizobiales > Xanthobacteraceae > 62-47. The sequence continues at coordinate 6,246 of CAUJJN010000224.1, forward strand.
GGCGCGGTCGTGCGCGTAGAGCTTCGGCACCACGATGTGCGAGCCCTGCACCAGACGGATTTTGGCGCCGGTGCCGTTCCCCGCGCCATGCGCCAGCACGTCCTCGACCCACGGCCCGCCGGCATTCACCAGCGCCCGCGCCTCCACCACGTGGCGCGCGCCGCTCGCGGCATCCTCCGTGGTGATCCGCCAGAGATCGTCCACGCGCGCGAGTTCAGTCGCGCGGGTCCGCGTGGCGATCACCGCGCCCCGATCGGCGGCATCGCGCGCCGTCAGCACGACAAGGCGGGCATCGTCGACCGTGCAATCGGAATACTCGAAGCCGCGCGTATAGCGGCCCGGCTTCAGCGGGCGGCCAACCTCGTCGCGGGTGAGATCGACCGTGCGTGTCGGTGGCAGCAGCCTGCGCCCGCCAAGATGGTCGTACAGGAACAACCCGAGCCGGAGCAGCCATGCCGGCCGCAAGCCGGCATGATGCGGCAGCACGAAGCGCATCGGCGACACGATATGCGGCGCGATCCGCCACAACACCTCGCGCTCCATCAGCGCCTCGCGCACCAGCCGGAACTCGTAATACTCCAGATAGCGCAGGCCGCCGTGAATGAGCTTGGTCGACGCCGAGGATGTGGCGCTGGCGAGATCATTCATCTCGCAGAGAAAGACCGAGTTGCCGCGCCCGGCCGCGTCCCGCGCGATGCCGCACCCATTGATGCCGCCACCGATGATCGCGAGGTCAAAGATCTGGGACACCAAAGCTTCCTGCCAGGCCAGACGGCCCAATCGCCGCTACGCATGTCGCGTACAGCGTTTTACTTTCGAATATGATCCCGTGACAATCAATGGCGGAAAATATCAAAAAGTCATCGCGCCCATGCGGGCGGTCGCCTCTGGGCCGACGGAGGGGAGCTTCCTTCCGGCGTGTCGCCGCCGGCGGCGACACTCAGGCCGGTTTGGCCTCGCGGCCGTCCGCGAAACGGGCGGCAGCTCGTTCCGCCTCCCGCGCGGTGCGGAACAGTTGCCCTTCCAGCCGGAAGAACTGCGGAGCGGCTGCGAAGAAACGGAAACCGGTTCTGTCGCGAACAACGATTCCGGCCGCCCGCGAGCTTACCTCGATAATGTAGCTCTCCGACATGATGGCCGCGCCCATGGTGTTGGATCCGGGGTGTCGATTCGGGCAGACAACCGCGACGCGCCTCAATCGTTCCGCGCCACGATGTCGCTCCTTGGGGTACGCCGTAGCCGCATCGCGCGACAGCCGCATGACGATCGCGCTACACCGAAATTTCTCCCTGATCGATCACCTTGGGCCGCCCCTCGTCGTCGATCGCGACATAGGTGAAGTTGCCGTCGGTGACGAGAATGGACTGGCTCTGGCGGCGGCGACGCACCCATGCGTCGAGATGCACCGTGATCGAGGTGCGGCCGATCCGCACGGTCGTGGCATAGACCGACACCACGTCGCCGACGAACACCGGTTTGCGGAAATTCATCGCGTCGATCGCCACCGTCGCGGTGCGCGTCTTGGTGGTCTTGATCGCATAAATGCCGCCGGCAACGTCCATCTGGCTGAGCAGCCAGCCGCCGAAGATGTCGCCATTGTGATTGGTGTCGGCGGGCATCGCCAGGGTGCGGATGCAGAGATCGCCATGCGGCTCGGTTTCGGCATCTGGTGAAGCGGCGGTTTGCGCATCGGTCATTGAAACAATCCTCGAACTGATCAAGGCGCCTTCAGCGCCAAGCCAAGCCTGACCGGGTCCGAAAGCCGATATCGTCTCACGGGACGAACCGCGTCAGCACAGCAGATTTCACCGCGGCCCGGAAGAGGTTATCGGCGTGATGAATGACGTCTCCAGACGCTTTCCGCTTTTGACAGGACCATCCGTCGTCATGCGCGGACTTGATCCGCGCATCCATCTTTTCAAAAAATGACGGATTGCCGGGTCAAGCCGGCAATGACACCTCATGCGTTTCGATGAAAATATCCAACACTTTAACGCGACTGCGCGCGGCTACTTCGGCCGCACCATCTCGAACATCGCGTCGGGGCGGACCTCGACATAGTCGCCCATGCGCCCTGCGCGCAGGATCGGATGCGCCTGCGCGGTCTGGTAGACGCCATCCTTGATCAGCGCCTTGTCAATATGAATCGCGACCACCTCGCCGATCGTCAGCCAGGTTTCGGCTTTCTTGCCGTCAGCGCCCTTGAGTTGAATGATCTCCGAGAGCTTGCACTCGAAGGTGACGCGGCTTTCACCGACGCGCGGCACCTTGACGAGACGGCTCGGGATCGGCGTCAGCCCGCCGAGCGTGAATTCATCAACCTCGTGCGGCACCGTCGCCGAGGTCGCGTTCATGTTCTGAGCGATATCCATGGTGGCGAGATTCCAGCAGAACTCGCCGGTTTCCTGGATATTCGCGACGGTGTCCTTCCAGCCGGTCGAGGAAAACCCGATCAGCGGCGGATGATAATTGAGAGCATTGAAGAAGCTGTAGGGCGCGAGATTGACGTTGCCCCTGGCGTCGCACGACGAAATCCAGCCGATCGGCCGCGGGCCGACGATGGCGTTGAACGGGTCGTGACGCAGGCCGTGGCCCTTGGCCGGCTCGTAGAAATGGATGTCGTTCGAGCCGGTCCCGTTCATGTGTCGTACCTTCAGCCAGCGTTGCGATACCCGAGCCCGACAAAGATGAAGTCGATCATCTGGTCGAGCGTCGGCCCCGGCTTGTTAACACATTGCGCGATCATCTGCGGATGGAAAAAACGCAGCATGGCGTTGCACGTGCATAGCGCGGCAACAGTCACATCCGTCACGCGGAACACGCCGGTGGCGACGCCCTCGCCGATCAGCCCGCCAATCAGCATGGTGACGCGCTCGATGTGCGACTTGCAGACGTCCCAGTCTTCCTCCATGGCGCTGGCGACCATTTCGTGCAACTTGGCATCGCCGACGTAGCGTTCGCTATTCATGAGATGGATGGTGGTCAGCAACTCGCGCAGCCGCTGCGGCACCGGCTCGGGCCCCGTCGCGATGGCGTGGGCAGCGGCTTCCACCTCGCCCATCAGCCGGCAGGCGACGCCCTGCCGGATCGCATCCTTCGAGGTGAAGAACCGATAGACGTTGGCCGGTGACATGCGCAGCAGCTTGGCGATGTCGGCCACCGTGGTCTTCTGGTAGCCGATTTCGCGAAACAGCCGTTCCGCCACCACCAGGATACGTTCCTGCGTGTCGGCTTCGGTATGTTCGGACAGCATCGTCATATCAACATTCACTCTTCATTTATTCGGCCGCTTCGGCAAGCGGAAATGCAAGTTGGCCATCGTCGTGCTGCGCTGCCGCAGCGCCGGCATCACCCGCGCCCTTCTCGTCGAGACTTTTTCTGAACCACAACGCATAGAGCCCCGGCAGGTACAGCAGCGTCAGGAAGGTCGCGACGAACAGGCCGCCCATGATGGTGATGGCCATCGGGCCCCAGAACGCCGACCGCGACAGCGGGATCATGGCAAGGATCGCCGCTAGCGCCGTCAGGACGACGGGCCGCGCGCGGCGCACCGTCGCCTCGACGATCGCTTCACGCCGGGTCAGGCCGTGGCTCACATCGGTCTCGATCTGGTCGACCAGGATCACGGTGTTGCGCATGATCATGCCGGCCAGCGCGATCAGACCGAGCAGCGCCACGAAGCCGAACGGCTGGCTCGCGACGTTGAGCCCGAGCGAGGCGCCGACGATGCCGAGCGGCGCGGTGAGGAACACCAGGATCAATCGCGAGAAACTCTGCAACTGGATCATCAGCAGAGTCAGCATCACCACGACCATCAGCGGGAACAGGATGAAGATCGAGGCATTGCCCTTTTCGGATTCCTCGATGGCGCCGCCCATCTCCATGCGATAGCCAGGTTCGAGACTGTCACGAATGGGCTTCAGCTTGGCCCAGATCGCATTGCTGACGTCCGGTGCCTGCACGCCGTCGACAATGTCGCCGCGCACGGTGATCGCCATATCGCGATTGCGCCGCCACAGGATCGGCTCCTCGTGGGCATATTCGACCTTGGCGATCTGCGACAGCGGCACCGCGACGCCGTTGCGGGACGTAATGGTGAGTTCGCCGACCCGGGCCAGATCAAGCCGCTCGCCCGACACCGCGCGCGCCACCACCTCGATTTTCTCGATGCCGTCGCGGATCGTCGTCACCGGCGCACCGGAGATCAGCATCGCCAGCGCCTGCGAGACATCCTGCGGCGTCAGGCCGAGCGCGCGGGCGCGGTCCTGATTCACCACCAGCTTGAGCACCGGCGTCTGTTCGTTCCAGTCGAGATGCGGGTCGACCACGTCACGGTTGGCCCGCACCACGTCGCGCACCTTGTAGGCGATCTCGCGCACCTTGTGGGTGTCGGGCCCAACGACGCGGAACTGCACCGGGAAGCCGACCGGCGGGCCGAAGTTGAACCGATCGACGCGCACCCGCGCCTCGTTGAGCGCGCCGTCATGTACCGCCTTCTCGAGCCGCGCCTTGATGCGTTCCCGCGCCTCAACGTTTTTCGACACGATCACGATCTCGGCGAAGGATTCGTTCGGCAGTTGCGGGTTGAGGCCGAGCCAGAATCGCGGCGAGCCCTGGCCGACATAGGCGGTATAGGTCGCGATATCGTCGTCGTCCTTCAATAACTTCTCGGCTTCCTTCACCGCTTTTTCGGTGACCTTGAATGCGGTGCCTTCCGGCAGCCGCAGTTGCAGGAACAATTCCGGCCGCTCCGACAGCGGGAAGAATTGCTGCTGCACATGGCCGAAGCCGACGATGCTGGCGGCGAAGATCGCCACCGTCGCCACCACCACCTTGATGCGATGGTTGACGCACCAGGTCACGATCCGGCGCAGGCCGCGATACATCCGTGTTTCGTAAATGGCATGCGGGTCGTGGATCGGCTGCCCCGGCTTGACGAAATTCGGCAGCAGCTTGACGCCGATGTAGGGCGTGAAGATCACAGCGACGAACCACGACGCTACCAGCGCGATCGCCACGATCCAGAAGATGCCACCGGCATATTCGCCGACGCCGGAATTGGCGAAACCGATCGGCAGGAAACCCGCCGCCGTCACCAGCGTGCCGGTCAGCATCGGAAACGCGGTAGATTCCCAGGCGAAGGCGGCAGCCTTCGTGCGCTCCCAGCCCTGCTCCATCTTCACCACCATCATCTCGACCGCGATGATGGCGTCATCGACCAACAGGCCGAGGGCGATGATCAGCGCGCCGAGCGTGATGCGATGCAGGTCGAGCGACATCGCGTTCATCACCACGAACACGATCGCCAGCACCAGCGGCACCGACAGCGCGACGACGATGCCGGTCCGCAGGCCGAGCGCGAGGAACGAGACGAACAGCACGATGGCCAGCGCCTCGATGAACGAGCGCACGAACTCGCCCACCGCGTGTTTCACCACCAGCGGCTGGTCGGCGATCTGCTCCAGTTCGATGCCCTTCGGCACGCTGTTCATGAAGTCGCCGCTGGCCTTCTTCACGTTCTCGCCGAGTTCGAGGATGTTGGCGCCCTTGGCGGTGACGACGCCGATGCCGAGCGCGGGCTTGCCCTTCTGCCGGATCTCGTAGCTGGTGGGATCGACGTAGCCATGTTTCACGGTGGCGATGTCACCGAGCCGGAACACCTGTCCGTTGCTTTCGACCGGCGTTTCCGCCACGGCCTTGGCGCCGTCGAGCGCGCCGGTGACGCGCAGCGGCACGCGCTGCGACGAGGTTTCGACGGTGCCGGCCGGAACCACGGCGTTCTGCTTGGCGAGCGAATCGAAGATCGCCTGCGGCGCGATGCCGAGCGTCGCGAGTTTGGCGTGGGAGAACTCGACAAAGATCTTTTCGTCCTGCGCCCCGTAGAGATTGACCTTGGTGACGCCCGGCACCTTCAGGAGCCGCTGGCGCAATCCCTCCGCCACCCTCTTCATCTGCGCGTAGTCGGCGCCGTCGCCGGTCATCATGTAGAGGACCGAGTCGACGTCGCCATATTCGTCGTTGAAGTTCGGACCGATCAGGTTCTACGGCAGGTTGGCGCGGATGTCGGAGAGCTTCTTGCGCAACTGATAAAACAGTTCCGGCACTTCCTTCGGCGGCGTGCTGTCCTTGAAGAACACCTGCATCGCCGTGAACGACGGCTTCGAGTAGGTCTGCACCTTGTCGAAGTACGGCAGTTCCTGCAGCTTCTTCTCGATCGGATCGGCGACCTGTTCCTGCATCTCCTTGGCGGTCGCGCCCGGCCAGATCGCCGACACCACCACCAGCTTGATGGTGAAGGACGGGTCCTCGGCGCGGCCAAGCCGCAGGTAGGAGAAGAACCCGGCGCAACTGACCGCGATGATCAGGAACAGCACCAGCGCGGGGTGAGCCACCGCCCAGGCGGACAGATTGAAGCGCTTCATGGCAATTGCCTTTTTGGCGACACTCGTTTCAGGTCGTCATTGCGCGCGAGGCGATGCAATCCAGTGCCCCACCCAACCCCGCACGCGGGGGAGGGATAAAGGGAGGGGATTGCTTCGTCGCTTCGCTCCTCGCAATGACGGGCGCATTCAGAACGACAGCGACGACACGACGCGAACCTTCTCGGCCGGGTCTAGCTTCTGCACGCCGAGCGTCACCACCCTGGCGCCTTCGTCGACACCGCCGGTGACCAGCACGTTCTCGGAGCCGTAGGACTTCACCGTGACCGGCTTCAACGTCACCTTGCCGGCGTCATCCACGACGTAGAGCGACGGCGAGGTGCCCTGACTGAACAGCGCCGACAGCGGCAGCTTCGCCACACGCTCGGTCGCGCGATCGGTGACGGTCAGCGTCGCCGTCATGCCGAGCGCGACGCGGTCGTCGGCGTCGGGCAGCGAGAATTTCGCGAGGTAAGTGCGGGTGGCGGGGTCGGCCTGCGGCGCGATCTCGCGCAGCTTCGCCGCGTAAACCTTGCCGGGCTCGGACCACAGCGACACCTGGGCTGCGCCATCCTTGGCACGGCCGATCAGCGTCTCCGGAATCGCGACCACGGCCTCCTTCTCGCCCATGCGCGCGACGCGGATCGCGGCCTGCCCGGCGGCCACCACCTGTCCGGGATTGATCATGGTGGCGGTGACAACGCCACGCGCGTCGGCCTTCAATGTCGTATAGGACAGGCTGTTGCCGGTGAGCTCGACCGAGCGTTCGGCGCGATTGAGGCGTGCGCGGGCTTCCGCCGCCGCCGCGTTGGCCTGATCAAGCTGGGCATCAGTGGCCCAGCCCTTGGCCTTCAATTCCCGGGCGCGGGTCTGGGCGGCAGCCGCCTGCGCCAGCGTCCCGGTCGCGGCGCTCAGTTCGGCCTGCGCCTGCTCGGCCTGCAATTTCAGGTCCACCTGATCCAGCGTGGCCAGCGGCTGGTCCTGCTCGACGACCTGCCCAACCTCGACGAGCCGCTTCTCGACCTTACCGGCGACCCGGAAACCCATATCGGTCTCGATCCGGGGACGAATGGTGCCGACGAAGCTGCGCTCCGGGGTCTCCGGCAGATAATGCACCTGCGCGACCAGAACCGGCCGCAGCGGCACGGACTTCTCCGCGGTGGAGTTGTCGCATCCGCCCAGCGCGATCGCGGTGGCGGCGAGCGTCGCCGCAAAGGCCACGCGGGAATAATTCACAAGAATGGTCTGAAGCAGCATTGGCGCACCCTCGGCTGGCCGAACCACGCGACAATGATATTGATACTGATGAATGTCAATATTCGTCAGAGAATAATATTCAATCGTAACAGAGCTTTGACGCTGAAGCCTCGGATTGAAATACTTGTTTATGATCAAATGTTTGACGGTTTTCTGCCCGCTGGCCGAAGCATCGCGTCCCCGCCTGAGACGCCCCCGACCATCCTCAGGTCACCCGAGCCTCAGGCAGGCAAACCGCCGGTGACCTGACACAACCGAACAATGCGCGGAAACACGCGAGCGGCGAAATGTTCCTGCATTTTCTGCCATTTATCCGCTGACCGCCCACGAAAATCTCCGGAACGAAAGCCTTCGTCATCGATTGTGGTGACGACATTCAACAAGGAGAGAACCTGCAATGGGTAGCACGACAGACAAGATCAAAGGCGTTGCCAACGAGGCTATCGGCAAGGCCAAGCAAGGCGTGGGTGAGGCGGTGGGTTCGGATCGCCTGAAGGGCGAAGGCCTCATCCAGGAAGCCAAGGGCCACGGCCAGCAAGCTTTGGGCGACGCCAAGGCGGCCGCGAAGGACGCTGTCGACAAGGCGGCGAACTACGCTCACAAGAAACTGTAGGCCGTTCGTCGTTCAAGACCGGAAGAGGTATGGTGGAAGCAGTTGGCCGGCCCCCCCGGGGCTGGCCAACTTTTTGCCGGCAGCAAACAATTCGACGTCGTCCCCGCGCAGGCGGGGACCCATACGCCGCAGCGGTTCGGCTCTATCACCAAGGTGAGTTTATTTATAGCAATCGAGGCCAGGGATTATGGGTCCCCGCCTGCGCGGGGACGACTATCTTCGTGTTGAAAGCCTGAGCGTAAAGCCATCGGCCGCTTACGCTCTCAATACCCCAGCGCGCAGCCGTCCTTGCGCGGATCGGAGCCGCCGATCAGTGCGCCGCGCTCCCAGTCGATCCAGATCGCCTGTCCGCCGCCCCACGGCACTTTCACGCGCGTCACCTGATGGCCGATCTTGCGCAGGCCTTCGGCGGTGCTTTCGGGAATCCCTTCCTCCAACTGATAGACGCCGTCGTAATGCAGCGCGCGCGGCAGGTCGATCGCCTCCTGCACGTCCATGCCGAAGTCCAGCATGTTGCTGAGCACGTGGCTCTGCCCCACCGGCTGATACTGCCCGCCCATCACCCCGAACGGCATCACGGCGCGGCCGTTCTTCGTCACCATGCAAGGAATAATGGTGTGCAGCGGCCGCTTGCCAGGTGCAATGCAGTTGGGATGATCGAGTTGCACGCGGAAACCAACGCCGCGATTCTGCATCAGCACGCCGGTCCTGTTCGACACGATCCCCGAGCCGAATGGATGCGCGATGGAGTTGATGAAGGAACAGGCGTTGCGGTCCTTGTCCACCACCGTGCAGTAGATCGTCGACGGGTTCGGCCGCGGCCACACGTTGGGCAACTCAAGCATCCGGTCCATCTTGATCTTCGCGGCGAACTCGGCGGCGAAGTCTTTCGCGAGAATCCGCGCCACGTCGACATCGACATGCTGCGGATCGGCGATGTGCATCTCCCGCATCATGTAGGCGACGCGCGCGGCCTCCGCTTCGAGATGCAGCCGCTCGACGCCGAGCGGCGCATATTGCGTCAGGTCGAAATACGACAGCACGTTGAGCATCACCAGCATGGTGAGGCCCGGCCCGTTGGGCGGACATTGCCAGACGTCGTAGCCCCTGTACGTCGTGCCGATCGGCGCGGTGGTTTCGGTGGTGTGCGCGGCAAAATCCTCCAGCGTGTGCAAGCCGCCGATGCCGCGCAGCGTCTCGACCATGTCGTCGGCCACGTCGCCCTTGTAGAATCCGTCCGGCCCCTCTTTGGCGATGATGCGCAGCGTCCGCGCCAGTTCGGGCTGCCGGATCACGTCGCCGGCCACCGGCGGCTCGTTGTTCTTCAACAGATAACACGGCGCGTTGACGCCCTTGCGCAGCTTCTCGACATTGTTGCGCCAGTCGAAGGCGACGCGCGGCGCGACGACATAGCCGTTTTCCGCCGCCTCGATCGCCGGCTGCAACAGCCGGTCCAGCCCGAACCGGCCGTGATCGCGCAGGATCGCGGCCCAGGCATCGACCGACCCGGGGATCGTGACCGCGTGCACGCTGGTCGTCGGGATCGCCGTGATGTTGCGTTCGAGATACCACGACGCTTGCGCCGCGCGCGGCGCGCGGCCGGAGCCGTTGTAGGAGACGATGTCACCCTCGCCCTTCGGCATGTAGAGCGCGAAGCAATCGCCGCCGATGCCGGTCGATTGCGGCTCGATTACGCCGAGCAGCGCGCAAGCCGCCACCGCCGCATCGGCCGCGGTGCCTCCCGCCCGCAACACCTCGACAGCCGCGAGTGTCGCCTGCGGATGCGAGGTCGCCACCATTCCGTTGAGGGCATGGACGGTGGAGCGGCCCGGAAGCTGAAAATTCCTCATCGCGCGTGGTCTTCCCGTTGTTGTTATGTCGTCCAGAGGACCACTTTCCTTGGCATACCCGCAAGGCCGGGAGCAATGCTCCACCGCATGGGTTTTCCTCGACACATGCACCTGATAGTCAGAGCCCATGACCTACGCAGTTGCAGCATTGTATCAATTCGGCGCCCTGCCGGATTTTCGCGAGTTGCGGGAACCGCTGCGCGAATTGTGCGCGGCGCACGGCCTGAAGGGCACGTTGCTGCTGGCCCACGAGGGCATCAACGGCACGATCGCCGGCGAGGCGGCGGCGCTGCATGCCGTTATCGATCAGTTGCAACACGGGCCGCTGTTCTGCGGCCGGCTCGACAATCTCGAACTGAAATTCTCCAGCGCCCGCGCGATGCCGTTCCAGCGGCTGAAAATCCGGCTCAAGAAGGAGATCGTCACCTTGGGCGATCCCGCGGCCGACCCGACGAAGCAGGTCGGCGCCTATGTCGATCCGGCCGACTGGAACATGCTGATTGCCGCGCCGGACGTCGTCGTGCTCGATACCCGCAACCGCTTCGAGGTGGCGATGGGCACATTCAGCGGAGCCGTCGATCCGGAGATCGACAGCTTCGGCCAGTTCAAGGATTTCGTCGCGCGGAAGCTCGATCCCGCCCGCGACAGGAAGATCGCGATGTTCTGTACCGGCGGCATTCGCTGCGAGAAAGCAAGTTCCTATCTGCTCGCGCACGGTTTCACCGAGGTCTATCACCTCAAGGGCGGCATCCTGAAATATCTGGAAGCCACGCCGCAGGCGGACAGCCAATGGCGCGGCGAATGTTTCGTGTTCGACGAGCGCGTGGCGCTCAGCCACGGACTTGAGGAACATGGACTTGCGGAACGCGCGAAGGAACCTCAGTCATGACTGACAACAGCCGGCTGCACGAACGCATCGACGCGCTGGAAGCCCGCATCGCCTATCAGGACGACACCATCGAAACGCTGAACCAGACCGTGACCGCACAGTGGCAGCAGATCGACGCCCTGCGGCGGCTGGTCAGCGAGCTCGGCGACCGCCTGCGCGACGCCGAAAGCAACACCCGCGGCACGCCCGCCAACGAGCCCCCGCCGCATTACTAGGGTTTGTCAAACGGCCTCCTTTCGTCATTGCGAGGAGCGTAGCGACGAAGCAATCCAGCTCTTTCTGTGTGGCCGTCTGGATTGCTTCGCTGCGCTCGCAATGACGGGGCTGATCCCACCCAGTTCCCCTCGCGTCCTTGTGTGCTGTGCATCGGGCATAACCGCCATGACGGCCGGATGCCGCGTTGACACGCGCCTCCAGCAGCCTACATTGAGGGTTGTTCCGAGGGGTGCTCCGACAGGGAGCTGAGATACCGCCATGTCGCGACAGCGACGCGCGGTGACCCTTTGAACCTGATCCGGGTCATGCCGGCGAAGGGACAGGGATGGTTCAGGCTT
>CAUJJN010000225.1 GCA_963204905.1 Pseudomonadota bacterium
CGCGCTTCGATCAAGACCGGGGAAAGCTGCGGCGTATCGGTGCCGCTGACCGCGATTCTCTACAGCAGCGCCGGCACCGTGGTGCAGGTGGTGCGTCGCGACCGTGTCGAGACCCGACGCGTCGAGACCGGCCTGATGGCAAGCGGGCGGGTCGAAATCCGCGAAGGCCTGTCGGAAGGGGACATTGTCGTCGCGCGCGCCGGAGCACTGCTCCGCGAAGGCGATCCGGTGCGCCCGATCATGGCTGATGCCGCTGCGAAATAGCGATATGCCCGCCGCAAACGAGTCGGGCTCGACCCTGGCTGGATTCTAGCTTCCAGCCTTGGCGAGGCTGGCCGGAGCCTTGTCGCCGAAATGCACGTCATCCAGCAGCGACGACGACACCGAGGGGACCTGCTTGCCGTTCGAGGCTTGCGACACCGCCATCCGGGTCTTGTTGAACACCGTCGCCGCATCCGCCGGGCGCGCCTTGAGGTTGTTGAGCAATTCAGCCACGACGAGGCTGTTCTGGCCGCTGCCGTCATCGACCAGCTGACCCGGCGCCGCCGACGAGAGGATCAGCGCGTTGTCCGGCGCATTGATCGGCGCGAGGCCGTGGGAATAGGATCGGAACCGGCGCTCGTAGGGATTGCGGCGCGAGGCATCGACCACCACCAGCTTGGCGCGCGCGCCGCGCTGCTTCATGGCGGCAAGCACTGACTCGATGCTGGTGCCGTCCCGGCGAACGTCGGACGCTTTCCAGATCGCCGCATCGACTGGTATCATGTAACTTTCACGGCCGACCTGAACGCCATAGCCCGCAAAAAACAGCATGGCCACCGACTCCGGTCGAATCTTGGCCTTGAGACGCTCGACCGCGCCGCGCATCGCATCCTTGTCGGCGTTTTCAACGGTTTCGACGTCAAAACCGTCGCGCTGGAGAGCCGCGGACAAGGCACGGGCATCGTTGGCCGGCTGGGCAAGCGGGGCGTTGGCATCGGGATAACGGCTGTTGCCGATCACCAGCGCCACCTTGGCGGCTCCGTGGGCAGCCGGCGCGACAGCAGCAACCTTGGCAGGATCGGCGGCGCGCTTGTAGAGAGCGGCGTGGGCGCCGATCGCCAGCGACAGGCTTCCGATCATAACCGCGAGCAAGGTCGCCGACCGGCGCGATACGCTAAAGTTCCGTATTTTCATGGCCGTACAGGTCCCGTCGTCATCCGTCGCGTCGTCACAAACGCGCCGGTACTCGCATCGGTCGGTGGATCGAAAAGGTCTTGCAGACCAATTGTGCTCGATTTGCGGCACTGCGGCATAACAAAGCGTTACCGTCTTCCAGATCGTCGTGACAGTTCTCAAACTATTTATCGAAAACCGCCTTGCAGGCCGCGCTGAGGCTGGACTTCTGCTTCCGCATGCAAGCGGTAATGCCGTCGACGCTCGGGATCTGGCTGCTGCAAAGCCGGAAGGCGTCCGGGGTGCAGGCGATGCGCTGCTCGTTGCTGTAGGCATTCGCCGCCTGGGCGAAGACCGTCAGGGAACCGGCCACCGCCAGGCTGTAGAGGACGGTGCGGATGCTGAGCTTGCTGGAAACCTTCGACATGACACTCTCCCTTGGCTGTGGGCCGTTCCGTCTGGACTGGCCGCGTTTGATGTCCCCACAATGCCGCCAGTCCCGCTTCTCCACAGTGACGAACATCACATTTGAAATGCCGTCCGCTTCATGACAGCTTCACGAGGTCCGTGAACCAATGCGGGCGGGCAATCCCGGCGACCGGCGCCGGCACCTTCGAGCAGCGACAGCAAGGCGGAAAACCATTGACGAATATGCGGTATTTCGCTGGCGCCAGTTTCCGCGCGCTCACAGCCAAGAAGGAAGGCCCCTCGCTCTACGACGTGTGCGATCCGCTGTTGCGCGGCACCGGCGGCCACTCGCCGCCTGGCGATGCACATCTCGCAAAGTTCTACCGGACTGCGCTGGGCAATCCGGCGCTGCGGCCGCTGCTGCGACGCGCGGGATTGCCGGAACTCCGCGATGACGGCCGCCTCAACGCCTTGCGCGAGGCGCTGACGCGCGCCCGTGACGACCGCGAACCCGACTGGACTGCCGTCGGCGGCCCGATCGCCGAACTGGTCGACACGTTGCACCTCTCACATCCGCGGCCGAACCCGCTTCCAGCGCCGCACAATGCGCCGGCGATGAGCGAGATCGAGACGACGATCCGCACCTGCGGCCAGCATCTGCTGCGCTCCTATGCGAAGAACGGTTTTCTGCCGACCTACGCCGCATTCAATCTGATCGGCGACCCGGATGTGCACGGCGCGGATTTCCTCGCAGCGCTGACGGGCCTCGACGCGCGCGGCTACAAAAACTCGACACTGCTGTTCAATCTGGCGCGGGTTTTCATCGCGCGATCGCCGGCCGCCCGGCTAATCAATCCACCATGGACCGGCATCGCCGAGCCGATGTGGGAGCCGGTGCAGATTCGTCATCGCTCGGCCTACTACGACGCGTTCTTCATCGAGGCGCTGTTGAGCTATCTCGAAACTGGTCTTGCCTTGCCAGCCGAACAGGCTCCGGTGCGGGCCGCCATCGACGCCATGGCCGAGTTCTGCATCGGACCAAGCCGCGAAACCGTGCACGGCCGCGATGGCAAAACCTTCGACGTCATCACCGCGCTGGCCCCGGCGCCGCATCCGCGATTCAGCCGCTTTTTCGCGCAGATCAAGCAGGACCTCGGCTTCGGCATCTACGTGCCGGACTGCGACACCACAGCGTGTTCATTCTCGGCGGCATTGCAGGCGGGGCGCAGCGATCCACTGCTCGACCAGCCATTGCTGGATTTCTATGCCGGCTATCAGGTGCAGGACGGCGCCAACGAGCCGATGGTGACCGTGCCGCTGAATGATCACGTCGACTATCACGGCGGCATCGTGACATGGATCGACAACCTCAAAGGCGACCGGCCTTACGGCAACGATCTCGATCCAACGCTCAATCTCGATGTGCTGGAAGTCTCTTTCCGCAACTGCACGCGCTGGAAGATCGTTGAGACACCGGCGCGGCTCGCGGTCGTTCACGGTATTATCGCGTTTCAGCGACGGCTGGTTTCGAGCGGCGCTTTCGCCGATCCCCGTTCGCATATCTATTACTTGCCGGAACTGTATTGCGCCTATTTCGGCCGCTGCTACGCGGGCTTCATGGCGTTGCCGGACGCCGCGCGCCGCGCGCTCGATCCGGACAACGCCTTCGCGTTCATCCGCGAGAAAGTTCTCGCCTATGTGCGCGACGACCTGATCGCCCACGAGATGAACCCGTTCGACGCGGCATTGGCGCTGATCGCGCTCGGGCATCTCGGCGCGGAGCGCGCGGCTTTCGCGGCGCCGCTGCACGTCATCATTCGCCAATGCGGCGAAGGCGGTCGCCGCGGTCCGTTCCGGGCCTATGAATGGAACAAGATGAAAACACCGACGCGTATCCTGGTCGGCGGGCCAGAGGTGACGTCGGCCTTCGTGCTGATGGGCCTCGCGCTGGCGCGGCGCGCGATGACGATCTCGTGAGCGATTCCGATATCGCGAGCTGGTCCCGCGACTTGCACGAGGGCGCGAGGGCCGACAAAATGACGCAGCATGACCCCTGCGAGCGGCCCTGATTGATGTTCAAATCGATTTCCTTCGCCACGGCGATGCTGGCGTTGATCGTGTCGGCCGTCACCGCGCGCGCGGCCGACGTCACCGGCATCCCGAAGATTCAGACCGCTGATCAACTCAGCATCAACAATATCCGCATCAAGCTGGCCGGTATTGACGCGCCCGCGCTTCAGCAACTGTGCCTCGACGCCAAGGGTGCGCCGTGGAAATGCGGCATCGCCGCGCACGACGCGTTGGCGGCCTTCGTCGGCACCAAGCCGTGGACCTGCCACCTGATGCAGCTCGACCGCCGCGCCCGCACGTTGGCGAAATGCACCGTCGACGGCGAGGACATTCACAAATGGCTGGTGCAGAACGGCTGGGCGTTGACCTTCCTGCGCGGCGGGCAGGCCTACGACGCAGACCAGAAGCAGGCGCAGACCGCCAAGGCCGGGTTATGGCAAGGCGCATTCTTCGCACCCGCGGATTGGCGCGTCCGCAAGAAGCACGCGGCCATTATTGGCGCCGCCAAGCCGAAGGAAAATGTCCGCCGCCTGCTACTGGCGTCCGCGTCCGGCCCGCTGCCGCCGTCGCCCGCCTGCCGCATCAAGGGCAACGTCAACCGGTCTGGCCAATGCATCTATCATCTCCCCACCAGCCGCTGGTATGCCCAGATCAAGATGAAAGTCAGCAAGGGCACGCGCTGGTTCTGTTCGGTGGAAGACGCCGAGGCCGCCGGCTGCCGCGAAACGCGGCGATGACAGGCTCACTCGCGCATACGACCGTTGACGTGTCATGCAAGAGGCCCGTGACCTGAGCCGCCGCCGTCCCGCCAACACCACATCGCGACGCAAGCATCGCCGCGTGCGGCAAACCCTGCTGCTGTCGCTGATGCTGCTCAGTCTCTACGCGCTGATTGCCTACATGCTGCTGCCGATCCTGTGGACGCACTACGAACACCAGAAGGGGCTTGCCGGCCTGCCGATGGTGACACGCACCGCGCAGGGCATTCCCGGCGATCCGATCAATGTCGGCCTGATCGGATCACGCGACGACATCGCCTGCGCGATGAAGCAAGCCGGCTGGTCGCCGGCAGCGCCGGTCTCAATCCGCTCCAGTATCGGCATCGCCGGCAGCGTGATCTTTCGCCGGCCCTATCGCGAGGCTCCGGTGAGTAATCTCTATTACCTCGGCCGCCGCGAGGATGTTGCATACGAAAAGCAGGTGGGTGGCAGCGCCGATCAACGCCATCATGTCCGCTTCTGGCGCGTCCTGGAGCGCGGCGCGGAGGATCGCCCGGTCTGGCTCGGCGACGCCGCGTTCGATCGCGGCGTTGGCGTCAGCCGTTATACCGGCGCCGTCACCCATCATATCGCAGCGGATATCGACGCGGAGCGCGCGACCCTCGCTGCCGACCTTGAATCAGCCGGCATGGTGACGGCGAAATATCAGGTCACCGGCGTCGGCCCGACACTGACCGGCCGTAACGGAGGCGGCGATCCCTACTACACCGATGGAGAAGTCTGGGTGCTGCGGCTCGTCGAAGACTGCCGCAAGAACGCCGCGCCAGTGGTCGATATCGCCAGTCCGCTCGCCATCCAGCTCAAGGATCAGATCTGGCAGGCGATCGCCGGCGCGATCCGCCAATAGCCGCCAACCTGTCGCATCATGTCCGGCGCGATGAAGGGATTTGTCGGAAAAGCTTTAATTCGCCGGCGCGCCGTGCGAAGCATGACGCGCTGCAAAAAAGGACAATGAGTCATGGTCGTTCGCGCGGGGCGGGAATTTCTCGCCATCCCCGGCCCCACCACGATGCCCGACGAGGTGCTTCAGGCGATGCATCGCCCGGCGCTGGATATCTATTCGGATGAGATGGTGCAGCTTACCGATAGCATCCTCGACGATCTGAAGCGGCTGTTCCGTACCAGCGGGCGGACCTACATCTACATCGCCAACGGCCACGGCGCATGGGAAGCGACCCTGAGCAACACGCTGTCGCGGGGCGACAAAATTCTGGTGCTGGAAAGCGGGCGCTTTGCCATCGGCTGGGGTGATGCCGCCGCCGCGACCGGCATCGAGGTTGAGGTGCTGAAAGGCGACCTGCGCCGCGCCGTGCGGCCAGCCGACGTCGAGGCGCGGCTGCGGCAGGACACGCAACGCGAAATCAAGGCCATCCTCGTGGTGCAGGTCGATACCGCATCGGGTGTCGTCAACGACATTCCGGCGATTGGCCGCGCCATCAAGTCCGCCGGACATAATGCTCTGTTCATGGTCGACACCGTTGCTTCACTTGGCTGCCTGCCATTCGAGATGGATGCCTGGGGTGTCGACGTCGCGATGTCCGGCTCGCAAAAGGGCCTGATGACGCCGCCCGGTCTCGCCTTCGTCGCCGCCAACGACCGCGCGCGCGAGCGTCATCGCTATGCCGGCCTGCGCACGCCCTATTGGGACTGGACCGCGCGCGAGGGACTTGAGCACTATCACAAATATGCCGGAACCGCGCCGGTGCATCTGTTGTTCGCATTGCGCAAGGCGCTCGACATGCTGTTCGCGGAAGGGCTCGAGGCATCATTCACGCGGCATCGCCTGCTGGCGCGCGCGGTACGTTGCGCGGTCGAGACCTGGACGCAAGGTGACGTACTTGATTTCAATATTCTCGACGCCGCCGAACGCGCGGACACCGTCACCACCGTCCGCGTCAACACCGGTTACGATCCGGTCGCGCTGCAAACCTATTGCAAGGAAAAGTGCGGCGTGGTGCTCGGCACCGGTATCGGCGACCTCTCTGGCAAGGCGTTCCGCATCGCGCATATGGGACACGTCAATGCGCCGATGATTCTCGGCACGCTCGGCGTAGTGGAGATGGCGTTACGTGCGCTGTGCATCCCCCACGGCGAAGGTGGCGTGACGGCGGCGATCCGATCACTCGCCGATACCGTCAGTGCATGAACAGGCGAACCATCCGATGAATGATACCAAGAACAGAAACAGCGCGCAGGCACCTGTCGCGGACAAGCGACCGCAATCCTTCACGCTGCACGGCACGACGCTAACCGACGACTACGCCTGGCTCAAGGCGGAGAACTGGCAGGAGGTTCTGCACGATCCCACCGTGCTGCCTGCTGATATCCGCACCTATCTCGACGCCGAGAACGTCTACACCGAGAGCGTGCTCGGCGGCACGAGCGGCTTGCAACGCCGCCTCGTCGGCGAAATGCGCGGCCGCATCAAGGAAGATGATTCCAGCGTACCGTCGAAAGACGGACCGTTCGCCTATTTTCGCAAGTATCGCGAGGGCGGCCAGCACGCAATCTTCGTACGAACCCCGCGCGACGGCGGCACTGAGGAAACAATCCTCGATGGCGACGCGCTGGCGAAGGCGACCCAATACTTCAACTTCGGCGATGCCAGCCACTCCTGGGATCACAAGCTGGAAGCCTGGAGCGCCGACACGCGCGGCTCGGAATACTTCACGATCCGCGTGCGCGACTGGGCGACCGGCAATGACTCCTCCGACATTCTCGAGCAGACCGACGGCGGTGTGGTCTGGTGCAAGGACTCGCGATCCTTCTTCTACGTCAAGCTCGACGACAACCACCGGCCGATGCAGGTCTTTCTCCACCGAATCGGCACACCGCAGACCGATGACAAACTCGTTTACGAGGAAAAAGATTCCGGCTGGTTCACCCACATCCACGAAAGCGCCAGCGGCCGCTTCGGCGTGATCGCCGGCGGCGACCACGAAACATCCGAACAATGGCTGCTCGATCTCACTGACCCTGACGCACCGCCACGGCTGGTCGCCGCGCGCGAGGACGGCGTGCAATATTCGCTGGCCGATCGCGGCGACGAATTGTTCATCCTCACCAACGCCGACGACGCCATCGACTTCAAGATCGTCACTGCGCCGCTGACATCGCCGTCGCGCGACAACTGGCGCGATCTGATTCCGTATCGTCCCGGTGTCTACCTGATCGACTTCGAATTGTATTCGCGGCATCTGGTGCGACTGGAACGCGCCAACGCCTTGCCGAGCATCGTCATCCGCGATCTCACGGACGGCAGCGAGCACAGCATTGCCTTCGACGAGGCCGCCTACTCGCTTGACACCCACGGCGGCTACGAGTTCGACACCACCAACCTGCGATTCTCCTATTCGTCGATGACGACACCGTCGGAAGTCTACGACTACAACATGGTCAGCCGCGAACGCGTGCTGCGCAAGCGGCAGGACGTTCCCTCGGGGCATAACCCGGCCGACTATGTCACCACGCGAATCATGGCGACCGCGCCTGACGGCGCGCAGGTGCCGGTGTCGCTGATGCATCGGAAGGATACGAAACTCGACGGCAGCGCGCCGCTGCTGCTCTACGGCTACGGCTCCTACGGTCACGCTATCCCGGCATCGTTCTCCACCAACAGGCTGTCGCTGGTGGATCGCGGCTTCGTCTACGCCATCGCCCATGTTCGCGGCGGCTCCGACAAGGGCTGGGGCTGGTATCTCGACGGCAAGCGCGAGAAGAAGCCGAACACCTTCGACGATTTCGCCGCGAGCGCCCGTGCGCTGATCGAGGCGAAGTATACCTCGGCGAAACGCATCGTCGGCCATGGCGGCAGCGCCGGCGGCATGTTGATGGGCGCGGTCGCCAATCGCGCCGGCGATCTGTTCGCCGGTATTGTCGCGGAGGTGCCGTTCGTCGACGTGCTCAACACCATGCGCGACGAGACACTGCCACTGACCCCACCGGAATGGCCGGAGTGGGGCAACCCCGTCACCGACGAAGCCGCGTTCCGCTCCATCCTGTCCTATTCGCCCTACGAGAATGTCGCGGCGAAGGACTATCCGGCGATCCTCGCGATGGGTGGGCTCACCGATCCGCGCGTCACCTATTGGGAACCGGCAAAGTGGGTCGCGCGGCTGCGCGCCGTCATGCGCGGCGGCGGGCCGGTGCTGTTGCGCACAAACATGGGCGCGGGACACGGCGGCGCGTCCGGCCGCTTCGACCGCCTCGACGAGGTTGCCGTGGTCTATGCCTTCGCGCTATGGGCGGTCGGCCTCGCGACCGACGCCGGGCCGGCGTAACCGTCGAACTTCCGGGATTTGATCCAACTGTGTTGAATCAAATCCATCGCTTGTCACTTTTTTTGAGCACGATCTTTTCCGAAAATCGGTTTCCACTTTTCGGGATCGTGCTTTAAGCCGCAAGGATCGCCGACTTGGCACATTCGTCCTCCCCCGCACCAACCGCGACGCAACCCTTCATGGAGGTGCTGCGCGGCCAGCGCCAAAGCGTGCCGCCGGTGTGGATGATGCGGCAGGCGGGACGCTATCTGCCGGAGTATCGCGAATTGCGGGCCAAGGCCGGCAGCTTTCTCGATCTCTGCTTTACGCCCGAATACGCCGCCGAAGTCACGCTGCAACCAATCCGGCGCTTCGGATTCGACGCCGCGATCATCTTCTCGGATATCCTGGTGATTCCGCACGCGCTCGGCCGCTCCGTTCGTTTCGAAGCCGGCGAAGGGCCGAGGCTCGATCCGCTCGACACGCCTGAATTGATCGCGACGCTTGCCCCGCAGGCCGACGATACGAAACTCGCGCCAGTCTACGAGGCACTGCGCCGGGTGCGGCACGACCTCGATCCTTCCGTGGCGCTAATCGGATTTTGCGGCGCACCATGGACGGTCGCGACCTACATGGTCGCCGGGCGCGGCACCCCGGATCAGGCGCCGGCGCGGCTGTTGGCCTATCGGCATCCCGAGGCGTTCGCGCGCATCATCGACGTGCTGGTCGATGCCTCGATCGGCTATCTCGTCAAGCAACTCGCCGCCGGCGCGAACGCGTTGCAGATCTTCGACACCTGGGCCGGCGTGCTGCCGCCGCGTGAGTTCCAGCGCTGGTCCGTGGGGCCAACGCGACGGATCGTCGAGGGGGTCCGCAAGGTGGTTCCCGATGCGAAGATCATCGGCTTTCCACGCAGCGCTGGCGCGCAACTGCCGTCCTATGTCGCGCAAACCGGCGTCGACGCCGTCAGCATCGACTGGACCGCGGAGCCGAAACTGATCCGTGATCACGTCCAGAATCGTGTTGCGGTGCAAGGCAATCTTGATCCGCTAGCACTGATCGCCGGCGGCGATACGCTTGATCGTGCGGTTGACGACGTGTTGGCGAGCTACGCCGATGGCCGATTGATTTTCAATCTCGGCCACGGCATCACGCCGGAAACGCCGATCGCGCATGTCGAGCAGATGCTGCGGCGGGTGCGCGGCCGCGCGTAGCGCGCTTGATCAAAGCCTTACTCTTATAACATTGCGATGAGCGAAACGACGAAGCGATCCTGGCTCTGGAGCAGGACCGGATTGCGTTGTTTCGCTTCGCTCGTACTGACGGAAATTCGGGCTCTGCCCGCAAGGCGCGTGACGGTTTCCGACGTTGCATATCCGCTCTGAGGGGCGAGAACTAATTTCCTGATCCGGCTGTCCTATTAGTCATTGTTCTAATATCCGCGCGACGCGTTTTCGACCAAAGTGAAATTGACAGAACGCTCTCGGAACGGCTCCAAGGAGCCAAGAACCACGGAAATCAAAGTGGCAACGCCAATCTATGATTTCTGACGTTCTGATTTCGAGCTGACTGCAATCGGCAGACGTCAACAAAAGACATTTTCGGAGGAACACCATGGTAAAGCGCTTCACGGGCGATCAGGAATTCAAGGCGGCGGTCTCACGTCGCACGCTGCTTCAAGCAGGCGCTGGCCTCGTCGGCGGCTCGCTGCTTCCCGCCGGTCTTGCGATGCCGGCCTTCGCTGCTGATCAGCCGGCGATCGGCACCTGGCCAGCGGGCTCTCAAGGCGACACGGTTTACATCGGCGCGTCGGTGCCGCGCACTGGTACTTACGCGGTGCAGGGCGAGGACGAACTCAAGGGGGCTGAGCTTGCCGTCGAACAGATCAACGCAGGCCACGATCTGATCAAGAAACTCTCGCCAAAAACCACGAAGGGCGTGCTTGGCAAGCAGGTCAAGCTGCTGGTTGCCGATAGCGCCGCGAAGCCGAACCAGGCGGTGCAGGCGCAACAGCGTTTCATCACCGAAAACAAGATCGTGCTGATGACCGGTTCGACCTCGTCCGCCGTCGCGGTCGCTCTGAACAAGCTCGCCCAGCGCGAGAAGGTGCTCTACATCACCCAGGTGTCCGGCTCCAACGACACCACCGGCAAGGACTGCGTGCGCTACGGCTTCCGCCAGTGCTTCTACGGCGAAATGGCGGCCAACGCCATCGGTCCGGTGATCGTCAAGGCCTTCGGCAAGGGCAAGAAGGCGGCTTATCTGACACCGGATTACACTTACGGCCACACCACCACGGCTTCGGTCGAGAACTATCTGAAGTCGCAGGGCTGGACCACTGTGACCAACCAGGTTGCACCGCTGGGAGCCCCGGACTACTCGTCCTACCTGCTCAACGTCGCCAACTCCGGCGCCGACGTTCTCATCAACGTCAACTGGGGCCACGACTGTGTGCTCTCCACCCAGCAGGCCAAGCAGTTCGGCGTGCTCGACAAGATGAAGCTGGTTGTCCCCTACCAGGTTCCGTTCATCGCGCGCGAGACCGGCGGCCTGATGGAAGGCGTCTACGCCGCCACGGACTACTGGTGGACACTCGAAGACAAATTTCCGCTGGCGAAGATGTTCAACGAGACGTTCGAGAAGAAGTACGGCTACAAGCCCGAATGGAGCGCTGAAAACGCCTATATCGCCATCGTGCACTGGGCCCGCATGGTCGAGGAAACCGGCAGCTTCTATCCGCCGGATATCATCAAGACCTGGGAAAAGGGCACGACCATTCCTTCGCTGGTCGGCGACGTCCATTATCGTCCCGAAGATCACCAGTGCGTTCGTCCGGTCATCATCGTCAAGGGCAAGGCGAAGAAGGACATGAAGAGCAAGGAAGACTGGTACGACGTCGTTGAAATCGTCGACGGCGCCACCGTCATCCAGAAGCCGGACGCGTTCGGCTGCAAGCTCGGCGACTACACCTGATCGCGAATGGTCGCACGCTCGGGCTCGATCGGATCGTGCGACCATTACTTCAGAACTGACTCGCGTTTTCACGGCGAAGATTTCCACCCTTGGGTCAAACCCGAGGGCATCGTTCGCCGGTGGACGCTGTTTTTTTTCATTCCCTGCGCGAGGTCGACGGTGATCAACTGGGGCAATCTAATATCGCAAATGTTCAACGGGCTGGTGCTCGGTGCCCTGCTGGCGCTGATCTCATCCGGTCTGACGATCATTTATGGGACTCTCGGCGTTCTCAATCTCGCCCACGGCGCGATGTTCATGCTCGGTGGCTACGCCGGATATGTCGCCTTCACCTATACGGACTCGTTCATTCTCGCGATCATCTTCGGTTCGCTGTTCGTGATGGTGGTCGGCCTGGTGATGGAGTTCGTAATCATCCGCCACTTCTATGGCCGCCCCGACGAGGACCAGTTGCTGGTCACCTTCGGTATTGGCATGTGCATGGTCGAGCTGGTTCGCCTCGGCTTCGGCAGCCTGTCGCTCACGGTTCCCGCGCCCAAGATGCTGGCCGGCATCACTTCGCTCGGCTTCATGTTCTATCCGACCTATCGTCTGGCGCTGGTCGGAATCATCGCCGCGGCCCTGCTCGCGCTCTTTCTCATTCTTTATAAGACGCGTATCGGCATGATCGTTCGCGCCGGCATCGAAGACTCGGTGATGGTCGCATCGCTCGGCATCAACGTCTACCGCGTCTTCATGGTGGTGTTCGGCATCGGCGCGATGGCGGCCGGTTTCGCCGGCATCGTCAACGCGCCGGTAGTATCGCTTACGCCGGACATGGGTGACGCCATTCTGGTTCAAACGTTCGTGGTGGTCGTGATCGGCGGCGTCGGCTCATTCCCCGGCGCGATCATCGGCGGCCTGATCGCCGGCGAAATCATCAGTATCACTTCAATGATCAACCCCGGCTATGCCTACGTCATGCTGTTCGCGGCGATGGTGCTGGTGCTGGTGCTGCGGCCGCATGGGCTGATGGGCTCACAGAGCCGCGGATAAAACGGTTACATCATGATCAATCAACGGCGTTACCTGGTCGAGACACTGACGGCGGTCGGCCTCATTCTCGCACCCTTCATCCTCCCGCATCTCGGCTTCGCGCCGAATACGGTGAACCGTATTCTGGTCTGGGGCCTGTTTGGTATCGGTTTCGATATCCTGTTCGGCTTTACGGGGCTCCTCTCATTCGGACAATCCGCGCTTTTCGGCACGGGCGGTTTCTTCGCGGCCTATCTGCTGACGCAAGCGGGTTTTCCACATGTGGTCACCGCGCTGTTCCTCGGCATGATCGCTGCCGCTGTAGTTGGCTATCTGGTCGGCCTGATCGCACTGCGGCGAACCGGAATCTATTTTGCCATGATCACCGTGGCGATCGCCGAGGTGTTCTACTTCGTCGAGTTCAATCCGCTCGCGGACTGGACCGGCGGTGAGAACGGCCTGCCGGGGGTGCCGAGTCCGTCCTTCGACCTTGGCTTCACCAAGATCGCCTTCTCCAGTGGTTGGTCGCTCTATATCTTCCTCGCCTTCTGGTACTTCATCGGCATCGTCATCGCGTTGCGCATCATCCGTTCGCCGGTCGGCGCCGTGTTCCGCGCGGTTCGCGACAATCCGCTGCGCGCCTCCGCCGTCGGCCACAACATCCACGGCTACAAGCTGACTGCCTTCGTGATCGCCGCGGCCTATGCCGGTTTTGCCGGTGGCCTCCTCGGCGTGATGCAGGCTTTCATGCCGCCGGACGCCTTCATGTTCCACACCTCGGCCGAACTGGTCATGATGTCCGCCATCGGCGGCACCGGCACTCTGTTCGGACCACTGCTCGGCGCCGGAATCTGGCTGTTCCTGCAGGACTTCCTGCAGGCGGCTCTCGGTCTTGGCGCCGCCTGGAAGCTGGTGCTCGGCCTGATCTTCGTGCTGCTGGTCTGCTTCCTGCGTCGTGGCATCATCGGCGGGATTGTCGATCTCTATGAATTGGCGACCGGCAAGAAAGCCGCGCGCCAAGCCGCAGCGGAAGCAGCCGAGGCCGCCGATGCGGCAGGCATCGCGCCGACGACCGCCGGCACGATCGCAATATCACCGTCGATGCTCCATGTCCGCGAGTCGTCCAGCTATCAGGGGCCTATCCTGCAAGCCTCCGGATTGACCAAGCGCTATGGCGGCCTCGCCGCCAACAGCGATATCAACTTCACGGTCAATCACGGCGAACTGCGCGGCATCATCGGGCCGAACGGCGCCGGCAAGTCGACGTTCTTCAAGATGCTGACCTGCGAAGTGCCCCCGACCTCGGGAAAGATCGTGTTCGAGGGCAACGACATCACCGGCCAGAGCGTTACTGATGTCTGTCAACTCGGTCTGACCAAGAGCTATCAGGTCAACCAGCTTTTCAGCAACCTGACGGTTCGCGAGAACGTCACCATCGCGGTGCTCGCGGCAGTTCGCGGCAAGTTCAAGCTCGACATGTTCCGACGCATCGACAAGGTGCCGGGCGTGACAGAACAGGTCGATCAGACCCTCGCCATGGTCAATCTGACCGCACGCGCCGATACACCGGTTTCGGTTCTGGCTTACGGCGAGAAACGTCGTCTCGAGATCGGCCTGGCGTTGGCAAACTCGCCAAGCCTGTTGCTGCTCGACGAGCCGCTTGCCGGCATGAGCCCGCGCGAGCGCGTGGAGACCGTCAAGCTTCTTCGTTCGATCAGCCAGGGCCGAACCATGATCATCATCGATCACGACATGGACGCGCTGTTCGAACTGGTCGAGAAGGTCACCGTGCTGCAGGAAGGCCGCCTTCTGGTGGAAGGCACCCCGGAAGAAATCAAAGGCAACCCGATCGTGCAGGAAGCCTATCTC